>NZ_JBHIRB010000007.1:0-116675 GCF_042196845.1 Bartonella sp. AA9NXGY
AGACGCATTAGTGCTGTTCGAGCAGTTCCAGCTTTTGTATGCCAAATAGGGGCAAGGGTATCGCGTATCTCTGTTTGCGTAATCTCTGAAACGGGCAGACAGCCTAATTTAGGGAGAATATGGAGGCGTAAATGTAAAAACCAATTACAAGACTCACCATCATTTTTTAATTCAGCTTTACGGCTTTCAAAAGCATCTAGAGCAATATCTTTTAAATAATGGAGATTGCGCATTGCCTCACGCTTTTGTTTGTTGCGTTCTTTAATAGGGTCACGCCCCTCACGTAAAACAGCCCGCCACCTAGTTGCCAATTCACGAGCTTGTTTTAAAGAAACATCTCGCAAGGCACCCAAGCCCATTTCACGGCGCCGACCATGAATGGTATAACGATAAAGCCATTGAGCACCACCATCTTTACGTTTGTGAAGAAGCAAGCCGGCACCATCATTATATTTACCAGCTCCCAATGTTGCTACAGCCCTTGCATTAAGACGATTCATAAGAACCATTTTTACTCCTTTCTTGTACAATTTTTACCCACACATCAACCCCGCTTGTGACGTGCAAGCAAGTGGTTTTGATTGATTCAAGATAAACAGATTTGAAATGAGAGAATCCTACGTTATTCGAGGGTCTAATTCAATATGAACAGAGCTAGATTATCATTATAAATCAATATCTTGTATCTGTCATACAAGAAGGTGTTCACGGTATAGCCAACGAAAACACGACTATCAATCTCTATGGACCAGCCTTTAATGTTTTAGTTGCATCCGGTCTGTTAGGGTATGTGAGTGACGGCAAACAAATTATTATTGGCTTTGATGGGAATAGATATGACTTTGTAAGCAGAATTATTGGCGGTAATGGCTATACTTATGAGACAATACCTGCTGGCAGTAACTGGTGGAAAGAATGGTGGAGAGTGATCATGAATCCCATAAGTGCCCATACTTGTCTTGGAGATGCGAGCCAAGTATGTCGGTATGTTTATGGCTCATCCAATCGAGTACAAAATAAGAAAAAAATCTTGGTATTAGTTTTCAGGAAGATATTGTCGATTGTGATGACAACGATGCTGTTAAGCAGCGTATAGGATTGATCAATGGTTATTTGAAGTCAGTAGTGAAGGAAGGTTGGGTGGATATTACTGAAGGGAAGAGCCTTTTTGATTATTGTATAATAGAAAAATCTAATAGTGATCACGATACTGTCAGTGGTTTTGTAGATTATTGTTTACAAATTAAAGCAAATAACCTCTTTTTTTATTTACATGAGAGAAGTAAAGGGTTTCGTTGGTTTTTTTGTTTTAAAGTTCTTACAGAAGTTCGCAGGCATAGAAGCAAAAATGGAATAGTTTTTTTATTGGATGAGCCAGCAAATAATTTACGTATTCATCCACAGAGAAAAATATTAAGCTCCTTACAAACGTTATCGAGCATAAAAGGCAATAAAGTAATTTATTCGACGCATTCCCCTTATCTTATTAACGACGATAATTTGGATAATTTGTTTACCGTACGTAATGAAGCAAATGATTTTGAAGCGCCTCGAATTGTTTGTGAAAGATTTCTGGAATTAACTACATTTACTGAAGAAACTGTGAGGGCTGTTGAGCCTATTGTTCAAAAAACATGGATTACACACCTTGGAACAGGAGCTGATTGGATTATAAAAAAATTTAATGGAGTTGCTGCTAATGCAAAGAAGGTAAATCACATTGCTGATTGCGTGAAACATATTATTGGTGGATAATTTTCTCAGTTTATGCCGTAAAGCTTATACCCTTACGCGTTTTATTTAAATACTTACACCCTTTGGTAAAATTTTACGGAAACTTCGCATTGATCACTCCGAACACTTCTTAGATATGGCTAAGAAATTAGATATATCTGTAGGATTTTTATCTTCTGTCGAGATTAGCAAAAAATCTGTTCCTGTAGGACTGGAGGAAAAGATCATAGAGCTTTATGGTTTAGATCAAGAGGTAGCAGAAATTTTGAAAAGAGAATCGGATTCTTATTGTAAAAGTTTCACTATAAAGCCTTCTGATACATTTAGATGTGAAGCTGTTGGTATGTTTGCTAGACTGATAAACATTATTTCACAAGAAGATTTAGAACTATTAAAAAATTGTTAGAGAAAGCTGGCAAAAAGAATGCGCTTTGTAAAGGAAAGAGTAAAAACCATATTCCCCTAACTTTATTTAGGCATCCCTTATCTTTTAAAAATATATGAAGAATCAAAAACTTAATAGGAATATAAAGCTATATGGTGGGCGATGAGAGACTCGAACTCCCGACATCCTCGGTGTAAACGAGGCGCTCTACCAGCTGAGCTAATCGCCCAATGCAATGATCAGCAATTGAATGGAGACTCTTTAAGGAAAAATTTTTCTAAACGCAAGAATAAAGATGGTATTTGATAATTTTTTTTAAAAATGCATAATCCTTCTTGACATAAACGCATGAACCCCTTACACGACCGCTTGTACCAAATTAAATTGGTTCGAAAAAATGCGCGGGTGTAGCTCAGTTGGTTAGAGTGCTGGCCTGTCACGCCGGAGGTCGCGGGTTCGAGCCCCGTCACTCGCGCCATTTTGTGATTCCTTATGAAATTTCCTTTTTAAAATATCCATATGCTATGAGTGATGTGGTGGAGTGTTTGATTGGGAATAAATATGTTTTTTCTTTCTTTTTATATGGTTTATAAGAATAGGGCTTGCGTCTTTCTTTGCTCTGCGTTACCTATGCCGATAAGAAAAGTATCGCTCTGTATGCCTTTGAAGCAGTATGAATAGAGTTAATAGAGCGATTGTTAAATTTGTCTGTTTGGTCTCGCAATATTGAATCATTGTGTTAAACTCAGGCATTTCGTTACGATGGAAGAGGGTTATGGCTTATTTATTGAGCTCTTATTTGCCAGTCTTGATTTTCATTATTGTGTCAGCGGTTATTGCTGGAGTTTTGTTGATTACACCTTACATTGTAGCATATCGTTCCCCTGATCCTGAAAAATTATCGGCTTATGAATGTGGGTTTAATTCATTTAGTGATGCACGCATGAAGTTTGATATTCGTTTCTATTTGGTGTCAATTTTATTTATTATTTTTGATCTTGAAGTTGCATTTCTTTTTCCTTGGGCTGTTTCATTCGAATCAATAGGTATGTTTGGCTTTTGGTCGATGATTGTGTTTTTAGCGATTTTGACTATTGGATTTATATATGAATGGAAAAAAGGAGCCCTTGAATGGAATTAAGATCTAATAATTCAACGATTGAGGCTCCAAAACCAAAAGGAATCATTGATCCAAATACTGGTGGGCTGATAGGATCTGACGATAAATTTTTTCGTGATATCAATGCTGAATTATCAGATAAGGGGTTTTTAGTTACCTCGGCAGATGCTTTGATTACTTGGGCACGTACCGGTTCTTTAATGTGGATGAGTTTTGGTTTGGCTTGTTGTGCTATCGAAATGATGCAATGCTCAATGCCTCATTATGATAATGAGCGTTTTGGATATGCACCACGAGCTTCACCCCGCCAGTCAGATGTGATGGTGGTGGCAGGTACTCTAACAAATAAGATGGCTCCTGCTTTAAGAAAAGTGTACGATCAGATGCCAGAGCCACGTTATGTCATTTCTATGGGATCATGTGCAAACGGTGGGGGATATTATCATTATTCCTATTCAGTAGTGCGGGGATGTGATCGTATCGTGCCTGTCGATATATATGTCCCAGGGTGTCCACCTACAGCAGAGGCATTATTATACGGCATATTGTTGCTACAGAAAAAAATCCGTCGTACCGGATCCATAGAGCGATAGAGAGTTTTCTTGTCATGGTGGATGAAACATTGGTTGAGCTTGCTGCTTATTTGGAAAACAAATTAAAAAATAAGCTTGAAGAGACTGTTCTTGCTTTTGGTGAATTGACCATTGTGGCACGTCTTGATGCAATTATCGATGTCTTAATGTTTGTTCGTGATGATCCTCGCTGTCAATTTATTAATCTTACAGACATTAGTGGTGTGGATTATCCTTTTCGCGATAAGCGCTTTGATGTTTCTTACCAATTGTTATCTCCTCGTGAGAATTTACGCTTACGTGTAAAAGTTCGTACGGATGAAAATACTCCTGTTGCTTCAGCTTGTACGGTTTATCCTGGCGCAGAGTGGTATGAACGTGAAACGTATGATATGTATGGGGTTTTATTTTCAGGACACCCAGATTTGAGACGGATTTTAACAGATTATGGGTTTGAAGGATATCCTTTACGCAAAGACTTTCCTGTGACAGGATTTGTTGAATGCCGTTATGATAATGAAGCAAAGAGGGTGATTTATGAGCCTGTTGTTTTGCGCCAAGAGATGCGTAATTTTGATTTTCTTTCTCCTTGGGAAGGAGGACAGTATACTTTGCCATGTGATGGGAAAGCAGATGAAAAAAAATAATATTGGTTTTGATAAGGCATTATATTAGAGTACTGTATTTCTTAAATAATTAAATATTTTTTAGCGTGATAGATTTTTTGATATTTGATATGAAGTTTTTTAAAAAGCAAGGGGTTGATTGTGGCTGAGGTCAATGTTCGAAACTTTAATATCAATTTTGGTCCGCAGCATCCTGCCGCGCATGGGGTTTTGCGCATGGTTCTGGAGCTGGACGGTGAAGTTGTTGAGCGTGTAGATCCACATATTGGGTTGTTGCATCGCGGTACTGAAAAATTAATGGAAACAAAGACTTATCTTCAAGCTGGTCCTTATCTAGATCGTTTGGATTATGTCGCTCCTATGAATCAGGAACATGCTTTTGTTCTTGCTATTGAAAAGTTATTAGATATAAAAGTTCCTAAAAGAGGGCAATTAATACGTGTTTTGTTTTCTGAAATTGGGCGTATTCTTAATCATTTGCTTAATGTAACGACACAGGCAATGGATGTTGGTGCTTTAACACCACCGCTTTGGGGATTTGAGCAACGTGAAAGATTGATGATTTTTTATGAGCGTGCCTGTGGTGCTCGTCTTCATGCAAATTATTTTCGTCCTGGTGGCGTGCATCAAGATTTACCAGAATCTTTAGTTGAGGATATTGGTGATTTTATTGATCCATTTCTTATTTCTCTCGGAAAACTTGATGCGCTTGTGACCCCAAATCGGATTTTTAAGCAGCGTAATGTGGATATTGGCGTTGTAAGTATTGATGAAGCTTGGGCACGCGGTTTTTCTGGGGTTATGATTCGTGGCGCTGGTGTTCCATGGGATTTGCGTAAAAGTCAGCCTTATGAATGTTACGATGAAATGGAATTCGATATTCCTATAGGTAAAAATAGCGATTGTTATGATCGCTATCTTATTCGTATGGAAGAAATGCGTCAATCAGCGAAAATTATGCGCCAATGTGTGGAGCGTTTACTGAGTACTGAAAAAAATGGACCGGTTTCGAGCTTGGATCGCAAAATTGTACCACCGACGCGGAGTGAAATGAAAAGCTCGATGGAAGCACTGATTCATCACTTTAAACTCTATACGGAAGGTTTTCATACACCTCCTGGAGAAGTATATGTTGCTGTGGAAGCTCCGAAGGGTGAGTTTGGTGTTTATCTTGTTTCTGATGGAACCAATAAGCCTTATCGTGTCAAGTTGCGTGCTCCTGGGTTTGCTCATCTCCAAGCTATGGATTTTTTAACCCGAGGCCATATGTTGGCGGATGCTACAGCTATTTTGGGTTCGATTGATATTGTTTTTGGGGAGGTTGATCGCTAATGTCCGTACGCCGTCTTGCAGATGATATCTATCAGCCCGCAGAGTTTTCTTTTACAAAAGAAAATCAAATATGGGTAAAAAATACTATAGAAAAGTATCCTGTCGGGCGTGAGCAATCAGCTGTCATTCCATTATTAATGCGTGCACAAGAGCAAGATGGTTGGGTGACACGTGCTGCAATTGAACATATCGCTCAAATTCTTTCTATGGCATATATCCGTGTCTTAGAAGTTGCTACTTTTTATACTCAGTTTCAGCTTAAGCCTGTTGGAACAAAAGCGCATATTCAAGTTTGTGGGACAACGCCTTGTATGTTACGTGGTTCTGATGAATTGATTAAAGTTTGTCAGAAAAAAATTCATCATGAACCTTTTACGACCAATCAGGATGGAACATTGTCATGGGAAGAGGTGGAGTGTCTTGGTGCTTGTGTTAATGCTCCCATGGTTATGATTTTTAAAGATACTTACGAAGATCTTACAGCTGAACGCCTTGAAGAGATTATCGATGCATTTGAGGCAGGAAAGGGTCCTGAGATAGCTGTTGGTCCGCAAAATAGTCGTAAATCGTCGGAGCCAATTAGTGGTTTAACATCTCTTCTTGATGATGAGAAAGAAAAAAAGATCTCTCGAGTCTTCAGCAAAAAAGGATAAGGAAAGAATGGGGAACATAATTAAGTATTTTTCTTGAGAAAATATTTTATTATTCTACCCATGATGGCAACATTTAACGAAAAGTAAGAAATCTTGAAAAGATATTTAAAAATTGCATTTGAGGAAAAGCTAAAAATGCTACGGGTAATAGAAAAAAAAGGTGGGGTATGCTAGCTGATAAAGATCGTATCTTCACCAATATTTATGGTTTAAAAGACAAATCATTAAAGGCTGCGATGTCGCGTGGACATTGGAATGGTCTGAAAGGGATTATTGACAAAGGTCGTGATTGGATTATTGATGAGGTGAAGGCGTCGGGTTTACGCGGTCGTGGTGGTGCTGGTTTTTCTACCGGAATGAAATGGTCCTTTATGCCAAAGCAGAGTGATGGGCGTCCTCATTATTTGGTTGTCAATGCTGATGAATCAGAGCCTGGAACATGTAAAGACCGTGATATTTTACGGCATGATCCCCATACTTTGATTGAAGGATGTGCAATCGCTACTTTTGCTATGGGAGCCAATGTTGCTTTTATTTATATTCGTGGTGAATATATTCGTGAGCGTGAAGCGCTACAAGCTGCCGTTGATGAATGTTATGATGCAGGTTTGCTTGGCAAAAAAACAAAATATGGGCATGCTTGCGATATTATCATTCATCATGGAGCCGGTGCTTATATTTGTGGTGAAGAAACGGCCCTTCTTGAAAGTCTTGAGGGAAAAAAGGGACAACCTCGGCTTAAACCACCATTTCCTGCCAATATGGGGATTTATGGCTGTCCAACAACAGTAAATAATGTAGAGTCTATTGCCGTTGTTCCAACGATTTTGCGGCGGGGTGCTTCGTGGTTTTCATCAATCGGACGAGCAAATAATGTTGGCACGAAATTATTTATGGTTTCAGGGCATGTTAACGCTCCTTGTACATTTGAAGACGCTCTTGGTGTTTCATTCCGTGAATTAATTGAAAAACATACGGGTGGTATTCGTGGTGGATGGAATAATCTTTTAGCAGTTATTCCAGGGGGGGCTTCTTGTCCAGTCGTCCGTGGTGAGGATATGATCGATGCGATTATGGATTTTGATGGGATGCGAGATGTCGGGTCTTCTTTTGGCACAGGGGGAATGATTGTTATGGATAAATCAACCGATATTATCAAAGCAATTTGGCGTATAGCTGTTTTTTTTAAGCACGAGAGTTGTGGTCAGTGTACACCGTGTCGTGAGGGGACGGGTTGGATGATGCGTCTTTTAGGGCGTATGGTTGAGGGAAGAGCGCAAAAACGCGAGATTGATCTTTTGTTTGAAGTGTCTAAACAGGTTGAAGGACACACTATTTGTGCGCTTGGTGATGCTGCCGCATGGCCTGTACAGGGGTTGATACGTAATTTTCGTCCGGAAATCGAGCGTAGAATTGATGAATACACGCGAAATGTAGTCCAAAGCAAAAATATTGCTTTAGAAGCGGTTTAATAAAGGATTTTGTTTTAAGAGCAACCGAATGCAAATTTTAAGTGGGTTATCCGCAGGTTGGATGGGTGATGATAAATATCAAAGTTGATGGCAAAGAGATTGAAGTTCCTGATTATTACACTTTGCTTCAGGCTGCTGAGGCGGCTGGGGTAGAAATTCCACGTTTTTGTTTTCATGAATCTTTGTCAATTGCTGGAAATTGTCGTATGTGTTTAGTTGAGGTTAAGGGTGGTCCATCAAAACCTCAGGCTTCTTGTGCTATGGGGGTTCGTGATTTACGATTGGGGCCTAACGGTGAGGCACCTGAGATTTTTACCAATACACCGATGGTAAAAAAAGCACGTGAAGGTGTTATGGAATTTCTTCTCATTAATCATCCTTTGGATTGTCCAGTGTGTGATCAAGGGGGAGAGTGTGATCTTCAAGATCAAGCAATGCTTTATGGACGAGATTGTTCTCGTTATACAGAAAATAAACGTGCTGTAGAAGATAAATATATTGGACCTCTCGTCAAAACTGTTATGACACGGTGTATTCATTGTACACGGTGTGTTCGTTTTACAACGGAAGTTGCAGGTATTTCTGAACTTGGTTTGATCGGTCGTGGTGAAGATGCTGAAATTACGACGTATCTTGAAAAAGCTATGACATCTGAATTACAGGGAAATGTTATTGATCTTTGTCCAGTGGGAGCTTTAACTTCAAAACCTTATGCGTTTCATGCCCGTCCGTGGGAATTGGTAAAAACGGAATCGATTGATGTGATGGATGCGCTTGGTAGTGCTATCCGTATTGATAGCCGCGGCCGTGAAGTTATGCGGATTATGCCGCGTACGAATGAAGATGTAAATGAGGAATGGATCTCTGATAAAACGCGTTTTATTTGGGATGGATTACGGACTCAGCGGCTTGATAAGCCATATGTACGCAAAGATGGAAAGCTTCAACCTGTCAGTTGGACAGAAGCTTTTGCAAAAATTAAAATGGTAATCTCTAAAATTTTTCCAGAAAAAATTGGAGCCATTGCGGGGGATCTTGCTTCTGTTGAAGAAATGTATGCCCTTAAAGCATTATTGAGTTCTTTGGGCTCAACGCTTTTTGATTGTCGTCAAAGAGGAGGGGCTTTATCGCCAGAGTTTGGGCGCTCGAGTTATATTTTTAATCCTACAATTGTAGGTATTGAACAGGCTGATGCACTGCTTATTGTGGGATCTAATCCACGTCATGAAGCAGCTGTTTTAAATGCGCGTATTTTAAAGCGCCAACGGATGGGCAATTTTCCTATTGCATTAATTGGAGAGAAAGTCGATTTACGTTATCCTTATTCTTACCTTGGATCTGGGAGTGATACATTAACGACACTTATTCGTGGAGAGGATGTTTTTTTTAATGTCTTAAAAGAAGCGAAGAGGCCCCTTATTCTTATCGGAGAGGGAGCGGTTTCAGGAAGTGAAGGTTTATCTGTTTTAAAAAGTCTTGCTAAATTAGCTGATAATATAGGTGCTCTTAGTGAGACATGGAATGGGTTTGGGGTTCTTCATAATGCAGCATCGATTGTTGGAGGGTTGGACATAGGCTTTACTTCTAAGCTTGGGGTTGCAAATATACTTAAAACCTGTGAAGTTCTATTTTTGCTTGGTGCTGATGAAGTAGAATTAGCCAATACAAAAGCTTTTACAGTTTATATTGGGAGCCATGGTGATAATGGTGCACATGCTGCTGACGTTATTTTGCCTGCATCTGCTTACACTGAAAAATCAGGGCTTTATGTGAATACAGAAGGACGTGTTCAAATGACAAATCGGGCTGGTTTTGCTCCAGGTGAAGCAAAAGAAGATTGGGCTATTTTGCGTGCTTTATCGGATATTTTAGGACAAAGGCTTCCTTTTGATTCTCTTTCTCAATTAAGACAATGTTTGTTTAATGATTATCCACATCTTTGTGCCGTTGATGATATAGTGCCTTCTGATATAAGTAATCTTAAGGTGCTTGGTTCAAAAATGGTTTCTCTAGAGAGTCAAACATTTACTTCTATGATTAAAGACTTTTATTTGACAAATCCGATAGCACGTGCTTCTGCCGTTATGGCTGAATGTTCATCTCTTGCAAAAAACCATGTTACGCAAACTGTAGAGTAAAGGCAAAGGAAAAGGAATAATGATGTATGATTTCTTTATGACTTGGCTGTTGCCATTACTTATTATCGTTGGAAAAACACTGCTTCTTTTAGTCGTTCTTTTGATCTTAGTTGCTTATCTTCTTTACGCAGATAGAAAAATTTGGGCAGCGGTACAATTGCGTCGTGGACCAAACGTTGTTGGACCATGGGGTTTGTTACAGTCTTTTGCAGATTTAATTAAATTTGTTGTGAAAGAACCTATTATCCCAGCAGGTGCAAATAAGGGGGTTTTTCTTTTGGCTCCTTTTGTTTCAGCGACACTTGCTTTATCAACTTGGGCTGTTATTCCTGTCAATGAGGGCTGGGAGGTTGCAAAGATTAATGTTGGCTTGCTTTATATTTTAGCCATTTCATCTCTTGAAGTTTATGGTGTTATTATGGGGGGATGGGCATCAAATTCAAAATATCCTTTCTTAGGAGCTCTTCGTTCGGCGGCACAAATGGTTTCTTATGAAGTTTCCATTGGTTTTGTGCTTGTGACTGTCATTTTAATAAGTGGTTCGTTAGATCTCACAACAATTGTTTTTAAACAAACGCACGGGCTTGGTACAACTCTTGGTCTTCCTTTTAACAGTTTTCTCGATTGGAATTGGTTGGTCCTTTTTCCAATGTTTATTATATTTTTTATTTCTGCGCTTGCAGAGACAAACCGTCCTCCATTCGATTTGGTGGAAGCAGAATCTGAACTTGTTGCTGGTCATATGGTAGAATATTCTTCAACGCCTTACATGCTCTTCTTTCTAGGTGAATATGTTGCGATTGTTTTAATGTGCGCATTAACAACCATTCTATTTTTAGGCGGTTGGCTGCCTCCCTTAGATGTTTGGTGGCTTAATTGGGTTCCTGGTATCATTTGGTTTGTTTTAAAAGTTTGTTTTGTATTTTTTTGGTTTGCTATGGTCAAAGCATTTGTTCCACGTTATCGCTATGATCAGCTCATGCGGCTTGGTTGGAAGGTTTTTCTTCCTCTCTCACTAACAATGGTTGTGATAACTGCTGCTTTTTTAAAGTTTACGGATTTCGTTTAAGAGGAGATTTTACGATGTCAGGTTTTATTCAGGCGGCAAAGTCACTTCTTCTATTGGAATTTGTGAGTGCTTTTTTCTTAGCTATGCGTCAATTTTTTTCACCAAAACCCACGATTAATTATCCTTATGAAAAAGGTTTTGTATCTCAGCGTTTTCGTGGTGAGCATGCATTGCGTCGCTATCCAAATGGTGAAGAACGGTGTATTGCTTGTAAATTATGTGAAGCGATTTGTCCTGCTCAAGCGATTACAATTGAAGCTGGTCCACGGCGCAATGATGGTACACGTAGAACTGTCCGTTATGATATAGACATGGTTAAATGTATCTACTGTGGTTTTTGTCAAGAAGCCTGTCCGGTTGAGGCTATTGTCGAAGGTCCAAATTTTGAGTTTGCGACGGAAACACGTGAAGAACTTTATTATGATAAAGAAAAACTTTTATTGAATGGAGATCGCTGGGAGCGAGAAATTGCTCGAAATATATTGATGGATGCGCCTTATCGTTAAGTGTATCGTTAAATGAGGTGTCGGATATTTTTCCGATAAATTGTAATCTGGTATGAAGTTTATACCAATTGTTTGAATAATTAAGGAGAAGCCTATGCTAACAGATCTAGCGGCGGCATTTTTCTATTTGTTTGCTTTTATTATGCTAACAAGTGCAGTTATTGTTATTACAGCACGCAATCCAGTGCATTCTGTTTTGTTTTTAATCCTCGCATTTTTTAATGCAGCAGCTTTGTTTTTACTTGCAGGAGCAGAGTTTTTAGGGCTTATTCTGCTTGTTGTGTATGTTGGAGCTGTCGCTGTTTTATTTTTATTTGTCGTTATGATGCTTGACGTTGATTTTGCTGAGTTAAAGAGTGGAACTCTTCGGTATGCTCCTATTGGAGCTCTTATTGGTGTTATTATCGCTGTAGAATTGATTGTTGTTTTTATGAGTAGCTATTTTTCTCCAGTCTTGAGAACGCATGTTACGCAACCAATGCCAGATTTAGCGCAGCGAACAAATACACAAGCATTAGGTGATATTCTCTATACGGATTATGTTTTCTATTTTCAAATTGCTGGAATGATTTTATTGGTTGCAATGATTGGAGCTATTGTTTTAACACTTCGTCATAAATTAGGAGTAAAGCGGCAATCTATTGCGGAGCAAGTTTCTAGAACGGTAGAAAGTGCCATTGAAATCAAACAAGTTGAATCAGGCAAAGGTATGTAAGGGGGCTATGCAGATGTATATTGATATTACACATTATCTCACTGTTTCTGCTTTGATGTTTACAATTGGTATTGCTGGAATTTTTCTCAACAGAAAAAATGTGATTATTATCTTGATGTCCATTGAGCTTATATTGCTTTCAGTTAATCTCAATTTTGTTGCATTTTCAGCATTTCTTCATGATCTCGTTGGTCAGGTATTCGCTTTATTTGTCTTAACCGTAGCAGCTGCTGAAGCTGCCATTGGTTTAGCAATTCTGGTCGTTTTTTTCCGTAATCGTGGTTCCATTGCGGTTGAAGATGTTAATGTAATGAAAGGCTAACCAGTGATGTATTATACGATTGTCTTTCTTCCGCTTTTGGGTTTTTTAATTGCTGCACTAGGTGGAAAAACGATAGGAGATCGTGCGAGTGAATTGATAACATGTAGCTTTATGGTTGTTGTTGCCATATTATCGTGGATAGCATTTTTCAGTACTGCACTTGGTCATATTCCAGCGATTGATGTATTGGTATTACATTGGATGACTGTTGGTGACTTAAGCTTTAATTGGGCTTTACATGTTGATGCATTAACAGCTGTCATGCTTATTGTTGTGAATAGTGTTTCGGCATTAGTGCATATTTATTCAATTGGTTATATGCACCATGACCCTTCAAGGTCTCGTTTTTTTTCTTATCTTTCTTTGTTTACATTTATGATGCTTATGTTGGTCACATCCAATAATTTGATTCAGATGTTTTTTGGATGGGAAGGTGTCGGACTTGCTTCTTATTTACTCATTGGTTTTTGGTTTCAGCGCGATTCTGCTAATAAGGCCGCAATGAAAGCTTTTGTAGTTAACCGTGTTGGAGACTTTGGTTTTCTCTTAGGAATCTTTAGTATTTTTGTTTTGTTCCAATCGGTTGATTTTGCCTCTATTTTTGCAAAAGCTGCCGACAAGAGCTTTATACAAAATATGACATTTTTAGATTGGCAATTTGATGGGCAGACGGCAATTACCATTACATGTCTTTTATTATTTATTGGTGCGATGGGAAAATCCGCACAATTTCTTTTACATACTTGGCTGCCTGATGCAATGGAAGGGCCAACCCCTGTATCAGCGCTTATTCATGCCGCTACAATGGTAACGGCTGGTGTTTTTATGATTGCGCGTATGTCGCCAATTTTTGAACTTTCTTCAACTGCTTTGACCGTGATTATTATTGTTGGTGCAACAACAGCGTTTTTTGCAGCAACTGTGGGGTTGGTGCAGAATGATATTAAGCGTGTTATTGCTTATTCTACATGCTCTCAACTTGGTTATATGTTTGTGGCATTAGGTGTTGGAGCTTATGGCGCTGCTGTCTTTCATCTTTTTACGCATGCTTTTTTTAAAGCCTTATTGTTTCTTGGTGCAGGTTCTGTGATTCATTCTGTGTCTGATGAACAAGATATGCGAAAAATGGGTGGGTTACGCAAACATATAAAGGTCACCTATTGGATGATGATGGTCGGGACCATTGCCTTGACCGGTGTTGGAATTCCAGGAACACTTTTCGGGACTGCAGGTTTTTTCTCAAAAGATGCGATTATAGAGTCTGCTTTTGCATCTCATAATATTGCTTCAGGATATGCTTTTTATCTTCTTGTTTTTGCTGCCTTTTTAACAAGTTTCTATTCATGGCGACTTATCTTTATGACATTCCATGGTAAACCACGGGCAACAGTTGATGTGATGCATCATGTTCATGAATCGCCTCCAGTTATGTTGATTCCACTCTTTCTTTTATCTATTGGAGCAATATTTTCTGGTGTCGTTTTCCAACCTTACTTTTTTGGTGACTTGTATAATGCTTTTTGGAAGGGAGCATTATTTACAAGCAGCCATAATCATATTCTTCATGATGCTCACCATGTTTTTAATTGGGTAAAATGGTCGCCTTTTATAGCAATGATTCTTGGGTTTATGTTGGCTTATTTATTTTATATTGTGGCTCCCTCTCTTCCCAAGAAAATGGCGCGTATTATGCCAGGAGTGTATCACTTTCTTTACCAAAAGTGGTATTTCGATCAATTATATAACTTTTTATTTGTTCGTCCTACCTTTAGAATTGGTTCTTTTCTTTGGAAAGTGGGAGACGGTAAGATTATTGATGGTCTAGGTCCCAATGGTATTGCAGCGCGTGTTGTTGATATTACAAATAGAGTTGTTCGAATGCAAACAGGCTATCTTTACCACTATGCATTTGCAATGCTTATCGGCGTTGCATTGCTCATTACATGGATGATGATCGGGGGCGTAAACTAATGACCGATTGGCCTATTCTTTCTACGGTTACATTTTTGCCGCTTGTTGGTGTTCTTCTGATTTTGTTTATCAAAGATGATAGTGAAGTAGCACGCCATAATATACGTAATGTCGCATTTTTTACGACTCTATTTGTTTTTATTATTTCTTTAATTATTTGGATAGGATTTGATTCTAGCAACCAAAATTTTCAAATGGTTGAAAAATCCAGTTGGTTAGGGGGGGGTATTAGCTATCATATGGGGGTCGATGGTATTTCTATTCTTTTTGTTGTTCTCTCGGCTTTTCTTTTACCTTTCTGTATTTTAGCAAGTTGGGAGAATGTTAAAGAGAGATTAAAAGCCTATATGATTGCGTTTCTTCTTCTAGAAGTTGCGATTATTGGTGTTTTTTGTGCTCTTGATGCAATGCTATTCTATGTTTTTTTTGAAGGCAGCCTCATTCCAATGTTTATCATTATAGGTGTATGGGGAGGAGCACGTCGTGTTTATGCAAGTATAAAGTTTTTCTTATATACTTTACTTGGTTCAGTGCTTATGCTGGTTGCTCTTATGGTTATGTATTGGGAGGCTGGGACACTTGATATACCAACTTTACTCAATTATCAGTTTCCTGCTCATATGCAAATATGGCTATGGCTTGCATTTTTTGCTTCTTTCGCAGTTAAAATGCCAATGTGGCCAGTTCATACATGGCTCCCTGATGCTCACGTAGAAGCACCGACAGCGGGTTCTGTTATTTTAGCTGGTGTCTTACTTAAATTAGGTGGGTATGGTTTTCTTCGTTTTTCTTTGCCTATGTTTCCTATCGCTTCAGCAGATTTTGCGCCTTTTGTTTTCACATTATCGCTTATCGCTATTATTTATACATCACTGGTTGCACTTGTTCAAAGTGACATCAAAAAACTTATTGCATATTCCTCAATAGCGCATATGGGATATGTAACGATGGGTATTTTTGCTGCGAATGAACAGGGGATACAAGGGGCTATTTATCAGATGCTATCCCATGGAATTGTTTCAGCAGCATTGTTTCTTTGTGTTGGGGTTATCTATGATCGCTTGCATACACGTGAAATTTCAGCGTTTGGTGGTTTAGTGAATAATATGCCTAAATATGCTGTTGTTTTCTTAATTTTCACCATGGCAAATGTTGGTTTGCCTGGAAGCTCAGGATTTTTGGGTGAATTTTTAACCTTAATAGGTGTTTTTCAAGTAAATAAATTGGTTGTTGTTTTAGCAACAACAGGTGTTATCTTATCGGCAGCCTATGCCCTTTATCTTTATCGGCGTGTGGTTTTTGGTTCCTTGGATAAAGAGAATTTAAAAGTATTAATAGATCTTTCTTTAAGAGAAAAATTCCTCCTTTATCCATTGGTTATTCTTACAATATTCTTTGGTATCTATCCAACGCCTATTCTTAAGGCAACGGCGTTTTCCGTAGAAACCCTCATCAATAAACTGCACTAGATAAGGGAAGAATGCACATGCAAACTGAAATAATAGCGCAATTAGTCTTAATTCTTCCAGAGCTTTTAATTGCATTAGGAGCTGTCGTGCTGCTTATGATTGGTGTTTATTCCAATACACGTGCTTCTTTAACAGTGACAGGTTTAGCCATAGCAATTCTTGTGGCAACCATTATTATTCTTATAATTTTTCCGAAAAATGGTTCATTTCAAACCAATGCGCTCGTTATCGATTCCTTTAGTCGTTATATGAAAATTTTAATGCTTATTGGTGCACTCTTTTCTCTTATCATGTCTGTTGGTTTTGCCAATGCACAAAAGTTTAATATATTTGAGTTTCCAGTACTTGTTCTTTTAGCAACCCTTGGAATGATGTTTATGATTTCAGCGGGTAATATGCTGTCGCTTTATATGGGGTTAGAGCTGCAATCTTTAGCTTTATATGTTTTAGCAGCGATTAATCGTAATAATGTAAAATCTTCTGAAGCCGGTATAAAATACTTTGTTTTAGGAGCATTATCTTCAGGTTTGCTTCTTTATGGTATTTCTTTGCTTTATGGTTTTACCGGTCAAATTGGTTTTCACGAAATTGCTCTTGCTTTAAAAGGCAAAAATGTACAATTGGGGGTCATTTTTGGAATTGTCTTTATTTTAGCTGGTTTGGCTTTCAAAATTTCTGCTGTTCCGTTTCATATGTGGACACCTGATGTTTATGAAGGAGCGCCCACACCGATTACAGCATTTTTTGCTGGTGCCCCTAAAGTTGCTGCAATGGCTTTAATCATCCGTATTATTGTGGTGACCTTTATTCCCCTAGGGCGTGTTGATAACGTGATGCCTGCATGGCAACAAATTTTGGTGTTCATGGCGATTGCATCAATGATACTGGGTGCTTTTGCTGCAATCGGTCAGAATAATATTAAGCGCTTAATGGCTTATTCGTCGATCAGTCATATGGGTTATGCACTTGTTGGTTTATCTGCTGGAGATATGCTTGGGATAAAAAGCGTTATCCTTTATATGACTATTTATCTTGGAATGACGCTTGGTTCATTTGCCTTTATTCTTGGAATGCGCTCTCAGAATGGAAATGTTGAAAATATTTATGATCTTTCAGGGTTAGCAAAGACGAATCCGTTTATGGCTGTTGTGATGACAATACAGCTTTTTTCTTTAGCAAGCATACCTCCTATGGCTGGTTTTTTTGGAAAGTGGTATACATTTTCTGCTGCTGTCCACGCTGGACTTACGCTACTTGCTGTCGTTGGGATGATAGCGTCTGTAGTTGGGGCTTTTTACTATTTGCGAATCATTAAAATTATGTGGTTTGATGATGCAAAAGCGCATTTTGTTGCTTTATCGAAAGAGCTTCAATTTTGTCTTGGTCTTTCTGTATTCTTTATTTTATTTTACGCGCTTTTTGGAGTTTGGTTCGCTGAGCTAGCAGAAAAAGCAGCAACAGCATTGTTTTAACGAATATGGTTTATACTTTATCAGATTTTGCACAAAAACAGGGATACACTGTTGAAGCGTACGATAGTGTTGATTCAACAAATCTCATTGCGCAACGAAAAGCGCAAACTGGTCATCAAGGTAATCTTTGGATTGTTGCACAAGAACAATCACAGGGAAGAGCAAGAAGAGGGAGGACTTGGTCTAGTCCAAAAGGGAACCTTTATTCTAGTCTTTTATTAATTGATGATATTGTTCATCAAACTGCGGCTCAACTTGGTTTTGTTGCTGGAGTAAGTGTGGCAGAGGCAATAAAACAATTGATAAAAGAGGAAAAGCAGACAAACAATATTGTGAGCTTAAAATGGCCAAACGATATTTTGCTCAGAGGAGAAAAAAGCTCTGGAGTTTTGCTTGAGATTTTAAAATTGTCATCACAACAATATGCCTTGGTTATTGGGATTGGAATAAATGTGAAATATAATTATGAAGATGCGCCCTATTCCACTTCAAGCTTAAAGAATATCGGGTTGCGTATTGATGCAGAACAATTATTTACGGTTTTGACGGAGTGTTTTTCTAAAAATTACCTTCTTTGGAAACAACCAAAAGGATGTGAAATAATCCGAAAAAAATGGCTTTTATATTCCGCTCATCTTGGGAAACATGTCAAAGTGGTGAATGATGAAAAAGTCATTGAGGGTATTTTTGATGGTCTTGATAGTGATTTTAACTGCATCATAAAGCGAAAAGACGGTCAGACAGCCATTATAACAGCTGGGGATGTTCATTTTGGTTTGGCTGATTCTGTTAATGCAGGCCGTTATTGAAAAATTATTTTATCATCAGATACCTTAATGATTTGGGAGATGTTTATGGTTGCAGCCAATAGATGTGAATTTGTTTTTTTACCTCTGGGAGGTGTAGGTGAAATAGGGATGAATTTAGCTGCTTACGGATTTGGTCCCCAATATCTTCGTGAATGGCTGCTGGTTGATATGGGGATTAGTTTTGCTGGTTCTGAATTACCAGGTGTCGATCTTGTTTTGCCTGATATTCGTTTTCTAGAAAGTGAAAAACACAATATACGGGGTCTTGTTTTAACACATGCACATGAAGATCATTATGGGGCCGTTCTTGATTTATGTCCAAAGTTACAAGTGCCGATTTACTGTACGCCTTTTACGGCAGGATTATTGGAAACTAAAAAACAATTAGATTTTGAATCTCAAAAAATTTTACTCAATATTTTTCAAGCTGGTGATTGTTTTCAGGTAGGTTCCTTTGCTGTAGAGGCTATAGCCGTTAACCATTCAATACCAGAATCTGTATCTTTAGCAATTACAACCTCTTTGGGGACTGTGATTCATACTGGTGATTGGAAAATTGATCATACCCCTTCACTCGGGGCTGTAACCGATGAAAAAAGATTTCGTGCTTTAGGCAAAAAAGGTGTTTTAGCATTACTTTGTGATTCCACAAATGCATGTCGGGATGGTATCTCTCCTTCAGAACAGCAAGTTCAAGCCAGTCTTTCAGAGATTATTTCTAAAGCTGAAGGGCGCGTTGCGATAGCAACTTTTTCTTCTAATATTGGTCGGATACGTTCTATTGCTCTTGCAGCTGAAGCTGCTGGACGTAAGGTGCTTGTCATTGGGCGTTCCCTTAAGCGAAGTATTATGGTTGCACAAGAGCTTGGTTATATGAATGGTTTAGCACCATTTGTAACGGAAGATGATTATGGCTACATCTCGCGAAAAGATCTTGTTTTAATTGTCACAGGGAGCCAAGGTGAGCCATGTGCTGCTTTGGCTAAACTGTCACGTGATGGAATGAAAAATATTGCACTTTCCGCTGGTGATACCGTTATTTATTCATCACGAAGTATTCCAGGAAACGAAAAAGCGATTATTGAGGTACAAAATCGTTTCATTGATTTGGGTATTAAAATTATTACGAATGAAGATGCACTTGTTCATGTTTCAGGTCATCCCCGTCGTTCAGAACTTTTACAGATGTATGATTGGATAAAGCCACAAATACTTGTCCCTGTACATGGGGAAGCAATGCATCTTAAGGCTCAGGCAACTTTAGCACGTCAAGCGGGTATTAAAACTGTTATGGATATCAGAAATGGCTATATGTTACGTCTTGCACCAGAGCCTGTAGAAGTTATTGATCAAGTTCCTGTTGGCCGCATCTATAAGGATGGTTGCTTAATTGGAGATGAAGATGAATTAGGGATTCGTGAACGCCGTAAACTAAGTTATGCTGGTCATGTTACTATTTCTCTCCATATAAATAGTAAGCATGAATTATTAGGGGATATAGGTCTAACAACATTCGGGTTACCTGAAAGTAATGGAAAGGGGGAAAGTTTAAAAGATATTCTTTTAGATATCGTAGAAAATACAGTTTATAATACCCCACGCATGAAACAGAAAAATAATGAACTTATTCGAGAGGCAACACGACGTGCAGTAAGAGCGGCTGTTCATGAAATTTGGCAAAAAAAACCTATCTGTACAGTTTTTTTACATCGGTCAAAATAAAAGAACTTTCCTATTACGTTATTTAAAAAGAGAAGAGCATTTTTATTTTATTGCTAAATAAGAAAAATAGAGAATAAAGCACAATAAATTTTTAAATGATAAGATCGTTATATTTGCAAGTATTCAGGATGCGGCTATAGATGAATAGAGGGTGTGATAAATTGTTCCGATATGATAGATCTGATTAGGAGTTAATTATTTCAATGCGTCTTTCTCAATATTTCCTTCCACTTTTAAAAGAGAATCCTAAAGAAGCAGAAATTGTTTCTCATCGCTTCATGTTGCGCGCTGGAATGATTCGACAACAAACATCAGGGATTTATTCTTGGCTTCCTTTGGGAAAAAAAGTGCTTGATAAAGTTTGTAAAATTATTCGTGAAGAGCAAGAACGTGCGGGTGCAATAGAAATATTGATGCCTACAATTCAGTCTGCTGATCTTTGGCGTGAAAGCGGTCGTTATGATGATTATGGTTTGGAAATGCTCCGCATTAAAGATCGTCAAAAGCGTGATTTACTTTATGGTCCAACCAATGAAGAGATGGTAACAGATATTTTTCGCTCTTATGTTCGTTCTTATAAAGATCTTCCGCTTAATTTATACCATATTCAATGGAAATTTCGTGATGAAATTCGTCCACGTTTTGGTGTGATGCGAGCACGAGAATTTTTAATGAAAGATGCTTATTCTTTTGATCTTGATTATGAAGGCTCTGAAACATCTTATAATCGTATGTTTGTTGCTTATTTACGCACTTTTTCTCGCCTTGGCTTAAAAGCAATTCCTATGCGTGCAGATACAGGTCCAATAGGGGGGGAACTCAGTCATGAATTTATCATTTTGGCTGAAACAGGAGAGAGTGCTATCTTCTGTGATAAACAATTTCTTGAACTTACCATTCCTGATAGTTCAATCGATTTTAGTGATAAAGCTGTTTTAGATGATATTGTTAAGCAATGGACATCTTTTTATGCAGCAACGGAAGAAATGCATAATGAAGAGGAGTGGGCTAAAGTTTCTGATCATAATCGTCTTTCAGCGCGTGGTATTGAAGTAGGGCATATTTTCCACTTTGGTACTAAATATTCTGCTCCAATGGGAGCAAAAGTTATGGGACAAGATGGAAAAGAGCATGTGGTCTCTATGGGATCTTATGGTATTGGGCCTTCGCGTCTTGTTGCGGCCGCTATTGAGGCTTCTCATGATGAAAATGGTATTATTTGGCCAAAGTCGATGGCACCGTTTGATTTTGGGATTATCAATATGAAGCCCGATGATGAAAAATGCACACAGGCATGTGAGTTTCTCTATCAGGGATTAAAGAAGGTTGGTTTTGATCCGTTATTAGATGATAGAAATGAACGCCCTGGATCAAAATTTGCAACAATGGATTTGATTGGTTTGCCAACGCAAATCATTGTTGGTCCTAACAGCATTGCACAAAATGAAGTTGAAATTAAAGATCGAAAAACAGGAATAAAAAAATCTCTAAAGGTTGAAGATGTGCTCAGCCAACTTTCTATAATTTAATAGGAAATATTATGAAGAGGCTGAAAAACAAATGCTTTTCATCTTATGAGTGGATGATCGCTTTTCGTTATATGATTCCCAATAAAAAACATGTCGTTGCATCTGTTATTTCAATTATTTCTCTTATTGGGATTATGTTGGGCGTATTTGCTCTGGTTGTTGTTATGGCGGTGATGAATGGCTTTCGTACAGAACTTCTCAATCGTATTCTTGGTATGAATGGGCATCTTATTATTCAAACAGTTGATTCTGGTTTTGCTGATTATAAGACTCTTATTTCTT
The DNA here is from genome assembly GCF_042196845.1 of Bartonella sp. AA9NXGY. NCBI lineage: Bacteria > Pseudomonadati > Pseudomonadota > Alphaproteobacteria > Hyphomicrobiales > Bartonellaceae > Bartonella > Bartonella sp. AA9NXGY. The sequence goes on from NZ_JBHIRB010000007.1 coordinate 21,899, forward strand.
CTTTAGAAACTACAAATGGCGTGAAGTTTGCTTTGCCTGTTATTGAAGGTCAAGCACTTGTTCAAGGTGAAGTTCAAGGTGGCTCTGGCGCGTTAGTTCGTGGTATGCGCAAACAAGATCTAGAAAAGCTTAAAACAGTCTCTCAAAACATTAAATTAGGATCGATTTCTCGGTTTGATCAAGAAGAAGGTGTTGCAATTGGAAGTGGCTTAGCAGAAAAATTAGGATTAACAGTTGGAAGAGATATTCGTATCATTACTCCAGATGGTGATGAGACTCCTTTTGGCGTTACGCCACGAGTGAAAGCTTATAAAGTCGTTGCTATTTTTGAAGTTGGTATGTCTGAATATGATTCAATATTTGTCTTTATGCCTCTTCATGAAGCACAAATGTTTTTTAATTTAGGCGATAAGGTTCAGTCTTTAGAGTTATTTTTAAATGATCCTGATGCAGTTGATCAAATAAAACCCGTTGTAGAAAAAGCAGTTGATCAACAGGTTTATTTAATTGATTGGCGTACACGTAATCAGGCTTTTTTTTCAGCTTTACAGATTGAACGAAATGTTATGTTTTTCATTCTTTCTCTGATCGTTCTTGTTGCTGCTTTAAATATTATTTCAGGACTGATTATGCTTGTAAAAGATAAAAGTCATGATATTGCAATTTTACGCACGATGGGTGCTCAACAAAGTGCGATTTTGCGTATATTTATCATTACAGGAATGATGATTGGTTTTATTGGAACGATATTGGGCTTAATTTTAGGTGTTATCGCGACCGCGAATATTAATCATATCCAAGATTTTATATCTTGGTTATTTAATGTCGACGTTTTTAATCCTCAACTTTATTTTTTAACAAAATTGCCTGCACAAATTGAGTGGAAACAGACCATCTTGGTTGCTATGATGGCTTTATTCTTGTCATTTCTTGCTGCTCTCATTCCGGCATGGCGTGCTGCTAAGCTAGATCCCGTACAAGCTTTGAGGTATGAATAATGACAGCTATTTTAGAGCTTGTAGAGATTGAAAGACGCTTTTTCGAGGGTCATAAGCCGCTCATTGTTTTAGATAAAGCGAATTTTACTCTTAATCGTGGAGAGCTTGTTGCACTTGTTGCACCATCTGGTGCTGGAAAATCAACACTTCTTCATATTGCTGGATTATTAGAAAAACCAACCGCTGGTGATGTGATGTTACGAGGTGTTTCTTGTGCAAAGCGCTCTGATAGTGAGCGAACAGCTATAAGACGAAATGATATTGGTTTTGTTTATCAATTTCATCATTTACTTCCAGAGTTTACGGCGTTAGAAAATGTCATGATACCGCAAATGATAGCAGGATTAAAAAAATCCATAGCAGAAGATCGTGCACGCAAATTATTGACGTATCTGCGTATTTCTCATCGTGCGAACCATCGTCCCTCAGAGTTATCGGGAGGAGAACAACAACGTGTTGCTATTGCACGTGCAGTAGCAAATGGCCCTTCGGTTCTTTTGGCTGATGAACCTACAGGAAATCTTGATCCAGTAACTTCAGCTTATGTCTTTCAAGCTTTATCTATCCTTGTTCGTCAGTCTGGTCTTTCTGCTCTTATTGCAACACATAATTACGCTTTAGCTAAGCAAATGCATCGTCGAATTACACTTAAAGAACAAAAGATTATAGAACTTCCTTAAAGCAAGGTAAAAATTTTATACGACTAATTGAATAGTTTATATTACTTTATTAAAGGAGATTTTTTATGACAGTTTTTGTCGTTGACAAAAATCAATTAGATGCTCGTCGTCGTCGATTGATTTTTCGTGCATGGCATCGCGGTATTCGTGAAATGGATCTCATTTTTGGACATTATGTCGATGCTCATATTACTGGGATGAATGATAAAACGCTCTCTGAGCTTGAGTATATTATGTCTTTTGATGATCGTGATTTACTCACATGGATTACTGGAGAAATTTTGCCCCCCTCTGAAGTTGATAGTCCACTTTTCCGTGATATTGCCAATTATCGTACTTGCTTAAGTTATTAATCCCGATGCCTATATTTAAAAAAATTGTTATTCCCAAAAATAATTCTGTTCGTATGATTTTAGATGGCGTTACTGATGGATTTGAAGCCTTTGCGCTTGCTAAATTAAGTTCAGAAATTGCACAAGGTAAACCGCTCCTCTATGTTGTCCGTGACGGAACAAAAATTGCGCATTTACAACAAGTTTTAAATTTTATTGAACCCAATTTACCCGTACTTCAATTTCCTGCATGGGATTGTTTGCCTTATGATCGCGTATCACCAGGAATTGCTGTTATGGCACGTCGACTATCAACATTGGCACACATAGCAAATTTACGGAAAGATCCATATTCTGCAATTATATTAACAACAGCAAATGCAATTATGCAAAAGTTGCCTCCTCGTGAAATGATAGAAGCTCAGCTTATTCACGCACGTGTTGGCCAGCGCAATAACATGGGAAATCTTATTCAATTTCTAGAAACCAATGGTTTTGAACGCGTTACGGTTGTCCGTGATATTGGTGAGTTTGCTGTAAGAGGAGGAATACTTGATATCTTTTCTCCGATGGATGTTGAACCTTTACGCCTTGATTTTTTTGGAGATACCCTAGAAAGTATCCGCGTATTTGATCCAGAAAGTCAAAGGACAACAGGCCAAAAAACTGAACTTTTATTACAGGCAATGAGTGAGGTTGCTCTTACACCAGAACGTATCAGTCGTTTTAAAAGCAATTATACCCGTACATTTGGTGTATCACAAAAAAATAACATGCTTTATGAAGCAATTTCTCAAGGTCGGCGTTTTGCCGGTATGGAACATTGGCTTCCATTTTTTTATGAAAACCTTGATAGCTTTTTTGATCATTGTGGCAATTTACCGATAGTTTTTGAGCATCTCATAGAAGAAGTTTTCATTGAGCGCTATCGTCTTATTGAAGACTATTATAATGCGCGCAAAGAGCGCGAAAGTGATGAAAAAAATTCTACTTCTTATCATCCAATAGATCCTAGTCTTTTTTATTTAACGCCAGAGCGTGTTTTGGAAGGTGTGCAACAATCTTCACAGCGTATTGATTTTTCTCCTTTTAATGTTCCACAAAGTTTGGAACAAACTGTTATTCACACAAATGTTAAACAAGGATATGATTTTGTAAAAGAGCGTAATGCGCAGGAAAAAAATGTTTTTTCAAGTGTTATTGATCATATCGCATCTTTACGCGCTGCTGGTAAAAAAGTGCTTTTAGCGTGTTGGAGTGAAGGATCTCTCAATCGTTTGTTACAAGTTCTCGATGAGCATGGATTGAAAAAAATAGATGTTGCAAAATCTTTGCAAACAGTCAAAGCAACACCTCGAGATCGCATATTAGCAGCTGTTATCATGATAGAACATGGTTTTGTGGCTGAAGATTTGGCTATTATAGCAGAGCAAGATATCCTTGGCGATCGTTTTATAAGATCGCCAAAGCGGCGTAAGAATAATACAAATTTTATTTCTGAAATTTCTGCTTTAAATTCTGGTGATATTATTGTGCATATCGACCACGGTATTGGCCAATTTGTTGGTCTTAAAACCATCAGAACCACTGGAATTTTACGAGACTGCCTTGAAATTAGATATGCTGGAGGTGATTTACTCTTTTTACCTGTTGAAAATATTGAGCTTCTCTCACGTTATGGCTCAGAAGGAACAGAGGTAACTTTAGATAAATTAGGAGGTGTTGCTTGGCAAGCACGTAAAGCTCGGCTAAAAAAACATTTATTGGAAATGGCAGGGCAATTAATCCGTATAGCTGCAGAGCGTATGACTCGTGCTGCGCCTGCTTTACTTCCACCAATTGGACCATTTGATGAGTTTGTTGCTTGCTTTCCCTATGAAGAAACGGAAGATCAAATGAATGCAATTGATGCTGTTTTGGACGATCTAGCCTCAGGCAAGCCGATGGATCGCTTGATATGCGGTGATGTTGGTTTTGGAAAAACTGAAGTAGCCATTCGAAGTGCTTTTGTTGCAGCATTAAATGGATATCAGGTTGCTGTTGTTGTACCGACAACTTTGCTTTCACGTCAACATTACAAAACATTTATTTCGCGTTTTCAAGGATTACCGGTTAAAATTGGACATGCTTCGAGGCTTGTAAAAGCGAAAGAACTTGCACGAGTAAAAAAAGGTGTTTCAGATGGTACAATCGATATTGTCATTGGAACCCATGCATTATTAAGTGATGCAGTTAATTTTTTACGGTTAGGTCTTCTTATCATTGATGAGGAACAGCATTTTGGTGTCAAACACAAAGAGCGTTTAAAAGAGCTTAAAAGTGATATTCATGTTCTCACACTTTCAGCAACTCCCATACCACGCACTTTAGGGTTAGCTTTATCGGGTGTACGTGAACTTTCATTGATAACAACCCCCCCCATTGATAGAATGGCGGTTCGTACTTTTATTTCACCCTTTGATGCACTTGTTATACGAGAGACCCTGCTTCGAGAATATTATCGTGGTGGACAAAGTTTCTATGTTTGTCCTCGTATTTCTGATCTGGCTTTTGTAGAAGAATATCTCAAAACACATGTGCCAGAACTGAAATTCGTTGTGGCTCATGGACAAATGCCGGCTGGACAACTTGATGATATCATGAATGCATTTTATGATGGACAATATGATGTGCTGCTCTCAACAACCATTATTGAATCAGGTCTTGATATTCCAACAGCCAATACCCTAATTGTGCATCGTGCTGAGATGTTTGGTCTTTCTGCCCTTTATCAGTTACGTGGTAGGGTAGGACGTTCAAAACAACGTGCGTATGCTCTCTTTACATTTCCTGCTGGTAAAGTTTTAACAATTGCTGCTGATCGCCGTCTTAAAGTGTTACAATCTCTTGACACCTTAGGGGCCGGTTTTCAATTGGCAAGCCATGACATGGATATCCGCGGTTCAGGCAATTTTTTAGGTGAAGAGCAATCGGGGCATATCAAAGAAGTTGGATTTGAACTCTATCAAAAAATGCTTGAAGAAGCTGTTGCTGAATTAAAAGATGGAGAGCTAAATGAAGATAAGCAATGGTCACCTCAAATTTCTCTTGGTACAACAGTGATGATACCAGAAAGTTTCGTGCCTGACTTATCATTACGTATGGGACTTTATCGTCGTTTAACAGAACTTGATGGTTTAGAACAAATTGATGAATTTGCAGCGGAGTTAATTGATCGCTTTGGTCCTTTGCCCCTTGAGGTTCAACATCTTCTTAAAGTCTTTCATATTAAAACATTGTGTCGAAAAGCACATGTAGAAAAATTAGATGTTGGACCAAAGGGGATTGTCATACAGTTTCGTAATAACTATTTCGCAAATAGTGTTGCTCTTGTTCAGTGGGTGGGAAAACAAGGTACAATGGCAAAAATTCGACCAGATCAAAGTATTGCTCTTATTCGTGATTGGTCCTCAGCGGATGAAAGGCTTGTTGGAGCAGCGAATATTATGACACAGCTTGTCGAAATGGCAGAATAACATTCTGTTTAAAAAATTTCTTTATTGTTTCAGAACTGTTACTCATTTTTATAAAATCATTCTGAATAAAATTTAAGTTTATAATAAAGAACCTTTTATATATTTATTTGGTTTTTATTATATACGTATTGATATAATGAAGAAAATAGATTAGACAGTTTAACTGCAATAAATAGCACTTTTAATATAATAAGCTAATAAGCTCCTGTAAATTTTTTAGAAAGAATTTAGGTAAAGATAGCATGCTTTCTTCATTACAAAAGTGTCTAACTATCGTTTTTTTGTTACTCACTTTAATATATGGCGTAAAAAACGCTTATGCTGAGTTATCTTCTGATGAACAATACCAACATTTAAAAAACAAAAGAAAGAATATTAAAGAGAGCATACAATTTATTGAAGAAAGTATATCTCATTTGGATATTTGGGAAAAAAATATTTCTAAAGCAGAATACTATGAGCGTTTACAGGAACGGAATAAGTTATATAAAAAACTGAAAACTCTGAAGGATGAATATTATAATCTTGGTTCGAAATTACAGGATCTAGCTGAAAAAAAACAAAAAATTATCTCTAGAATACATATAGCGAGAGAGTATGAAGTAGGGGAGTATGAAGAAAAGTTGATTAAAGCAAAAGATTATTTAAAAAAAACTCAAACGTTTAATGAATGGGGAATGAATGAGAAAAGTGGAGGTGATGATGAGATAATGAAAAATTATCTCATATTTATTATTGCTTGCAATACGTTAGCGGATATATTGCAAAGTGATATAGGTGCTATTTTGCGCAAAGATTTTGATTGGAAAGATAAAGATTTTAGTTGGGCTAAAGGCGCAAATAATTCAATAAGTCCTAGTTTAGTCAGGGATATTAAAGAATTATTAACAGATGGCTCTTATAGTTATGAAAAACAAATATTTGACGATATAAAAAATAGTCTTACAGAAGATAATTGGTTTGTAAAAAGTGTACCTAAGCTTTGTAATACCATTAAAGAAGTACATAATATAATGCTTCCAAACAAGAAAAAGAATATTATAGATCGTATACGTTTTCATGTTGAAGAATTATTCAATTAAAAATTTACTCATATAAATACAGAGAAATTAAGATTATATACTAAATAATAGTTAAAATATATTTTAATTTTTTGTTTTTAATTATTATTTATAATAAAGTAATTTTATGCACATAAGATATTATCTATTGTTCTTATCATATAAGATTTAATATATATATTAAATAATAAAATCATATATCTTTTTTATGTTTTCTTTTTATGCATAATTTTTTGTGCTTGTAGTTTTTTATTTTTATCTGTTTAATTATTTTAATGACGATACATCTCATATCATAAATCTTGTTTCATTAATATGATAAGAGAGATATTTTATAGCTCTAAGTTGTGTTATATAGAGAAACAAAATGATATTTTAATTCATTTTTTTCTTAAAACTTAAATCATTAACGATTTATATCTTTGATATTGTGAAAGATGAAAAGAATTTATCATTTTAGTAGATTCTTTTATTTAAGAAATAACTTAAAAGAAATTGATAAAAGCTATATTTTTTATTCACGTTATAAAACTGAGAGATGATATTTGTACAGAAGTGCAATAATAGATGTTTAATATATGAGCATAAATTTATTATGGCTTTAGGCACGTGAGATGATTCATAGGGAGGGTTTCCTTTGTTCAGTAGTTTATCTATAAAACTAACTCCGCTTGTGATGTACAAGTGGATAAATTTTATTGATTCAACATAAGAGAGGTTTGCGCTATTAGGATCTTTCATACAATATAGAAATAGAAAAAAGATAAATTATTATTATAAATTAATATGTTATTATATTTTAAGAAAGTTTTTTATAAATAAAATATTTTCAGCAGTTATAGATTTTCTCTCTAAGAAAATGTGTTGTTTAATTAAGAAAAAAGCACTTCTTTAGTAGCGTATTTTTAAACTAAACTGTTTAGTTAAACGCTATGGAATATAAAATTTTTATTACAAAAGCGTATCACTATTATTTTGTAAACAAGGGCAGAAAATTGTTCATTAGCAAAAAGCTCTCTTACAATTATGCAGAAATTTTAGACAATCAGTGGTTTTAATTCATTAAATGTTTCAATAATATCGTAGATGATTTTGTTTTTGTGTATCACACAAGGAAAACAGTAAAATTTATCTGATATTTTAGAGCTTCATGCATTGCAACACCTGTTGCAAAGGTTCTATAAGCTTAACATGAAGAGTAATAAATGTAAAAATTTTAATTAGTAAGTTTTTTAGAGTAGTATCAGAGTTTATTTTAATTAATATTGCAATATTGATTCGTTTGTGTAATCTTAGTTTAAATGCACAGAGGTGTTTTATGGATAGATTGCATCAAATACCAATGTGATGAAGAGGGGAAATGATATGAGTGTATAAAAATTAGAATGGCTCGTCGTATTTTTTCTCTAAATTTGACTTTTTTTTTTATATTGAAGTAAAAATAGTAAAATTAATTGTTATTTCATTATAATTTAATAAATTAAGTTGGAATTATATTTAATATTTTTTTTAAGTTACTTAAGAGCGCGTTGAAAGGATTAACTTAATCATGTCGCATAAAAATGTTTATTCTGCTGTTTCAGTATTAGTTGGAGCCGCTGCCCTTTTTCTTATAGCTGGTATTTCTGCAAATGCGCAAACTTTATCACAAGGTTGGTACAAAGTTTGCAGTAAGCAGCATGATGTTGATATTTGTAATACAATGAATACTGTATTATCGAATACGGGACAACCTTTAACGGCTTTTAATCTTGTTGAAATAAAAGGGAAGCAAAATGAGAAACGTATAGGTATTCAAGTGCCTACAGGTCGTTTTTTGCCAGAAGGTGTTCACATTAAAATTGGTGACGAGTTCTCTAAAAAAATTCCTTATATTATTTGTAATGGACCAAGTTGTATTGCTAATGATGTCTTAGATGATAAGCTTATAGCAGCTATGAAAAGTGGTACAAAAATGGTTGTAACCACAGTTAATTTCCGTGGTTCAGCTAATCCTATTGAATTTTCTCTTAATGGGTTTACAGCAGCCTATACCGGTCCTGGTATGGAGGAAAAAGATTTCCAACAAGAACAAATAAAGCTGCAGCAAGCTATTCAATCAAAGCAAAAAGAAATTGAAGAGCGTATGCGGGCTGAGCAAGAAAAAGCGAAACAAAAGTAATAAAACCACACCATAAAAGTTGGTCAAAACGTTTTCTATAATTGTTTATTTGAACCGCCACAGTTTTCTGTGGCGGTTTTTTTTAATCCTTAATTTTTCGAAAGAATTCTGCGTTTCCACCAACCAATACGTTCAGTTTTGGAAGAATCATTAGGCGTTGATGAAATAACAACGGGTTGATTAATTGTTTCTTCAATTTGGGAAGGAGAGGTTTCGATAACTTTCTCCATCTCGATTACAGTTTCTTGCTCTAATATTTTTTGTATTTGCGTTGTCTCTTTAGAAGATGATTTTTTACGTGTTCCACGTGTTGATTTTTTACTCTTTTCAAGAGCTTTATCTTCTACCTCATGAATAGCTTTGTCTGCTTTTTTTGTTTTAGTTTTACGCACCGGACTGGTTGTAGGTTTTTTTTCAAGAGATTTTTGTTCTGCAATATTTTGATCATTCTCTAAAGAAAGTTGATTTTCTACTACTTTTGAAGAACGTGTTTTACGTTTTTTAGGTTTAATACTTGTATCATTTTTTTCAGATTCACTCTGTTGTTGTATATCTAGAGTTTGTGTATTATTTTTTGTTTCTTCAAGTTCAAAAGATTTAGCAGGTGAAACACGACGTTTGCGATGCGCTGCTTTAATTTCTGCTAAAGCTTGCTTAGCAAAATCTCCCACTGGTTCTGCATAAGGAACGCGAATCTGATGAAAACTATTATCTTGATTGCGTCGACCACCACGACGTCCTCGACGACGTCCTCGACGATAAGAATCATCATTCAAGGTATCTTCTTTTTTATGAACGTTGGAGAGAGAATGATCAGTAATTTCACCGTGACGATTTTTGCGCCGACGCTTTTGATTTGTTTCAATGGGAGAAGGATTTTCAATAGATTCACTCTTTATGAAAACAGAATCTTCAATTTCTTGCTTATTGTCATCTTCCAATGAAGATTGAGAAATTCTCTCTGCTATTGAGCCTTTAGAAATAACAAGATGTTGTGTTCCAATACTATCATCTGCTTCAATACTAATATTAAGTTTAAAGCGAGCTTCTAAATTAACAAGAATATTGCGTTTATGATTTAATACATAAAGCGCTGTTGCTACGGGGGTGCGCACGATAATATTATGTTGCGAATTATGAAGAAGATATTCTTCAATTGAGCGCATGACATGTAACGCAATTGATGATTCAGAACGTATATTTCCTGTTCCTGCGCAATGTGGGCAGGGCTGTGTCGTACTTTCTAAAACCGATATGCGAATACGTTGACGACTCATTTCTAAAAGGCCGAAGTGTGAAATATGACCTACTTGAATACGAGCACGATCGTTTTTTAAACAATCTTTTAATTTTTTTTCGACCAGCTTCACATTGCGTTCTTCAAGCATATCAATAAAATCAATCACAATTAAACCAGCAAGGTCACGCAAGCGTAATTGACGCGCTACTTCTTCAGCAGCTTCAAGGTTAGTTTGTAAGGCTGTCTTTTCGACAGAGAATTCTTTCGTAGAGCGGCCAGAATTTACGTCAATAGCAACAAGTGCTTCTGTTTGATTAATAACAAGATAACCACCAGATTTTAAAGAAACCTGTGGTTGCAACATTTTATCAAGTTGAATTTCAATATTATTTCTTGCAAAAATGGGCGTAGGATCACGGTAAGGTTGCACAACTTTTGCATGACTTGGCATGAGCATACGCATAAAGTCTTTCGCTTCACGATATCCTTGGTCTCCAGAGACAAGAATTTCACTAATGTTCTTATTATAAAGATCTCGTATAGAACGCTTGATGAGATTGCTTTCTTCATGGACAAGGTATGGTGCCGTTGACTCGAGTGTCAAAGTGCGAATAGTATCCCATAACCGCATAAGATATTCATAATCACGTTTAATTTCAGCTTTTGTTCTATTGGCACCAGCGGTTCGTAAGATAACGCCCATACCTTTTGGAACGGCTAATTCTTTTACGATTTCTTTAAGACGCTTACGGTCTTGTACGTTCGTAATTTTTCGTGAAATACCACCACCACGTGCTGTGTTGGGCATTAGAACAGAGTAACGACCAGCTAGAGATAGATATGTTGTAAGGGCAGCACCTTTATTACCACGCTCTTCTTTGATAACTTGTACCAACAAAATTTGACGTCGTTTAATGACTTCTTGAATTTTATACTGGCGCCCTTGTTTTCTTTGATAAATTGGGAGCTCTTCACGGATGTCCTCAGCACCGACCATTTCAATTTCATCATAAGAGATATTGGCATTTAATGCTTCTTCTGTATTATCAATTATTATCGCTTCAGATGTGATATCATTTTCAATATCGGCTGCTATAACATTGTTTTTTTCACTTTTTTTTGTTCTTCTGGAGCGTTTTTTATTTTTAGTTGCTTCTTCCGTAAAGGTATCTACAGAATTTTCTCCTACAGCTTCTTTTTCTTCTTCTTCAAGAAGAGCAAGGCGATCAGCAATAGGAATTTGATAATAATCAGGATGAATTTCAGAAAATGTTAAAAAACCATGTCGGTTTCCACCATATTCAACAAAAGCCGCTTGGAGAGACGGTTCTACACGCGTAATACGTGCGAGATAAATATTCCCCTTGAGCTGTTTTCTATGTTCTGATTCAAAATCAAGTTCTTCAATTTTGTTGCCGTGAACAACAACAACACGTGTTTCCTCCGGATGGGAGGCATCTATAAGCATTTTGTTTGACATAAGTTAATATCCTGAAGGCGACATGCACAATTTTATTCAAACGAATGCCATAACTATTCGTAAACATAAAAGGCTGTCTGCCATAAAAGGGAGGTACCAGAAAAACAGGACGAAACACCACGTGCAAAGGCATGACTGCATTTACACCATTTCTCATCATTATTTCCATCTGTTTTTTATGACTCATATTTTCTTAAAAGTCTCCGGTAAAATAATCTTTAAAACAGTTCGGATATCCGAACCAACGAATCTTAAGTAATGCAATCCTAATGTTACAACATAGAAATTTTTCATCCATAAAAAAGTCTCAACGCATAATAGACAAAAAACTTCTAAAGACAACTTAATATGAGTTACAGATAATTTAGATGACTATTATCAGCTAGGAAGCATAAATATTCTTTTATGTTGATATCATGCGTTTGGCAAGTAACAATGTAAATCATGTATAATTATAATATCTTTATGACCTTAATTTCGTTTTGAGGTGTTTATTTAGCTTTTATTGAAAAATAGAGAATAAATTGGTGTATCGTTTTATGTAACCAAGATAAATTATTACAAAGGTAATGTAGAGTATTTTGCTTATGATAAGAGTTTTTTTTACCAAAAAGCTGAAAACAGCTTATGGGGATGTTATTGTGCTCGTCACATACTTTTTATTATCTTTTTTGCTACTCCAAACTAGTGTTCAAGCCGCAGATCCTCTGAGACTTATTAATTTTCGAACCATTGGTGATAGTATTCATACGCGTATTATTGCGGTTTTTAATTCAAAACCAAATATTCGTTTACAGATTTTGGACAGGCCCGCACGTTTGGTTATCAATTTACCTACAATTGACTTTTCGATGCAAAATACGCCTTTAAAGAAACGGAATACATTATCCGTTATGCTTTCAGATGTGCGTTATGCTTTCTCTGACATACAGACTTCACGCATTATTTTGACAAGTAAAACGGCTTTTGTGGTTGAAAAAAATGTCGTAAAAAAATTAAATAATGGTTTATGGCAGTTGCTGATTGATATTCGTAAAAGTACACAAGAAAAATTTGATGAGATATTAAAAAAACAGCAAAGAAGCAATTTTGATACAAAAACACAGTTAATGCCAGCATATAATTTCCGTGTTGTTCTTGATCCTGGTCATGGTGGTATTGATGGTGGTGCACGGGGTGTTACTGGAATTTTAGAAAAAGATGTGACTTTAGACTTTGCGCGTGCATTGCGAGACGAATTACAAAAGGATTCTCATATTACCGTTGCTTTAACACGAGATTCCAATATTTTTTTAAGACTAAGTGAAAGAGTTAAAAAAGCGCAAGAGTTTGATGCTGATCTTTTTATATCTATTCACGCAGATACGATTGATCTACATTCTCTTCGCGGTGCCACAGTGTATACCATATCAGATAAAGCCTCTGATGCCATTGCAAAATCTTTAGCTGAAAATGAAAATAAAGTTGATTTGCTTGATGGTTTGCCTGCAGATGAAACGCTCGAAGTTACAGATATTTTGATGGATCTTACACGACGTGAAACACATACATTTTCGGTTAATTTTGCAAATAGTGTTATTTCAAGTTTATCAAAGAATCATATTAACTTGATTAATAACCCACATCGGTATGCTAATTTTCAAGTTTTAAGAGCTTCAGATATACCCTCAGTCTTGATAGAGATAGGTTATTTATCCAATAAAGAGGATGAAAAGTTATTAAATGATCCTCATTGGAGAAAACAAATGGCAGCCTCTATTGCTCATTCTATTCGTCAATTTGCTGATTATAGGCAGAAAATGATACAGCCTCTTTAAATTTATGAGAAAATAGAGTATCAATATGGGCTTCTAGTGTACCCTAGTATAAATAAAAGATAGAAAACAATTTCTCTTGATCTCAATCTTGTGGTGATATCCACTTGGTGTGTTTGAAGTAACGTATTTTTTCTTTAATTAATTCTTAAGAAAGCGATAGCCGTTTTTATGATGATTTTTTTAAGATATCTTCTTCGTTTTTTTATTGCTATTGGACTTTATGGTGCAATAACGTGGGGTGTTATGACCAGTGGTCAAGCAAATGCACTCCCTGATTATGAAGTTCTTTCACTTTATGAGCCGCCGGTAATGACCCGTGTCCATGCTTCTGATGGCCGTCTTATGGCAGAGTTTGCAACAAAACATCGCCTCTATTTACCGATTCAATCAATACCAAAGCTTGTTATAAATGCTTTCATTTCGGCTGAAGACAAAAACTTTTATCATCATTTTGGTTTAGATCCTGAAGGACTTTCTCGAGCTTTGATCAATAATATTCGTAATATTGGTTCTGGAAGACGTCCAGAGGGTGCATCAACTATAACGCAACAAGTCGCTAAAAACTTCCTTTTAAGTTCAGAAACAACGTTAGAACGTAAATTTAAGGAAGCTATTTTAGCAATGCGTATTGAGAAAACTTATTCAAAAGATCATATTCTCGAACTTTATCTCAATGAAATTTATCTGGGTCGTGGCACTTATGGTATAGCAGCTGCTTCTTTGACTTATTTCAATAAATCCGTCAATGACCTGACGCTAGAACAATGTGCTTATTTGGCTGCTCTTCCAAAAGGACCAGCAAATTATGATCCATTTAAGAATACACAACGTGCTATTGATCGGCGTAATTGGGTTATAGACCGGATGATTGCAAATGGATATGTAACGCGTGAACAAGGTGAAAAAGCGAAAGCTAAACCTTTAGGAGCGACAATCCGTGGGAGTGATAGCTATGTTTTTGCAGCTGATTATTTTACTGAAGAAGTACGGCGTCGTTTAATACATCGCTATGGGGCTAAAACACTTTATGAAGGTGGGCTTTCCATTCGTACAACGCTTGATCCGCATTTACAACTTATTGCGCGACGTGCTTTGCACGATGGATTAATTAGATTTGATCATGCGCAAGGATGGCGTGGAGCTTATGCGCATATTGATGAGAAAGGTGATTGGGGGGCAGAACTTGCAGATATCATAGGGCTAAGTGATGTTCCTGAATGGCGTTTAGCTGTTGTTCTTTCTACTAATCCCAACAAAGTAGAGATTGGTTTACAGCCACAGCGCGAAGCTTCAGGTATATTATCAAAAAAACGGGAAATTGCTGTTTTATCTGAAGCTAATTCAAAATGGGCACTCCATGTTGTAAAAGAAAATGGTTATCGAAAAACTGTTCAGAATTTATCTCATGTTCTGCAAGTTGGGGATGTCATTTTTGTTGAAAAACTATCCAATACAAACAACACTTATCGTTTACAACAAATTCCAAAGGTTGAAGGTGCAATTGTTGCTATGGAACCTCATACAGGGCGCGTTCTTGCTATGGTGGGAGGATTTTCTTTTGCCGCATCTGAATTCAATCGTGCAACCCAAGCTTACCGCCAACCGGGGTCTGCTTTTAAGCCTTTTGTTTATGCAGCAGCTCTTGATAACGGATATACACCAGCATCCGTTGTTTTAGATGGCCCCATTGAAGTTCGTCAATATAATGGTGAAATTTGGCAACCCAAAAATTATGGTGGTACCTTTGCAGGACCTTCAACGTTGCGTTACGGTATTGAGCATTCTCGTAATCTTATGACAATACGGCTTGCCAATGATATGGGAATGCCTCTTGTCGCTGAATATGCAGAACGCTTTGGGGTGGTAGATAAATTGCAGCCTTATCTTCCCATGGCTTTAGGGGCTGGTGAAACAACAGTATTACGGATGGTTACAGCTTATTCCGTTATTGCCAATGGCGGACGCTCTATTAAACCTTCTCTGATAGACAGAATTCAAGATCGTTATGGGAAGACAATTTATCGTCATGATGATCGTATTTGCGAAAATTGTAATACGAATTCATGGAATAATCAAAGTGAGCCCACATTGATTGATGAGCGAGATCAAGTTCTTGACCCTATGACGGCTTATCAAATTACCTCGATGATGGAAGGGGTTGTTCAGCGTGGTACTGCGGCACGTTTACGTTATCTTAATCGACATATTGCCGCTAAAACAGGAACAACCAATGACTCTAAGGATGTCTGGTTTATGGGATTTACTCCTGACATTGTCGTTGGTATTTTTGTCGGTTATGATCAACCAGCTTCGTTAGGATATAATGGAACAGGAAGTTCATTAGCTGCACCTATTTTTGGTGATTTTATGGCAGATGCTCTTAAAGGGAAGCCAGATGTTCCCTTTAAGATGCCAAAAGGTATGATTTTAATGCCAATTAATCGGAAAACAGGAATGCTTGCCGAAAGAGGAGATCAAGATGTCATTATAGAAGCATTTAAACCAGGGACTGGTCCTGCTGATATATATCAAGTTATTGGGAGTACAAATTCTTTTCAAGAAGGTGTTCCTGCAGTAACGACTTCTCCACAAGTCAACAAAGCACTTGAAAGTGGGACAGGTGGGCTGTATTAATCGACAAAATCTCCTTTTGCCATGAGTCATGGTTTTTATCTTTTTTTTACAATGTCGGTTCTATAAATAGAGTGATAGAATTGTACCATTTTCTGATAGCAGCTATTAAATTTGTATAAAATGCTAAGAGACACAACCAAAAAGAGTTTTTTAAAATACGGTGTTAAATTATGCGAGCAGAAATAGAAACATTAGTTGATGAAATCCAGAAAGCAATACAATTGCTAAGGGGGCATCTTTGACTGGGATCAATCACTAAAGCGTCTTGAATATCTTAATCAAAAAGCGGAAGATCCATCATTATGGGATGATGCACAACGAGCACAGGATATGATGCGTGAGCGTCAACGTCTTGATGATTCAATCAATGGTCTTTTATCATTTACAAAAACACTTGAAGAATGCATTGAGCTTATTGCGATGGGCGAAGAAGAAAGTGATGTGGAAATTATCGCTGATGCAGAAAGATCAATACGTAATCTTAAAAATGAGATAGATAAAAGGCAAATTGACGTACTTCTTTCAGGAGAGGCAGATCCGAATGATACCTATTTAGAAGTTCATGCTGGAGCAGGGGGAACAGAAAGCCAAGATTGGGCTTCTATGCTCTTACGTATGTATATGCGATGGGCTGAACAGCATGAAATGAAGGTTGAAATTTTAGAAATTCATGATGGAGAAGAAGCAGGAATAAAGTCAGCGACTATTCTTGTAAAAGGGCATAATGCTTATGGAATGTTAAAAACAGAATCAGGCGTTCATCGCTTAGTACGGATTTCTCCATTTGATTCGAATGCAAAGCGCCATACTTCTTTTGCGAGCATTTGGGTCTATCCAGTTATTGATGACAATATTGAAGTTGATGTTTCAGAGGCAGATGTGCGTATTGATACATATCGTGCATCTGGAGCAGGAGGACAACATGTTAACACAACAGATTCTGCTGTTCGCATCACACATATAAAAACGGGTATTGTTGTTCAATGTCAAACAGAGCGTTCTCAACATAAAAATCGCGCTACGGCTTGGTCGATGTTGCGTGCACGGCTTTATGAAGAAGAGCTTAAAAAAAGAGAAGAAGAAACCAATGCTGCTGAATCTTCTAAAACAGAAATCGGATGGGGACATCAAATTAGATCTTATGTTCTTCAACCCTATCAGCTTGTCAAAGATTTGCGTACAGGAATTGAAAATACGGATCCACAATCCGTACTTAATGGTAATTTAGATGCATTTATAGAGGCAGCACTCGCACGGCGCATTTATGGACAAGACAAAAAAACTGAGGATATTCGTTAATTACATATCCTTCCTTCAAGCCATGTAGATTTTTTCTTAAGCTGTTCGTTTTATGGATGCTGTGATGTTATATAGCCTTTGATACTTTAAAGGTTTAAAGGGGGATTTTCTTGTTCCTTTCTTCAACTTTTTCTCACACGCTAATTCTGCTTATGATATTGCAAGTGATAGGAAGAATCTGAAATCAGAAAATTTTGCGATATTCGGGGGACTAATATAAATGTAAAACAATTCATTATCCTTATAAATCAATATATTGTAAAAATTGAATCCGTTGAAAAACTAAAATCAATTAGGGAGAATAACTTTTGCTTTTGAAGGTAAATCAAACACTCAATTTACAAGTTACCATTATGATATAAAAGTGTTGCAGTAGCTAAAACATTTTCAGCATGCCCAGATACGCTTACTTTGCGCCATTCTTCTACTATTATTCCATTTGCATCAATTAAAAAAGTGCTCCGTTCAACTCCCATATATTTGCGTCCATACATGCTTTTCTCAACCCAAACACCATAAGCTTCGAGGGTCGTTTTTTCTTCATCAGAAACCAAGATGACATCAAGTTCATGTTTTATTTTAAATTTATCATGTTTTTTTACATTATCTGGAGAGATTCCAATAACAGCAACACCGATTTCATCAAATTTCATCTTTAATTTTGTGAAATCAAGTGCTTCACTTGTGCAACCACTGGTGTCATCTTTTGGATAAAAATATAAAACAACAGGCTTTCCTTTAAAGTCAGAAAGACACACTGTCTCTCCTCCATCGCGCGGCAAAGTAAAATCAGGAGCAAGAGCACCTTTCATTGGTCTTGTCATTGTTTTCATCTTTCTTTTTTGTGTAACAGGTATAAGATATCAGAGTACACAGAAGAAAAGAACTATTCAACTCTCTAGAATTTTATCGTTTTGAAGAGACTTTTATTTCCCTAACAAAATTCGCCCTATCACAACGATTGAATTGAAAGAACAAGCTCGACGTGAACAACATAAACAAAACAGCAAAAGATTATACTGGTTTCATCACAACATGTTTTTTCTTACCAAAAGAAAGTTTAATGGTTCCTTCTGCACTGACATCCCTTTCAATAATAAGATGTGTTTCATCCTTTATTATTTGATCATTTACACGGACACCTCCACCTTGAACGTGTCGGCGTGCCTCACTATTAGATCTAGCGAGTCCTGCTTGTACTAAAAGAGTGAGCAATCCAACACCTTTTTTTAATTCTGAGGCATTAATTTCAACAGTTGGAAGATTTTCTCCCAGAGTTTTTTCTTCAAACGTCTTGCGAGCCGTTTCTGCTGCTGCATCAGCAAGAACACGTCCATGCAACATTGCTGTAATTTCTGTTGCAAGAATTTTTTTTGCTTCGTTAATTTCAGTTCCTTGTAATAGAGAAAGTTTAAGAATCTCATCCATTGGCAATGGAGTATAGAGCTTTAGAAATCGTGTTACATCAGCATCTTCTGTATTGCGCCAGTATTGCCAAAATTGATAAGGTGAAAGTTTATCCGCATTTAGCCATACAGCCCCATTCAATGATTTACCCATTTTGGCACCGGAAGAGGTTGTCAGCAATGGTGATGTTAACGCATATAATTGCGGTGTTCCTAAACGATGTCCTAATTCGATTCCGTTAATAATGTTGCCCCACTGATCAGAGCCCCCCATTTGCATACGCAACCCATAACGTTTATAAAGTTCAACAAAGTCATAAGCTTGCAGAATCATATAATTAAACTCTAAGAATGACAAAGAGTGCTCACGCTCAAGTCTGAGTCTGACAGAATCAAATGACAACATACGGTTGACAGAAAAATGCTTTCCTACATCACGCAAAAATTCTAAGTAGTTTAAATTGCATAACCATTCAGCATTATTCACAATACAAGCATCGGTTTCTCGGTCACCGAATGTCAAATAGTTAGCAAATACCTTTTTAATACCATCAATATTTGTAGCAATATCATCTTGTGTCAGAAGACGTCGTGCTTCGTCTTTGAAGGAAGGATCACCAATCAATCCGGTCCCTCCGCCCATTAAAGCAATGGGGCGATGACCCGTTTTTTGTAACCAATAAAGCATCATAATCTGAAGAAGACTTCCAGCATGTAAACTCGATGCTGTTGGATCAAATCCAGTATAAGCGCTTACAGTTTCTTTTGAAAAAAGATCATCTAAGCCTTTTTCATCTGAAATTTGGTGGATAAAACCACGTTCGCTCATAATGTGTAAAAAATCAGATTTAAAGGCAAACACAGATTTAATTTCCTAATTTAAGAGTGCATTTATTGTATATAATAGGCGATTATATAACGAATTATTAATGCGTTATCTATCATAACTGACGCACACCTCACAAGAGAAAGAGACATATTGGTAATATAAAGATAATAATACAGGTATTATTATCTTTATACGCTAAAAAAGAGACTTCTTAGTAATAGAAAAAAGGTATGCTGTTATTCTCATTTCTATCCTGAAATAAAATTTAGAAAAGTTTTAAATGCAGACTAAAAAAATTACTTTGTTATGATCAGAGACAATTTTTGCTAATTTTTTTATAAATCTATCGTATTTTCCTAAGTTAGTGAAAGTATTTCAGGAGGAGGAGCGAGAAGTTCATTGGAGATATGGTTATCCAAATAGTGGGTACATCGCTCAATAAGTTTTTCATGACATCCACTGAAAAAGTGATTAGCTTCTTCCAATATTTCTTGTGTGATGATGATACCTTTTTGTGTTTTTAATTTATCGACAAGTATTTGAACATCTTTTGGAGGGGAAACTTTATCGATACCGCCATGAATGATAAGTCCAGAAGAGGGACAAGGTGCAAGAAATGAAAAGTCATAAACATTAGGCTGAGGGGCAACTGAGATAAATCCCTCAATTTCTGGTCGGCGCATTAAAAGCTGCATACCAATCCATGCTCCAAATGAGTATCCTGCTACCCAACAATTTTTAGAATCTGGATGTTGTGTTTGAACCCAATCGAGAGCAGCAGCAGCATCTGAAAGTTCTCCTATTCCATAATCAAATTCACCCTGACTACGACCAATACCACGAAAGTTAAAACGTAAAGTTGTAAAGCCACGTTGTTGGAACATATAAAAGAGGTCATAGACAATTTTATGATTCATAGTTCCACCAAATTGGGGATGAGGATGCAAAATGATCGCAATGGGTGCATTTTTTTGTTGTGAAGGTTGATAACGCCCTTCGAGCCGACCCGCGGGACCGTTAAAAATAATTTCTGGCATAAAATGCTCCTTAATGCAATAAAGGACTCTCTTTGACCCTAGTCGACTTTTACCATAGAATCTCTTAAATAATTATTAGATATTCTTTTTTTAGTGCACTTTTCAAGAAAAATGCGCTATTTTTTCAATCAATTCATAAGATTAATGATTGCGATGTAAAATGGTTATAAAACGCCGATATTTTGATCATAACGCAACAACACCGCTCAAAAAAGTGGCACGGATGGCGTTACTGGAATCTTTAGAGATATTTGGTAATCCATCATCGGTTCATAAGGAAGGGCGTGCCGCTAAAACTTTGTTGCAAAAGGCCCGTCGGCAAATCGCTGAAAATCTGAAAACAGATCCAGATCACGTGGTATTTACCTCTGGTGCGAGTGAAGCTGCAATGACTTTGTTAACACCCTTTTACAATATGGGGAAAGCAAAAGTTAAATTTTCTCACCTTTACCTTGGAGCGACTGAACATCCCTCTGTTGCAGAGGGAGGACGTTTTTCTAAAGAGTTGATAAGCGTCATTGATGTTGATCAAGATGGGCTCATACAACAAGATAAATTAACATCACTCTTAACGGTTCACGATAAAACAAAAGGTTTACCTCTTGTTGCTATTCAAGCTGCAAATAGTGAAACGGGTGTTATTCAACCGTTAACAGAAATCGCCGCTATTGTTCGGGATTTAGGAGGCACTCTTATAGTTGATTTAACACAATATGTAGATAAAAATTTTGTGGATATTCATCAGCTAGGAGGAGACTTTTTTATACTGTCTGCACATAAAGTTGGCGGTCCTAAAGGAATCGGTGCTTTTGTTTCATGTGGTAATCTTCTCATGCCACACCCTCTTATTATTGGGGGAGGACAAGAAAAAGGTCTCCGTGGAGGAACAGAAGCATTGCCCCTTATTGCTGCTTTTGGGGCAGCAATGACTGATTGCTTCACACAGGAGGAAATAAAACAGTTAATATATTTACGCAATAAATTAGAAGCTGGACTACAAAAAATAAGTAAAAATGTTGATATTTTTGGCAAAAGAGTTCAACGTTTGCCAAATACAACTTACTTTACCGTGAAAAATATAAAAGCTGAAACGATGCAAATTGCTTTTGATTTAGAAGGGTTTTCTTTATCATCCGGCTCTGCTTGTTCTTCAGGAAAAGTAAAACAAAGCAAAGTGTTGGAGGCAATGGGGTATCATGTTCCAAATGGTGCCATTCGCATTTCGCTAGGACGTGGCACAACTTCTGAAGATATTGATGATTTTCTGTCGTTTTTTTCTCAAATTATAAGCAGGAAAAAAGGGGAAGATTTATCATCAGAAAGTTATAAAAATTAGAATTATTTTAAAAATAAAATAAGTTTGATTGAAATTTTTGCGCTTTACCTATAGCCTAGGAGATAACTTGCTTACTTTAATCTTGTAAAAAACAAGACTTTAGTTACCGGTTTTTGACGCCAAAAAATGGAGAAAATTGATGCCGGCAGTACAAGAAACGATACGCCAAGTACGTGAAATAGATGTTGACCAATATAAATATGGTTTTGAAACCAATATTGAAACCGATAAAGCTCCAAAAGGCTTAAATGAGGATATTATTAAATTTATTTCCGCTAAAAAAAATGAGCCTGAATGGATGCTAACATGGCGCTTAAAAGCTTACCGCCGTTGGCTGACAATGCAAGAGCCTCATTGGGCGCGTCTTGAATATCCTAAAATTGATTTTCAGGAGCTTTATTATTATGCTGCTCCCAAAAATCATACAGGACCAAAATCTTTGGATGAAGTGGATCCTGAGTTATTAGCAACGTACGAAAAACTTGGCATTCCCCTTAAAGAACAAGAGATTTTGGCAGGAGTAAGAAAACAGTCTGATCCCTCCACTTTTGATGACAGTATGTCTGTATCGGGGCAGGTGGCTGTTGATGCAGTCTTTGATTCTGTTTCTGTTGTAACAACATTCAAAAAAGAGCTGGCACGCGCCGGTGTGATTTTTTGTTCTATTTCAGAGGCGATTATTGAACATTCTGAGCTTATTAAAGAATATTTAGGAACAGTTGTACCTATAAGTGATAATTATTATGCGGCCTTAAATGCTGCTGTCTTTACAGATGGTTCATTTGTTTATATTCCCAAAGGGGTTCGTTGTCCTATGGAGCTTTCAACTTATTTTAGGATTAATGAACGCAACACTGGCCAATTTGAACGAACATTGATTATTGCCGCTGAAGATTCCTATGTTTCTTATCTTGAAGGGTGTACAGCACCCCAACGTGATGAAAACCAACTTCATGCTGCTGTTGTTGAGCTTATTGCCCTTGAAAATGCAGAGATTAAATATTCTACAGTACAAAACTGGTATCCTGGCGATAAAGATGGCAAGGGCGGTATTTATAATTTTGTGACGAAGCGTGGAGATTGTCGAGGTGATAGCTCTAAAATTTCATGGACACAAGTTGAAACCGGTTCTGCGATTACTTGGAAATATCCATCCTGCTTACTCCGTGGTAATAATGCGCGTGGAGAATTTTATTCTATTGCTGTTGCAAACGGTTATCAACAAATTGATTCTGGTACAAAAATGATTCATTTGGGAGAGAATACATCCAGTCGCATTATTTCCAAAGGTATTTCTGCAGGTTTTTCAAATAACACTTATCGGGGACAAGTCACAGCGCATCGAAAAGCACAAAATGCGCGTAACTTTACGCAATGTGATAGTTTGTTAATCGGAAATGATTGTGGTGCGCATACAGTTCCTTATATTGAAGCAAAAAATGCAACAGCTCAGTTTGAACATGAAGCCACAACATCAAAAATTTCTGATGACCAACTTTTTTATGTTATGCAAAGAGGAATTCCGGAAGAAGAAGCTATCGCATTAATTGTAAATGGTTTTGTAAAAGAGGTCATTCAAAAACTTCCCATGGAATTTGCTGTCGAAGCACAAAAGCTTATTAGTATTAGCCTTGAAGGTAGTGTTGGATAATTTTATTTAATTAGATAAATAGAAGACTTTATGTAAAAAGGCTGTAACGGTAGCACATAATGCTAAAAATGACCTCTATGGTAATTACAAAAGTAGATGGATGCTAAGGTAAAATAATACGCATTGATATCTGAAAAACAGCCAAAACAGGATTAAATTATGTTAGAGATCAAAAATTTGTACGCCCGTATTGCTGAAACCGATACAGAAATTATTCGTGGTTTAAACTTGACAGTTCAAGATGGAGAAGTTGCCGCTATCATGGGACAAAATGGAGCCGGAAAATCAACTTTATCTTATTTGCTTGCTGGTCGTGATGATTATGAAATAACAGAAGGAGATATTCTCTATAATGGACAATCACTTTTAGAAATGGATCCAGCAGAACGTGCTGCATATGGTGTTTTTCTTGCATTTCAATATCCAATGGAAATACCAGGGGTAGCAACAATGGAATTTTTAAAAGTTGCGATGAATTCTCAACGCAAAGCGCGAGGTGACGAAGAACTTAAAATTCCTGAATTTATAAAATGTGTTAAAGAAGTTTCAGCCAAACTTGAAATAGATATGGATATGCTAAAGCGTCCATTAAATGTAGGTTTTTCAGGTGGAGAAAAAAAACGCGCTGAAATTTTACAAATGGCACTTCTTGAACCTACACTTTGCATTTTAGATGAAACGGATTCTGGCTTAGATATTGATGCACTAAAAATTGTTGCAGATGGTGTTAATAAACTTCGGGATTCAAAACGTTCATTTTTGGTGATTACCCATTATCAACGGCTGCTTAATTATATTATTCCTGATACGGTACATGTTCTTTATAAAGGACAAATTATCAAAAGCGGTGATAAATCCTTAGCGCTTTATTTAGAGGAAAATGGGTATGCTGATCTTATTAGGGAAGCGGTTTGAGGTTATTAAATATGAATGCACAGCAAAACTTGTTAGCGGTTGAAGAAAATATACTCAGTAATTTTAATCAGTATGTAAACCACTTACCTGGTGATAAAGCTGTACAGGAAATCCGCAAGAAAACTATTGAGCAGTTTCAAACGACACGGCTTCCTTCCCGTAAAATCGAAAGTTGGCATTATACCAATCTGCGTACCTTACTGAAGTCTATTAGCAATTTTTCAAAAGTTCAAGACAATCAATTGGTTGATGCATTGCTTTCAGAAAGTGCTGTTTTCTCCATAAACAATGGAAAAACATCGATAGAGTCAAAGGTAGACAACATTGCAGTAAAACGCCTTTCAGACGCATTAGAAGATAATTCTGTACAGATAAATCAAAACATTTCTGATGAAGATTTTATTGGACAGTTAAATACAGCTTTTGTTACAGATGGTTGGCTTTTTCACATCCCTGAAAATACAAAGTTAAATATCCCCATTGAATTACAAAATATACAAATGGGGGGACAATCTCATATTTTTTCGGATATAAAAGTTGATAAAAATAGTCAAGTTATGTTTATTGAACATCAGGTTGGCAATGATAAAGATACCTTTGTCAGTTCAATATTTTCATTAAATGTTGCTGCTGATAGTGATGTTACGTGGATTCTCATTCGCAATCGTGATTTTAATTCTACACAATTTGGTCGATTTTGTGCTGTTCTTGATCAAAGAGCGAAGTTATCACTTTATGTCATTAATATAGGGAGTCAATTAAATCGCCAAGAAATCGATATTGAATTACAGGGAGAAGAATCTGATTTTCAATTACGCGTCATAAATTTATTATCAGGACAAACACATAGTGATCTTACAATGACTGTTCGTCACGTGGAAGAAAAATCAACATCAACCGAAATTATACGCAATGTGGTTACAGATAAGGCTGTTGGTGTTTTCCAAGGAATAATACGTGTTTCTCAAAAAGCGCAAAAAACAGATGCACGCATGGCTTGTAATAGCCTTATTCTTTCAGATGATGCAGAATTTAATGCAAAGCCTGAACTGGAGATTTTTGCTGATGATGTTGCATGTGGTCATGGTGCAACAGTTGCTAATATTAATCATGATTATCTTTTTTATCTTATGACACGTGGTATCCCATTTAAAACGGCGCGAGCACTTTTGATTAAAGGATTTATCTCTGAGCTCATTGATGACATCAAGCAAGATAATATTCAAATCGTTTTGGAGAATATCATTAGTAAATGGCTTGAAAAAAATGTTTAAGGTAGAAAAAATGGAAAATAACGTACAAACATTTACTTATAATGTCGAAGAAATTCGGCGTGATTTTCCTATTTTGCACCATCAAGTTTATGGAAAGCGATTAGCATATCTTGATAGTAGTGCTTCTGCCCAAAAACCAATGTCAGTACTCAATGCAATGAATAATTATTATCACTATAGTTATGCTAATGTGCATAGGGGAATGTATTTTTTAGCCAATATAGCAACACAATCCTATGAAAATTCTCGTGAAACCGTTCGTGTTTTTCTAAATGCTCAAAAAGCTGAAGAAATTGTTTTTACGAAAAATGCAACAGAAGCTATTAATACTGTTGCTTATGGTTGGGCGATGCCAAAACTCAAGGAAGGTGATGAGATTGTTCTAACGATCATGGAACATCATTCAAATATTATTCCTTGGCATTTTCTCCGTGAACAAAAAGGTGTTAAACTTATTTTTGTTCCTGTCGATGAAAATGGTGTTCTGCACATTGAAGATTTCCAAAAGGCTTTAAGCGAAAAAACGCGGCTTGTTGCTATAACGCATATGTCCAATATATTAGGAACTGTGCCTCCTGTTAAAGAGATTATTAAACTAGCACATCAAAATTCTATTCCGGTTCTTGTTGATGGTTCTCAAGGAGCAGTACATTTAACCGTTGATGTGCAAGATCTCAATTGTGATTGGTATGTCTTTACAGGTCATAAGCTTTATGGACCCACTGGTATTGGTGTTTTGTATGGTAAAGAAGATAGGTTAGAAGAAATGCGTCCTTTTCAAGGGGGAGGGGAAATGATCGAGGAGGTAACAACCGATAAGGTTTTTTATAATGCTCCTCCTTACCGTTTTGAAGCAGGCACTCCTCCTATCGTTGAAGCTATTGGATTAACTGCGGCTATTGATTATATACAAGAGAAAGGTCGTAACACGATTCATGCCCATGAGAGGTCCCTTTTAGCTTATGCGCAGGAAAAACTTAAAATGGTTGAGTCATTGCGTATTTATGGTCATTCTCCCAATAAAGGAGCTATTATATCATTTATAATTGAAGGGATTCACGCCCATGATATCGCTATGTTTATTGATAGAAAAGGGGTTGCAATACGTGCGGGAACTCATTGTGCACAGCCTTTATTACAGCGCTTTGGTCTAACATCTATTTGCCGCGCATCGTTAGCCATGTATAACACTCAAGAGGATATAGATCAATTAGTAGAAGCATTGCAAGAAACAAGGACATTTTTTAATGGCTGAATCAATTGAAGAGCGTCATTCTACAGAATCCGTTGAAACTGTAAGCGAAAATAAAAAATCTTACATATCAGCAATGCCAGCAGACGAAATTGATCGTATGACAAATGATATTATTGCTGCTCTCAAAACAGTTTATGACCCAGAGATTCCTGCTGATATTTATGAGCTAGGACTGATTTATCGTATTGATATTGAAGATGATCGTTCAGTAAAAATTGAAATGACTCTTACAGCACCGGGATGTCCTGTTGCAGGTGAAATGCCGGGGTGGGTAGAAAATGCAGTCAGTGCAGTTGAAGGGGTTTCGTATGTTGAAGTCACTATGACTTTTGATCCACCATGGACACCTGATTGTATGTCAGAAGAAGCTCAAATTGCTGTCGGATGGTACTAAAAGTATTGTTAAGAGACTCTAATTTAGCCATTCATGAATAAGCTGTTTACTTTTCATAAGCGTTTAAATTTAAGGACGATCGCATGAGTTATAATAAACAAAAACTAGAACTCACTTGGATTGGAAAAGAAAAACGCCCAAAACTAGAGCCTCGTATTTTATTGGAAGATCTTGAAAAATCTTATCACGCTTCGCATCAAATATCATCCCAAGATATTTTTGATAATAAACTCATTTTTGGTGATAATTTACTCGCACTCAAAGCGCTTGAACAAGAATATATGGGGAAGGTAAAATGTATCTATATCGATCCGCCTTATAATACAGGCAATGCCTTTGAACATTATGAAGATGGTTTAGAGCATTCCATATGGCTCAGCCTTATGAGAGACAGGCTAGAATTGTTACATCATTTACTGGCGGATGATGGAAGTATCTGGATATCAATTGATGATGATGAACAAGCCTATCTTAAAGTGATGATGGATGAAATTTTTGGTCGCCAAAATTTCATCAACAATATTATTTGGCAAAAGAAATATGCTCCACAAAATGATACAAAATGGCTTTCTGATAATCATGATTTTATAATGGTTTATGCTAAAGATAAAACGATTTGGCGCCCTCAATTGCTTCCTCGTTCAAGCGATATGGATGCGCGCTATAAAAATCCTGATAATGATCCTCGCGGTCCTTGGAAATCTGGAGATTTATCTGTAAAAAGAGTAACACCTAAGGATATTTATGAAATCATCACACCTTCTGGACGCAAGGTAATGCCTCCTAATGGTAGAAGTTGGGCTATGAATAAAAAAAAATTCTTTGAATTATTGAATGATAATCGTATTTGGTTTGGTCCAACAGGAAGTAATGTTCCTTCTATGAAACGTTTTTTATCAGAGGTAAAAAATGGTATGGTTTCAATGACCATTTGGCCTTATCAGGAAGTTGGCCATAATCAAGATGCAAAAAAAGAAGCCAAAGTCTTCAATTTTGATAGTGTCTTTACAACTCCTAAACCGGAACGTTTAATGGAACGCATTATTCAACTTGCCACTAATCCCGGTGATCTTGTACTGGATTCTTTTGCTGGTTCTGGCACAACCGGTGCTGTTGCCCATAAAATGGGAAGGAAGTGGATTATGATTGAACTTGGTGAGCATTGTCACACCCACATTATCCCTCGTTTAAAACAAGTCATTGATGGAACTGATCAAGGGGGAATTTCCAAAAGTGTCAATTGGCAAGGTGGCGGGGGATTCCGTTATTATCGCCTTGCACCTTCCCTGTTGCAAAAAGATCCATGGGGACAATGGATTATTAGTCGCGAATATAATGCTGCCATGCTATCAGAAGCCATGTGCAAACATATGGGATTTACCTACGCACCTGATGAAAATCATTATTGGATGCAAGGGTATTCAACCGAAACAGATTATATTTATGTCACAACAAGCGCTATGACCCATGAACAACTCCGTATAATGAGTGAAGAGGTAGGCTCTCATCGCACGTTGCTGATTTGTGGTACAGCCTTTGATACAAAATCAGCATCCTTTGAAAATCTGACACTCACTAAAATCCCCCGTGCAATATTAGAAAAATGCGAATGGGGAAGGGACGATTACAGTTTAAATGTAGCCAATCTTGAACCAGTGATTGTGGTAAAAGAAAACAGCAAAAATAAAGATATTGCGCAAGCAGAATTAGATCTATTTGAATAATATATAAAAAGCGGAGTTTTTCATGAACACTGTTAAAAAAAGGATTTCTGCTCGCTTATCGTTACGTGATCCTCAACGTGAATCTTTAAATATTTTGGTAAAAATCTTAGAAAATATAGAGCTTTCTAAAAATGCTGATTTTGTTACAGAGTTAGAAGTGATAAAAAATCTTTATCCTTCTGTACAAGATTTTGAACGAAATTTTCCCTCTTTTTGTTTTGCCTTAGCAACGGGTGTTGGGAAAACGCGACTTATGGGGGCTTTTATCAGCTATCTTTATTTAACAGGTCATAGTCGCCATTTTTTTGTTTTAGCGCCAAATTTGACTATTTATGAAAAGTTAAAACAGGATTTTAGTCCCCAAAGTCCGAAGTATGTTTTCAGTGGAATGAGTGAATTTATTGCCAATAGACCCGTTATTATTACAGGTGAAGATTATGAAAGTGGTAAAGGTATTCGCGTTGATGAACACCATATTCAAGGACAAAAGCGTTTGTTTGAGAATGGAGATACGGCCTTTATCAATATTTTTAATATTTCTAAAATTAATACAACGGATAATAAAAAAGGCGCACTAAAATCTAGTATTCCGCGAATTAAACGCTTACAAGAAACGATTGGTGAAAGTTATTTTGATTATCTCGCAAATCTTCCTGATTTAGTTTTGTTAATGGATGAAGCACATCGTTATCGAGCTTCTGCTGGTGCGGCAGCAATTAATGAGTTAAAACCTGTTTTAGGAATAGAGCTTACAGCGACACCAAAAACAATAGGTGCAAAACCCGTAGATTTTAAAAATGTTGTCTATAGTTATTCACTTGCAGAGGCTATGAGAGATGGTTTTGTAAAAGAGCCTGCTGTTGCTACACGTAAAGATTTTCAACCTCAAAATTATACATCTGAACAATTAGAACATATCAAATTACAAGATGCAATTCATGCCCATGAAAACGTGAAAGCAGATTTAATTGTCTATGCAAAAGATTATAACAGAAAGTTCGTTAAGCCTTTTATTTTAGTTGTCGCTCAAGATACAAATCATGCACAGAAATTGCGTGATTTATTGGAATCAGATGATTTTTTTGCAGGAGCTTATAAGGGAAAAGTTATAGAGATTCATACAAAACAGTCGAATATAGAAGAAGATCAAAATATTCAAAAGCTGATTGCAATTGAAGATTCTCATGACTCAACAGAAATTGTTATTCACGTTAATAAATTAAAGGAGGGGTGGGATGTTACGAATCTCTATACTATTGTACCGTTGCGTGCATCGGCTTCAGAAATTTTAACAGAGCAAACAATTGGGCGTGGATTGCGTTTGCCTTATGGGTATAGAACAGGCGTGGAAGCTATTGATCGTTTAACAATTATTGCGCATGATCGTTTTCAAGATATTATTGATCGTGCAAACGATCCAAACTCAATTATAAAAAAGCATATTGAGATTGGAACAGGAGGGAATATCCCCTTTGAAAAGACCGATATAGTGACAGTTCCAAGTCAAGTAGAAGCTTTATTGATGCAAACGATGGTAATACGTAATTCCGATATAAATGGAGCATTTTCTGATTTACAAGGTATCATATTACGTCATACAGATTCCCCTACATTAACACCTGAAGAGCAAGATATTGCAGCGATCGCGTGGGATCTTATCAAAGAGAATGATAAATTGCCAAGTTCTCAAATGCTTTGTTCTGCACAGATGCAAGAAAAAATTGCTAATAAAGTTATGAATATTAAGCCTTCATCACAAAAGTCTCTTGTATCAAAAGTGGTGACAATTCTGACAAAACAATTAACAGAATTTATAATAAATATTCCAAATATTATACTCATTCCTTCGCGTGATGTTACTTATGGTTTTTATGATTTTGATTTGGAAAATTTAGAAAACTTAAATTTTCAACCTGTTAGTAAAGAACTTTTAATTCGAGAATTGCGTACCCATAAAAGCATTTTTCTCACATCTAAGAATGAATATGTCAAAGAGCCTTATCTTGAAAACTATATCATTCGTGGTTTGATTGATAATGACTTTGTCGATTATGATAACCATACGCTCTTATTACGAAAATTAGCTAGTCAGATAGTAGAACATTTCCGATCTTATTTACCCAATGATACAGCTGTTGAGAACGTATTAATTCACTATCAGCACAAGCTTACTAGTTTTATTGTTGCGCAATTAAGAGAACATCAATGGGAAACGCAAAAAGATTATGCGGTTAAAGTTACACGAGGTTTTACAATTTTACAACCTATCCATTATGTGTTGCCGCAAGGGACGTCTCCTCTTGATTTTCGTAATATTCCTGCCATTAAAAGCGATATTAAAAAACTTGTATTCAGCGGCTTTAGAAAATGCTGTTATCCTTTACAAAAGTTTGATTCAGTAGAAGGGGAATTACGATTTGCTCAAATATTAGAGGATGATGCACAAGTCTTGAAATGGATGAAACCCGCTCGAGGTTTTTTCAAGATAGAATATGATAAAGGATCAATCTATGAACCAGACTTTGTTGTAGAAACGAAGGATGCCAAATATCTTTGTGAGCCTAAAAAAGCCTCTGAAATGCAAAATCCTATTGTTTTAAAAAAGAGAGAAGCTGCAGTTCAATGGTGTTGTCATGCAACGCGCTATGCGGCGACTTATGGCGATAAAAAATGGTATTATGTTCTTATTCCCCATGATGCTATTAAAGCAAATAGTAGTTTTGAAGGTTTGTGTGCAGAGTTTACCATTTCAGAATCTATACTTGAGAGCTTATAACTTTTTGCTTCAAAAATAAAACACTTAAGTTTTTTAATTGACGGGTGTGAGGTTTAATCAAATGTTTGAATAATTATTTTAACTTTTTTCTAACGACGTTAAAAGAAAAATGTATAGAAAAGTTATACAAGATTATGCTTTTGTATGGGGATTTGTAGCACATTTACAATTTTTTATAAAAGTACAATCTTATTTTCGTTATGTGAAAAGATCTTTGAGTTATAGTTATAAATTAAAAAAAATATTTTAATTTTATTGAGTAATTTGATAAATGTTCTTTTTTTAAAAAACTTAAACAGTTTATTGTTCTTTCATTTAAAACGCCTGAATATAATGAAATACCCAGAGGATAAAAGGGGGAGTTTTTCATATGACTTTAAATTTAACAAACACTGTTTTTAATTTTTTAAAGAAAAACCCGACAAAAAAGTTTACAGCTCGAGAAATTGCTCAATGGATATTTGAAAATTACCCAGAAAAATGCCGTCAAAAACAAAAGAATTCAACGGCAATAATCACTCCCCTTAATAGTGATGCAGCTCTTATTCAGCAAATTGTTGCTGAAATAGGGGCAAAACGCCCTCAGTTACAAAAGCGTTATTCAGAAATTAAAACCACTGAAGGACGACCGCGACAATATTATTTTACTGAACAAACAGATAGTGCTGAAATTGATACAATAGAGGACAATGCAAAGAGTAGAACAGAAGATGGCTCTGTTAAAGAGCATGATCTTTATCCATTATTATCTAAATTTTTATGGTCAGAGCTTGCAGTTTATAGCAAGCGCATTAATGAGAAATGTTCTCGTAATAAACATGGTGCAGGCGGAAATAAATGGCTTTATCCAGATCTCGTAGGGATGCAAGATTTAAGCAAGGAATGGAATCGTGAAATCAAAGACTGTGTTTTGCAATATTTTGATAAAAAGACAAAGCTTTGGTCTTTTGAAGTAAAAATTCTCATCAATCGTTCAAATTTACGAAAAGCATTTTTTCAAACAGTTAGTAATTCTTCATGGGCTAATTTGAGTTATTTAGTTGCTAGTGAAATTGAAGGAGTTGATACATTAAAAGAGCTTCGGATGCTTTCAAGTTTGCATGGAATTGGATTTATAAGACTTAATAAGGAAAACTCTTCCGAGAGTGAAATCTTAATTCCTGCCAAAGAACGTAGTGATATTGATTGGGATACTGCTAATAGATTAGTGGAGGAAAACAAAGATTTTCTTGATTATATTAAGCTCATTCGTCAATTTTATCAAACTGGTGAGATGCGTCCACTAGATTGGGATCGTATGTATCTATGAGGAGTATTTTTAAAAAGACTCTATTATTTAAAAGCCTTTTTTCAGAGTGATGAAAAATTACTCTAATTATTTTGTTTGACTTATTATATTGATATTGTATCAATTAAAATTTTTCTCACGTACCTCATGAGTAGGGTTGAGTAGGGGAAGAGTAAAAATTCTGTTTTAGACCTGTTATATTTTGTGCATTGAGCGTGATTCCATTAGATACTAGACTTAATGATTATAATTTATTATAAATTTTTTATTATAGAGAGTGAAATTCGACTTTTTTGCTTTTTTACATCAAGCATGGAAAATATTACTTCCTCATATTGAAGTCTTCTTACGGAGAATTTACACTACTATTTCTTTAATTTCCATTGCTGTTCGTTTTGATGATTATTAAGCTTTTTGTTATCCGAACTAAACATTCAAAAAAACATTAATTTTATAAAATATTCACACAGTTTACTCAATTTCTTGAAATAGATTTAAAAAATAAATTTCTCTCACACCTTATGGTAAAGGGAGTGTGTACTGTCTCAGTCTGCCACAATACTCTCTTTATTTTTCAATAATACCGCACGCTAAACGTGCACCACCTCCGCCAAGCGGTAATGGTTTATCTGATTGATTATCAGCCCCTAAATGAATGACTAAAGAGCGCCCTTTAATTTCAGAGATTTTTTTTAATCGTGGAGCAAGAACGCTCATTATGGCATATCCCTGCTTATCAACATAAAGTGCTGGTAAATCACCAAGATGACCATTGACATTATAAGGTCCTAAATGTTTTCCGGTATGTTCCGGATCATAATGTCCACCTGCGCTTCCACCAATTATGCCATCTTTTGTATCACATGAAGGATTTACATGTACATGAAAACCATGCATTCCTTCTGATAAAGTAGATAAATTAGGGATGAAAATCAAACCGTATGTGGTTTCTTCAATTTTAATGCTACCAATAGCCTTTTTGGAATTGTTATATTTTAATTTATAAATATTTACTTGTTTTGATAGTGCTAATGCAGAATTTTTATGAATTAAAAATGCCATAAAAAACAATAATGATAATAATATTTTTTTCATAAAATACCTTTATACTTATATTTTAATATATTGTTGTCTATAAATAACAATCTATATTAATGATATATTATATAAATGTCTTAAATTTAACTTTAAGAAAAATAATTTACATAGAAATATTCTGTTATTAGAAAGAGCAAATAAATTAAAGTGTGTTTATATATATTTCTGAACATAACTTTTATTTTTTGATCTATAAAAAATACAGCTTTTATGGATGGATAATTATATCTCACTTACATTTCTTCAAGAGATGCTTTTAAAAAATCTACTTTTTGAGGTATAATAAGAAATTAAATAAGGAATTTTAGTAAGTTAGCTATTATTTCATTTACAATATGATGATCGTTTCATCAAAAAAAGAACATATAATTTGTTGATGATTTAATTGTTTTTCATAGAAAAAATGACGAGAAATTTCTATTCATTATGAAATTTATAAGAGAAAAAATTATTATGATTCATATAAATTTCCCAATAAAATACAGCATATACCGACACTCCCTCCCATTCCTGATCCTATCAGTGCTCCTATTATTATTCCGGAAGAAAGTGCTACTCCTATACCCATTGCGATAACTGGACCAAATCCTGGAAGAGCAATATAACCATAAGCTGCAAGAGTTGCCGCGATAGCTCCTGATATGCTACCATTTAAACCGCCAATGAAAGAAAATTCTTTAATAGAATGGCAGTACTTTTTTAATTTTTTTTTCTTACAGCTGTGAAAAGAAACGTTGCTGTAAGTTTTTAAATCAATCATATTCTTTTCTTTCATTTTGAATGCTAACTGTTCCTGAATAGTCAACGGATACGAAAAAATGGGACTTTTTAAATTTTACTAAAGCACGCCAGATACCATTGTCATCTAAGCGCAATCGTTTAATATTCTCAAAACCATTTTGCATAAGACAATTTTTAACTTGTGAAGCAGTAAATGAGTTCTGACCTATTTTAGTGACCTTTTGAGTAGAGCTATAGGTAAAGGTTTGACAATAAGGAAGGTGAAAAACTTCACTTATTGAAGTCGTGACTATCAACGAGACACATGCAATCATTATAAAAAAAGTACTTAATTTCAAAAAATTATTTAGTGTCATCTTGTTACCATTTGTTGAAACAACACTTCATTAACCTCTGTGTTACTAACAGGTTCCAAAGATGATTTTATTTTTAATATTATACTTAACAATAAAAATTTTTGAAAATATATTGATTAAATAAAACTGTTTTTATTTATTTTCTTATTAAAATTAATTTAATAAAATAAATTTTTCAAAACGGTATTATTTTTCATTTTATTTATAGTTCTAAATTTAACAGATATAATTTAGCAAGATATCTTTATAATTTAATTTGTAGTCTATAATTCAGTTTTCTCTTATTTCATATCAACATACTAAATATATATAATAATTTTTAATAAAAATAATTTACAGTTATATTAATTACACATGTTATTATTATAAATAAATCAAATAAATATAATTAATTATTTTAATATAATTTGTTACTTCTTAGAAAGAACAAAAATATTTTTTATATCAGTAATAGATATGATTCAAAATGCAATTTATTATTTTACGTTATTATCCATTATTGCTTAGTAGAGCTGTTTTGATGATTTTGTTGGAAATATTTGCATAATTTCCTTAAATCCATAACCGGGATACATTCCTTCGCGCATAAATAAATTACGTAATGGTGGGAAACTATGCAACAAACCAAGCCCAATGCTTCGTATGATATGAACAGGCAACATATGAGAAAGTAGAGCAGAGTTCAGTGTATGAACAGCTCCACTTCGGATTAATATATCTGGTTTGCGGCATTTGTTATAATGTGCAACAATCATTTCAGAGTTAGAATTGGATATTTTATTGGGTAAAATATCAATTAAAGTTTGGACATCACGGAATCCTAAATTCAATCCCTGTGCTCCAATAGGGGGAAAAACATGAGCGGCTTCACCCACTAAAATTGTTCGATTAGCAGCAAAATGATGAGAAAGAAGTCCGAAAAGCGGCCATACTTGAATTGATGTTTCTAAGCTTAGCTTTCCAAGCATTGATTGCATTTGGTTTTCGATCATTTTTGCAATTGTTTTTGGTTCTATATTTAATAATTCCTCAGCGCGAGAAGGATGAACAACCCATACAAGACTAGATCTTCGTCCTGGTAGTGGAACCTGTGTAAATGGACCGTGTTCTGTATGAAATTCAGTTGATGTATTTTGATGAGAAAACTCATGAGAAAAGTTGAGAACAAGTGCTTTTTGGGGATAATTCCACTGTTTGACACTTATCCCTGCTGCGGCACGTGTAAGAGAGTGACGTCCATCAGCTGCAACAACAAGTGGTGCTTGAATAATTCTATGATCAGCAAGAGTAATGCATACATGGTTTTTTGTGTGATGAACAGATTTGGCTGCAGAAACAAATCTTGTAATATTGGGCGTATGTGTAACAGCGTCGACTAAAGCACTGTTCAATTTTACATTAGGTATATTATAGCCAAAAGCTTTTTCGCCAATTTCAGTAGAAGAAAAATGCACCGTAGGAGCATGCACAATTCTAGAAGTTATATCTATAATTCTCATGGACGATAAAGCAGCTGCATGTTTTTGAAGATTATCCCAAATATTGAGTTTTTGAAGCATGCGTATTGCAGGCATCATAAGAGCCGTTGTCCGTAACTCATCTGTATGAGCAGGGGGCCCAACAAGAAAAACAGAAAGTCCCTTCTGTGCAAGACTCAGCGCGGCTAACATTCCGACAGGACCTGCACCAATAACAGCAATATCTTTATGCTCTTCCTTTTCAAATATCACAACGATTTGAACCTTTATTCATTGAGAAAATATTTTAACATTTCCAAATGATCTCTCTCTTTTTATTATATGAAGCTCTTCTATTATTATAGTATGTAATAAATAATGCGATATAAAAAAGTAACCTTTTTATGATTTTTTTAAATGCTGAGTTATATCATCGTTAAAAAATGGCGTATTGATAGATGGTTGAAGACTTTAAAAACGAGGATAAGAAAACCTTGAAACGTAAATTAACAAAGAAAATCAAAACAAATGCTAAATTATTACGCCATAAAAAAGTAACAATGCCACAAGCAAAGGCCTTTTCCGTTCATTTACTAACAGCTTCGGGATCATTTTTAGCGTTTCTTTCTCTTATATCAGCCTCTCAAAAAGAATGGACAGCTATGTTCTGTTGGCTTGGGCTTGCTCTTCTCGTTGATGGTATAGATGGACCAATTGCACGCAAACTTGATGTTAAGTACGTTCTTCCAACATGGTCTGGAGAGCTGTTAGATAATATTATTGATTACGTGACTTATGTCTTAATTCCTGCCTTTGCACTCTATCAAAGTGGTTTCATGGGGGTAGGGTTATCATTTTCATTGAGTGCAATTATTGTTATTTCATCTGCTATTTATTATGCAGATACTAGTATGAAAACCAAAGAAAACTTTTTTAAAGGATTTCCTGTTGTTTGGAATATGATGATTTTTACGCTTTTTGTCGTCAGACCAGGAGAGTGGATTACTTTTATCATTATTGTTCTATCGGCGATTATATCTTTTTTGCCAATTTATTTTATTCATCCAGTAAGAGTACTTCGTTTACGTAGAATTAATTTTCCCATTTTTCTCTTATGGTGTTTTTTTGGTATTTCTGCCTTCTTTTATCAACTAGAGGCTCCCTATTGGGTTAAAATAGGAATTTCGGTAACAGGAATTTATACATATTGTATTGGCGCAATCATGCAAATATTTCCTAAACTTGGGGCAAAAAGTATAAAAAAAACAATGAAATAATTGTTTTAAGAAGGGTGTGAGATGCGAATTAATTTTGGAGCAGATGATGATATTTCTTTTACGAAAGAAGGGCGTGCTGGTATTATAAAGCTCACACGTCCTTCAGCATTAAACGCTCTTAATCAACGAATGGTTTCAGCTTTAAAAAAAGCTCTCAGAACATGGGAAACAGATGATAATGTTTCTTGTGTCTTAATTGAAGGGGAAGGGCGTGCTTTTTGTGCTGGTGGAGATGTTGTAGAAATCTATCATATGGGGAAAAGTGCTGCTGCTTGTCAATACTTTAGAAATGAATATAGTTTAAATGCTTATATCAAACATTTTTCAAAGCCCTACATTTCTTTCTTAAACGGTATTTGGATGGGAGGAGGGGTAGGTATTTCTCTCTATGGCTCGCATCGAATTGTTACAGAAAATACAGTTTTTGCTATGCCAGAAGGTGCGATTGGATTTTTCCCAGATGTAGGTGCAAGTTTTTTCTTACCATCTCTTCCCAATCATTTTGGTATCTATCTTGCATTAACGGGCGCACGTATAAAGTGGGGAGATTGCTTAAATTTAGGATTAGCAACACACGCCGTTGCTGAAACTGAATTCGATATGATTAGAAAAGCTGTTATTGAGCAAGGAGATCCTACTTTAGCTTTAAACGAGCGAGCAATTACAAAAGACTATGAAACAAGTCATGAAATACGTTGTATTATTAACACTTGTTTTAGTGCACATACCTTAGAAGAATGTCTTGAGTTGCTACATAAAAAAAGCAATGAAGATGTTTTATTTGCTAAAGAATGTTATGATATTTTGCAGTCACGTTCTCCGACAAGTTTAAAAGTTATCTGGAAACAAATGAAACAAAATTCATCTCAAACGTTGGAAGATTGTATGAAAATTGAAAACCGCATAGCGTATCATATGATTCATTCACATGATTTTTATGAAGGTATACGTGCTATGTTAATCGATAAGGATAAAAGACCTCAATGGCAACCAGATAAACTTTCAAATGTGACAGATGAAATGGTAGATTCTTACTTCCAACCTGTTGAACAAGAGTTATTATTGTGAAAAATAATTCTCACAAACAGATTTCAAAAATCAATTTAATCTATAACTGTTACTTACGGTTTTTGGCACTTATTTGCTTAGTTCTAGGTATTTGTTATTGGATACGTCTTGTTGGTGTTTTTCCAGGTATTCTATGGCGTTTTGATCTTATGCCTTGGCAGTGGCAATTTGCATCAGCTATATTGGCTATTCTCTATCCTATTGCCTTAGTTGGACTTTGGATGTATTCACTATGGGGTATCATTGTGTGGTGTATTGCAGCATTGATTGAAGCAATAACAATATATTATTCCGATTTTATTTATCAGCCATTTGTACCATTATTTCATGGAATATTGTTTTTAGCTTTTATAGTACTACAAATTGTAATTATTTTTTTTAAAAGAGTAAAAAATAAAAAAACATTGTGATTGAAATTTTCGAGCCAGAATAACAGGCTCGATTTTCGATCTTAGCTAACTTAAGTAGCTCATTTTAAAGCTTCGTTCCTCAAAACGCTGATGCTAGCTATACTTTTCCATAAAGTTCCATAATATATATTATGCGATAATATGATGCAGAAGATAAATCCTTTATCCAAAAAGAAAACCCTACTTTAAAACATCATCATAATATTTATATCATACAATTTACTTTTAAAATAAACTTTGGTCTTTAAGGTATATTCCTTAAAGACCAAAAATAGTGATAACGAAATTACCTATAATAAAATAAGAAAAATTACTGTACTATTTTACAACGTTTCATACGTGCAAGATCGCTTAAAACAGCATTACGATTATTTAAAGCCGAAATTTCATTACTTTCACTGGATTTAGTATCCATAAAAAACAAAGCAGGTACAAATACAACACTTGCTGCTGCTAAAGCCACGTTCTTATTTCTTGCTTTAGAACGCTCTGCAATTGTATCATTAATCTGACGTTTATTAGCAAAAAACTCCCGTTGAATATCGGCACAACTCATTGATCCGTCATGTAATGTTGTCGTTGCAATATTTTTTTCTAAACGCCCCCCACATGCTGTTAAGGAAACCGCTAAAACCACAATACATACACCCCGCTTAAAATTCTTATACATAAAAGCCTCATTTTTGACATAAAAAACACTAAATATGTCAAAAATGAAATAAAATAAAGGATAAATTTAAAAGTATTTTATTTAACTTAAATATTGCGCATAATAAGCTTATGCATCTGTTTCAAAAGTAAGACCTTGATATGCAGGTTTTACATAGGATGGAACGTAATTTATAACCTTATTGTAATCCAGCGATCTGTCCATATGTGTGAGTATTGCTTGTTTTGGCTTTAAATATTCTATCCACTGTAATGCTTGATCAACAGAAAAATGACTCGGATGGGATTTAAATTGAAGAGCTTCAATGATGAGAACATCCAAATCCATTAATTTGGATAAAGTTTTTTCAGGAAATTCACTAACATCCGTACAATAGGCAACGTTCCCAATCCGAAAACCTAAGGAATGAATGTTTCCGTGGTGTTGTAAATGTGTATTGACGCTTATTTCTCCGCCCTGCCCCTGAATAATAAATTGGCTATCTTCATTGATAAGATGCTCTTTTAAAATGGGAGAATAAGATGAATCTTTTGGAGTTTGAAAACAATATCCGAAAGCACTTTTGAGATGCTCTAGTGTAAATCTGTCGGCATAGATATCTATTAAACATTTTTGTGCAAGTGCATAGCTGCGTAAATCATCAATACCGTGGATATGGTCTGCATGAGAATGCGTGTAAAGAGCAGCATCAAGATGGCTTACACGCGCATCGATCATTTGTGAGCGAAAATCTGGACCTGTATCAATAACGATCGTTGTTTTGCCTCCTGAAGGTTTAATACGTTCAACTAATAAAGAACTTCTGTAGCGTTTATTTTTAGGGTTATTCGGATCACATGTTCCCCAATCACCATTAGGTCTTGGCACTCCTGGAGAAGGACCACAACCTAATATTGTAAATCGGTATTGATCACACATATCTTTTGCCTTATTTCATTTTGCTAAATAAACGAAAAGCATTACGCGTTGTTATTTGAGCTGTTTCTTCAATGC
The DNA here is from genome assembly GCF_042196845.1 of Bartonella sp. AA9NXGY. Classification (NCBI taxonomy): domain Bacteria; kingdom Pseudomonadati; phylum Pseudomonadota; class Alphaproteobacteria; order Hyphomicrobiales; family Bartonellaceae; genus Bartonella; species Bartonella sp. AA9NXGY. The sequence goes on from NZ_JBHIRB010000007.1 coordinate 63,071, forward strand.
TTAAGCCAATTGTTTCAGCCAAAACAGCTGCTGTATAACATACAAAAGATGGTTCATTTGTTTTGCCTCGATGGGGACTAGGTGCTAAAAATGGAGCATCTGTTTCCACTAACAAATGCTCATGGGGCACAATTTTTGCTATTTCACGGATTTCAAGTGCGTTTTTAAAAGTAAGAATACCCGAAAAAGAAATATAACCACCAAGTTCAATTCCAGCACGAGCAAGTTGCATTCCAGACGAATAACAATGAAGGATAAAGGGAAAAGCTCCTTCTTTTATTTGTTCACGTAATATTTTCTCCATATCGATATCGGCATTGCGTGAATGTATAACAAGAGGAATCTGTGTTTCTCGAGAAGCAATGATATGTTCTTGAAAAACTTTCTTTTGCTCTTCTGGTGTAGAGTAATCATAATGATAATCAAGGCCCCCTTCCCCAAACGCAACAATTTTAGGATGATTCGAGAGCTGTATAAGCTCTTCCGCTGTAATATTTTGTTCTTCATGCGCGTGATTGGGGTGTGTTCCAACGGAACAAAAGACTTGATCATAGCTTTGCGCAATGGCTAACAGTTTATCTAACTTATAAACATGGGTTGAAATTGTTATCATACGTTTAACGTCAGCATCTAAAGCCCGTTGGATAACATTATCCAAATCTTGTGAAAAATCTTCAAAATCAAGATGACAATGTGTATCAATCAACATGATGAGTGTCTTCTTTCTTCAAGATATAACGAGGAAAAATTGGTTCTGGTGGTGGAAGATCAAGCCCTTCTTGAATTTTTGAATGACTTATATGATACAATAACCGATCATCTTCAGCAACCGCAAGGCTATCAAGAAGTTTCGTTGCTGATTGGGGTATGAAAGGCAAAAGCATAATTCCTATTCTCCGCAAGATTTCTACAGTTATATAAAGAACTGTAGAAAATCGTTCTCGATCGTTTTTACGTAAACTCCAAGGTTGTTCGTTGGCAAAATAGCGATTGGCATCTGCTACAATTGAAAAAATAGCTGAAAGTGCTAAATGCATACTATAAGAAGACATAGCTTGGTGTACAGTTTCAAGTACTTGAAGAGATTGTTCTAAAAGCTGTTTATCTTGAGCTAAAAATAAAGCTGGTTTCGGGACTTGTGCATTACAATTTTTGGCAATCATAGACAAACAGCGCTGTGCTAAATTACCAAGATCGTTAGCAAGATCAGCATTAATACGGTTCACAAGGCTTTCATGACTATAACTACCATCTTGTCCGAATGGCACTTCACGGAGAAGGAAATAACGGACCTGATCAAGACCATAATGATCAACCATTTCAAAAGGATCAACGACATTTCCAATAGATTTTGACATTTTTGCACCACGATTAAGTAAAAAACCATGGGCAAAAATATTTTTAGGCAATTCAATTCCAGCAGACATTAAAAATGCCGGCCAATAGACTGCATGAAAACGAATAATATCCTTACCAATAATATGCGTATTTGCAGGCCAAAAATCACGTTTTTTTGAATTTTCATTGAAAAAACCTATTGCTGATAGATAATTTGTAAGCGCATCAACCCAGACATACATCACGTGCTTTGGATTCTCAGGAACAGCAATTCCCCAGTTAAAACTTGCGCGTGAAATAGAGATATCTTTTAAACCTGATTTGATAAAACTTATAATTTCATTACGCCGCTCAAATGGAGCAATAAAATCAGGATGTTTTTCATAATATTCAAGAAGAGCCTTTTCATAATGAGAAAGTTTAAAAAAATAACTTTCTTCTTCATTCCATTCAACTGGAGAGCCTAATTCCTTCTCACGACGGATGTTGTCTGGTCCAACTTCCGTATCTTTTTCTTCATAATAGGCTTCTTGGCGAACCGAATACCACCCCGTATAACGACCGAGATAAATATCGCCATTTGCTTCCATCTTTTTCCAAATTTCTTGACAAGCTTGATAATGGCGTTCTTCTGTCGTACGGATAAAATCATCGTTAGAACAATTTAATACTGCAAGCATTTTTTGAAACACCGCACTATTACGATCTGCAAGCTGCTGAGGTGTCATGCCTAATGCAGCTGCGGTTTGTTGCATCTTGAGACCATGCTCATCTGTACCAGAAAGAAAAAATACATTTTTTCCGTTTAACCGTTGAAAGCGGGCTAAAACATCGCTTGCAATTGCACTATAAGCATGTCCAATATGTGGAGCACCATTAGGATAAAAAATGGGAGTTGTTATGTAATATGTGTCACGCATGTCATACTCGTTGTAAAACGCTATAAATAAAAGATATTATGACATAACGTTTGTTTATCGCATTGTCACGGAAAAACTAATCCTCATGAATGATCTTATGAACTTTAAAAAGCAAGTTAATAACAAACTGCTTTTTATCGAGATTAAACAGTTGTATTTCCTCTATTTCTTGATGAATCTCCCGCCATTTTTCCGCATATTTTTTTGAGAGAAATAAGTCTCCCTTTTCAACGAGCATGATAGCTTTTTTTTGAATTTTATTAAGAATTTCATCACAAAATTGTTGAAATTGGAATGTAGAAGAAACAGATGAAAATGTTTGTGCAAGAGTATGTACAATCATTGCGTTACAAACAGGTTTCTCTAGGAGAGCATCAATTGTTTTAATAATTTCAAAACCGCCATGGCAAACAAGTAAAGCAGCTTTTCGAGGACTTCCTTTAGATTTTTCAATAATCATTTCAATTGTTTTCTCATCAGGTAAATCCTGATTGGCGAAAATATGTGTAATAACTTTTTTCATTTCATCGTTATTCAAGGGACGAAAAGAGATTTTTTGACACCGTGAATGGATTGTTGGAAGCAATTTGCCAGAAGAATGCGCGATAATAACAAATAACGTTTTTGTAGGTGGTTCTTCAAGTATTTTAAGAATTGCATTTGCTGCATTTCTATTCATATCATCTGCAGAATCAACAATAACTATACGCCATCCATTTTCTTGTGATGTTCGGCTTAAAAAATGCATAATATCACGGATATCATCAACGAGTATTCCTGTTTTAAACTTTTGCGTTTTCACATCAAATCGACGTGAAATATACAAAAGACCAGGGTGACTTCCTTGTGTAATTTGGCGCCATGGGGTAGAATAAGGATCGGGTTTCAAGAAAGCACTCTGTTGAAAACTTAAAATGTTCCAAGCAAGATGAAAGGCTAATGTAGCCTTTCCAATCCCATATTCTCCTTCAAATAATAATGCATGATGTAAACGCTCTTCTTTAAGCATTTGTGTCAAAAAATGACGCACATCCTCATGACCAAAGATAACATTGTTCTGGGATGGTGATAAAATTGTATCAATATCATCATATTGGCGTAAGGTATTTACATTACTCATGAAAGCTGATCCAACAATACCTGATGACAAATATTTTTTATTTGATGAGCAATGGCTTCCACTGAGCCAGTGGCATCAATAACTCGAAATCTATGGGGTTCCTGTTTGGCCAATTGAAGAAAAGCCTGACGCCTTTGTTCTTGAATTTCCAACTGATCTTTTTCAAAATAATCAATTTCTTCTGTTTTTTTTCTTCGCAAATTTGCACGCTTCATACCACACATTGCAGGCATATCTAATAAAAATGTTAAATGAGGCAAAATACCATTGAGCGCAATACACTCTAAAACAGAAAGAAGAGAAGAACTGACGCTATCATTGAGTCCTTGATAAACGCGTGTAGAATCAATAAAGCGGTCACATAAAACGATTTTACCTTTTTGCAAAGAAGGTGCGATAACCTCAGTAACATGGTCGACACGTGCAGCTGTAAACAAAACAGCTTCAATCAACGGTCCATACTGTCGCGCCTGCCCCGACAACAAAATATGCCGGATTGCTTCTGCTCCTGGTGTTCCTCCTGGTTCTCGTGTTGTGACAACATCATAACCTTGGTGTGAGAGAGACTCAGCAAGTAAAGAAATCTGCACCGTTTTCCCTACCCCGTCCCCTCCTTCGAATGTAATAAAATAACCTGACACGTATGATCTTAACCTTATTAGCGCGTAACTATAAATATTTTCGTAACCATCCAATTGTTATTTCATAGAATGCATTTTTTACTTTTGCAAAGAAACTTCCTTCCTGAACATTCATTCCGGCAAAAACTGGTTTTTCCAGAAGAACCTTTTTATCTTCTAAAATTTGAATAACGCCAACTGATTTCCCAGAAACGATGGGAGCTTTCAATGGACCATGATATTTAATTTTTGCTTTAACATTTACTTTTTTTTCATTCGAAAGCATAAAACTTATTGGTGTTTTAACAATGAGTGGAACAAAATTTTTCTTACCACCGTAAACAGAAGCACGACCAACCGTTTCTTCTTTTGTGAAAATTGTTTTGAGATCAAATGCCGTCATCCCCCATTGAAGAATGCGTTCTATTTCTTTTGTATATTTTTTACCATCTTGCAAACCATTGATTGCTAAAAAAAGACGTCGATGATTTTTAGAAATGGTGGCAACCATTGAAAAACCTTCTTTTTCACTGTAGCCAAAACCAAATCCTTCTACACCAATTTCCTTAGAAATAAGAGGGTTTTTATTACGTTGAAAAATATTATTCCATGTAAAATGAGGCTCACAATAAAGTGCATAATAATCCGGATATTCCTGAACAATATGACGTGCTAATATAATCATATCACGCACAGTTACAAATTGTCCCTCTTCGGGTAGCCCTGTAGCATTAACAAAATGACTCTGAGATAATCCGATTATTTTTGCGCGCTGATTCATCAGTTTTACAAAATGATCTTCATGTCCTGATATTCCTTCAGCAAGAATAATAGCAGCATCATTTCCATTCACAATAATTAAACCACGTAAAAGATCAGAAACACTGATTTCTGTCTTTATCTTTGCAAACATAGTGGTTGTACCGGAAGGTGCTCCACCTTTGCGCCAAGCATTTTCACTGACCTTGAATTTCTGCGTACTTTTTAATAATCCTTTTTTTAATTGATGAAATACAACTTCTGCTGTCATCAATTTTACTAATGAAGCAGGGAAAAAAGGAATATCACTTTGTTTTTCATAAAGTATTGTCTCTGTATCATCATCGAGTAATAACAGTTGTGATGCGGAAGTTTGAAAATCTTGTGCTCTCCCCCACGTATCAAATGCCAATACTCCCCATAATATCAATAAGATCCTTAATGCTGTATACATAGCTGCTCCTCCCATCCCAAAGATCAACATAAAGAATCTTATATAGGAAAAAACTTTTTGATTTCTGAAAATTGAGGAATTATTTACAACTCATAAAAAGATTTTATTTTCATTTAGCTTTAGAAAAAATAATATGACACGTTTTTTATCTTCCATGTAGGTTCAATTTAACATTTTAAATGTATGAGAGACAAAAGATTTTTTCCTATTTTTATTGATAGTATTTTGATTTGTTATGATAAATTATCATTTTAAAATTGAAGCTAACTCAAAATACTGTAAGATTCTCTCATCCCCTCTTCTCATATTGAATTCATTAAAAATCGCTTACTTACGGGTCATAAGTAGGGTTCGTATATGGATAAAAATTATTAAAAAAGAGAGTAAAAATACTTCTTATAAACCTCTCAAGTGTTAAGAATTATCGCACAAAACATTGGGGGCTTGCAAAGTGTATGATGGTGTCGATTTATATCTTCATAAGAGTAAAGATGCTGATGTCTAAAGGCGTTAACAGTTATACCATTCACAGGCGCTGTCGCAAAATAGGCTTGTAGCGTGTTAAAGTATGTCTCTTTTAAATAAGTCCATGAATTGGCAATGTAAGTGTATTTTGTTTGAGACGCTCTGTTTTTCGTGAGGGAACTTACTCCATTAAAGAACATGATAAACAAAAGCATGAGATAATGCATAATCTTTTCATAAGATATTACCGTAGATACTTTAGAAAGATGCAAGGCCGAATCAAAAGAAAATATTTTTTTACTTGTTAAGCTTTTTATTCCTCTCAAATCGAGAGTACAAGTTGTTTTAGAGATTACACAAACAGACTGACACAATAATTTACCTTCGTCTAGCAAAAGCTATTACAGCAAGAAAAGTACACGCTTTATTAAGCAAGCAATATCATAAAACGACGAATAGACCAGCAATGGAGTGGAAAGGCCGTACTGAATTTATAATAATAGAACCCAACCACGCTTTTTGAAAAGGACAAAGCGCTTTAAGATAAAAATCCTACACTAAATCCGTAATTTCTTACCTTTTTTACTAGAAAATTATATAGATAAAAAATCAATGCATTTTTTCTTAAAACAGTTGTAGCCAATTAACCTTTGTTTTTTTGTTTAGCTTATTTATAGAAGCAACTTGATCGAATGGTATCGGCTTATCAACCATGATAGGACCAATTTCTGGCAATTTAACTGCAACAGTTTTATTACGTTGTTCTTGTTCAACAGCAGCTGCTTTAGCTAATTCTTTTTTGTTCCTTGTATTGCGCTGCTCTTTTAACAAAACAGTTTCTCTTTTTTTCGCAACATTTTCCGACGCTAATGAATATGGGGCAGCATTTCCAGGAGTATAAGAGGACATTAAATATGCAGCATCATAATAGCCAACAGGTGCTTCAGCAATATATTCTACTTTAACATCTGCGACCCCCCTATCTACATACCCCAATATTGCCGCAGCTTGCCTTGATAAATCAATGATTCTGTCTTTCATAAAAGGTCCGCGATCATTCACTCTAACAACGATTGAAGACCCATTTTTCAAATTAGTAACACGAGCATAGCTAGGTAAAGGCATTGTAGGATGAGCAGCAGTCAAAAGATTCATGTCATAAATTTCACCGTTGGCAGTTAAACGTCCATGAAAATCTGAACCATACCATGATGCTTCGCCAACACGTTTATAAGTTGGATCACTTTGAGGATAATACCACTTTCCTTTTATTTGATAAGGTTTACCAACAATCGCTCGTCCACGCTTTTTTTCTTCCGATTGATTCTTCTTATTAGATACTTGTTGAGGTAGTACAGAAGTGTTTACGTTAATTGGTTTATTATGATAGGAATCTTTTATTGAAAAATTCATAGTTTGGCTTGCGCAACAAGATACCAGTGACTGAGAAATGACGATCATAGAAAACAATTGAAGTGTTGGTTTAATCATAAAAGTAATTTTCTTTTTTCTATTTGAAGGCATCTATTCAGTCCACTTATTTCTGTTAAGTACTACTTGTAAAAACCACGTCACGCTTTTTGTACGCAACGGAAGAATTTACGTTTTTAAATGATTCCCCTCGCGCATATACCACTCTTGAATTGGCCCCTTCTATCAAGAAATTAACGTATTGTTAACCTTTTTATGGTTTTCATAAGAAATAAATGTACTATAGTAGATGTTAAAAAGATTAAAATTTAAACAAATCAACATCTTATAGAAAATTCATTTCATAATATTAAGTGTGAATAAGTGGTGATTTTAGCAACTGTTTTGCGAATCATGTAATGCAGTGGGTATTAAAAACCACCTATGGATTGAGAAAATTAGAAACCGCATGTGCTGCCAACGCAGGTACAACCCTATCGTAATCTTAAAGCTCTTTTTTGTTGGACAAGAGACAGCATAGCACCGCTCTATTCCAAAAACAGCTGATAGAAAATGACAGACTATAGAATCGATAAAAACTTCAAAAAGAATCAAAACAAAAAAGATTCTTAAATTTTTTATAGCCTATTGATATTACTTAAATTTGGTGAGCGCGCAGGGATTCGAACCCTGGACCTACTGATTAAAAGTCAGTTGCTCTACCAGCTGAGCTACGCGCTCTCACACAAGCTATCTAGTTTGCAGAAAGTGAAGGGAACATACGGTTGACTTTCCATTTGGTCAACACCTTTTGGAAAAAATATTATTATTTTCTTCAGTTATCAATAATTTTCCGTTTTCGCCCCTTTACTTCATCATTGTATAAGTACTCTTTAAATCTTCTTTTTGAAGTTTCAATAAAGGAAAAATTTCACTGCAAAATATTGCATAGATTCGAAGCGTTAAAATTATGAGCAATACCCCCTTCCCCTCACATGGGTTGTTGAGCATAATGGGTAGAGAAGAAAAAATACCTTTTATTATAATATTATTTTTATATCTTTATATTTTAGTGTTTAATTTTCAAATATGAATACAGCTTTATAAGATAATATATTGATTTATAATAATTTATTACTTTTTACTTGAGTGAAAATTCTCAAATACTGTAAGTTTTTCTCATTTCAAATCTTTTTTATATTGAAACAATAAAAAGCATTTTCTTGACCGATATAAGCGAGAGAATAAAACTATAAAAAAGAAATGAAAATACCTTTTATGCTTCCTTTCAATAACCAAAAATTATCGCAACATTAGGGTTCATGGAAATAGTATATAGCGGTTGACACGTTAGACTTGAAAATGGAACAATGAGCAACAATGGCTTTGAGAGTATGATTTTTATTCATGTATAATGAATATATAACGAAAGCCAATTTATCCTATAGAATCAAGTAGATATGAAGCAAAAATTTAGTCTCATTGAAAATATCCCGAATGACTATAAATTATGCTCACTATTAGAGCTGTAGATAATTTTACTAAGAATAAAAAAGCAGAAATAATATGCAGTATGCAAAATTATTTTAAGTGTTTTGAATATATAGAATGCCTTCTAGTTAACTTTTTTATATCAAAAATTATAAAATACGTAGATATATTTTTAGAAGAAAAGGATAATACTAGTCACAAAATTTAGTGTTGGATAATTCAGTCAGAACTATAAAGTATATTTATACATTATTTAATATTAATGTATATATACAGTATATAAATAATAATTTAAATATATCTATAAATAAACATATTGATTTATTAAACGATAAGATCAAAAACAAATAAAATAATTTTGATTTGGCGATAAAAAATTGTAAAAGTGTTATATATACATGTATTTTTACTTTACTAATTTTTATTATTTTGATTGGAATGTTGAATGCTAACATGTAAACAGTATGAGCTACTCTTATTTATTCATAACCATATAAAAGAAACTGGTGTTCCTCCTTCTTTTGAAGAAATGAAAAATGCATTAGAACTTTCTTCAAAGTCTGGTATTCATAAGCTCATTATAGCCTTAGAACAAAGAGGTTTTATACGTCGTTTGCCCAATCGTGCTCGTGCTGTGGAGGTGATTCGACTTCCTGAGAAAATAACATTTAACCTTTCTTTAGCACGTAAAATTTCTCCCAGTATAATAGAAAGAAATAAAAGGGAAATATCAAAAAGCTTGAGTCCCTTTGATGAAGAAGAAAAAAAAAATATCACCATTCCTATTATGGGACGTATTTCTGCAAGCGTACCCGCCTCTGCTATACTGCAACAAATAAACAGCCTTTCTCTTCCACTCGATATGGTTAATACAGGTGAGCACTACGCATTAGAAGTTAAAGATGATTCTATGATGGAGGCTGGTATCTTTGATAAAGATACGATCATTGTAAAACGTCAAAATACAGCAATAACTGGTGAAATTATTGTTGCGTTTATTGATAAAAAAGAAGCCACATTAAAACGTTATCGACGCAAAGGAGCTTCTATTGCATTAGAAGCCGCAAATCCTCATTATGAAGTACGGACATACGAATCCGAGCGTATAGAAATACAAGGAAAACTTACCGGACTTATTCGCAAATATTAAAAAATAAACCTTATAGTACGCGATAGATATCGCAATAAGAAGCTGTTGAGTATTTTTTTTATTGTGCCACACGCAATTGACTTCTTCTCCACAGCCAAAGGATGCCCCCAATTCGGTTTATAAACAATCCAGATCCTTATCGAGCAGGTTTCACTTTCCCTTCCCTCCATGTTCTTCACTTAATGCAAGGCTTGACAAGTAAGTTTTAAAATATTCACCACGTACTTTGAAAAGAACTTAAATGCTTTGAAGGAAGCTGTCTTATATCATCATCCTCAATAACGGAATTTTACGATATAATAAGACAAAATTGTATGCATGCATAAAAACACATAAAATTTTGTAGAAAAAAATCAAATAACTTTGTAACAGATTGTATTGCATAGGTATAAAAATAAAGAACATTATTTTTAAATTAATAAAAGCGTAACTCAATCATTCATAGTAATTGTAGGATCATCATGGTAGCACCTCGTATTAGTTTTGTCTCCCTCGGATGCCCAAAAGCACTCGTAGATTCTGAGCGAATTATTACACGCCTTCGCTCTGAAGGGTATGAGATTTCACGTCAACATCAAGGAGCTGATGTCGTTATTGTGAATACCTGTGGTTTTCTTGACTCGGCAAGGAGAGAATCATTAGCCAATATTGATGAAGCTCTTAAAAAAAATGGAAAAGTTATTGTAACAGGGTGTCTTGGTGCTGATCCTGATGCTATTCGCCAAACATATCCTAATGTATTGGCTATTACAAAACCGCAAGCTTATGAAAGCGTTATAGAAGCTGTTCATACAGCAATTCCTCCTGTTCATGATCCTTTTCTTGATTTAGTTCCTCCCCAAGGTATTCGTTTAACACCTCGCCATTACGCCTACTTAAAGATTTCTGAAGGATGCTCTAATCGGTGTAGTTTTTGTATCATCCCTACTTTGCGTGGTGATCTCACTTCACGTCCCATCAGCGATGTTCTTCGTGAAGCTGAAAAACTCGTGCAAGCGGGTGTAAAAGAACTTTTGGTTATTTCACAGGATACGAGTGCTTATGGTGTTGATCTTAAATATCTCGAAAATTCTTGGAAAGATCGTACAATCAAAACTAAATTCTTTGATCTTTGTCGCGAACTAGGCGATATGGGTATTTGGGTACGTATGCATTACGTTTATCCTTATCCCCATGTTGATGAAGTTATCGAACTTATGGCTGCAAAAAAAATTCTTCCTTATCTGGATATACCTTTTCAGCATGCATCACCAACTGTTTTGCGTCACATGAAGCGTCCCGCACTTATGGAAAAAACAAACCGTAAAATTGAAAAATGGCGGAAAATATGTCCAGATCTTACTTTGCGATCAACATTTATCGTTGGTTTTCCTGGTGAAACGAATGAAGATTTTAATATACTTCTAGAATGGCTAGAAGAAGCAAAAATTGAACGCGCGGGGTGCTTTAAATATGAAGAAGTAAAAGGAGCTGCCGCAAATGATTTGGGATTAGAAAATATTCCTGAAGAGGTGAAAGAAAACCGCTGGCATCGTTTTATGGCAAAACAACAACAAATTTCTACACATCTTTTAAAGAAAAAAATTGGAAAAAGACTCCGAGTGCTTATCGATGAAAGTCAAGGAAAAGTTGCCAAAGGACGTAGTCAGTACGATGCTCCAGAAATAGATGGTGTTGTCCATATATCATCACGACGCCCACTGCGTGTTGGTGAATTTGTCACCGTTAAAATCGAACAATCGGATGCCTATGACCTTTATGGTATAGCAGTTTAAAAATTTAACTCCTTCCCTGTCCTCAATGATGAAGATTTCTATCAGCATTGGTTTATAAAAAAGCGATTTTTCATAACAAGAACCGATCATGTAACTCACTTCATGAGAATTTACGAGCAATCCTTACTCTGAGTGTTTGCTATACACTCCCAAAATACCAAGCAGTTATATATTCTCTTAATTTAATGCCTTAAATGACGGTGACGGCGGCGCAACAGAATAAAATAAAATCCACAAGGTACACCATTTTTAATTAACAAAAGAGCAAATCGACAATCGTACTATTTTCCTATTTTTGATATTGCGACAGTCATTGGTTAGTGAAAGGAAACTTTTTTCAAGAGTGTTTTATGCACACAAGAATTTCCTTTGTGATATGCAAACGGATATTTTTTATGGAAGCAATATAAGAGAATTTGAAACAAAACAATCTGACGATATTTAAATGAAAAAAATAAATTATCATTATAAATAAGTCTCTTATCTTAAACTCTTTAAACTTATTTTTAAAATATCTAATTTTTATTAACACGTTTTAAAATCAAAGAATTTCTTATCAAGCAAATGACTTGGGCGTACATTTGTTAAAGCGCGAATCATCGTATCTTTACGTCCTGGCATTTGTCTTTCTATATTTTTCAGCATTTCTTTCATTGCATTACGTTGTAATCCATCTTGACTACCGCAAAGATTACAAGGAATAATTGGAAATTGCATTTCTTGAGAAAATTTTTCCATATCTTCCTCAGCAGCATAAACAAGAGGACGTAATACAAAAAGATCTCCTTCATCATTTTTAAGTTTTCCAGGCATGGCAGCTAATCGGCCACCGTGAAACAAATTCATAAAAAATGTTTCTAAAACATCATCACGATGATGACCTAAAACTAATGCAGAACATCCCTCTTCACGTGCAATACGATAGAGATTACCACGTCGCAATCGAGAACAAAGTGAACAATATGTCTGCGACTCTGCTAATTTATCTGTAACAATGGAATAAGTATCCTGATATTCAATACGATATGGAATTTTATAAGAACTTAAAAAGTCTGGAAGAATATGCTTAGGAAATCCTGGTTGCCCTTGATCAAGATTACAGGCTAGAATTTCAACGGATAAAAGACCTCGCCACTTTAAGTCTAAAAGAAGCGCTAATAAACCATAAGAGTCTTTTCCGCCCGATAAAGCGACAAGCCATTTTTTCCCCGTAGAGAGCATAGAAAAATCATCCAAAGCCTGCCGCATATGACGCAAAAGCCGTTTGCGCAATTTATTAAATTCTACGCTTGAAGGAGCAACCCGAAATATTGGATGACAATCATCTCCTTCTCTTTCCAAAAGATCATCTCTCTCTTTGTTTTCCTCTATTGTCTGATATTCAACTGAAACATCATTCATAATACCATATCCTGCACAAGTAATAGCTCGTTTTGCAAAGACAGAAACAAATATAAAGTAAACTTACAGTTATGTTTTTTGAATTTATAAAAATTAGATACATAAAAAAGAAATGGAACTATATAAGTTTATCGCTATAAAACATAGCAATAAACTTAATATAGAACCATTCACAAAAAATACTTGTTAACTCCAAAGATTATAAAAAACACAATATTTTAAGTTATAACCATATGAAGAGAGAAATAATTTTTCTCATAAAAAAATTATCGAGAATAAAATTCAACAACCAAATTAGGTTCCATTTGCACAGCATAAGGAACATCTGCAAAAGCAGGAATACGTGTAAAGGTTGCTTTCATCTGTTTATGATCTGCTTCAATATAATCGGGGACATCACGTTCTGCCAATTGTACAGATTCTAAAACTAAAACAAGTTGTTTTGATTTTTCCCGAACCTCAATAACATCACCTGGTTTACAACGATAAGATTGAATGTTTGTGCGCCGCCCATTGACATTAACATGACCGTGATTGATAAATTGGCGAGAAGCAAAAATCGTAGGTACGAATTTTGCACGATAAACAACAGCATCCAAACGTGATTCTAACAGACCGATAAGATTTTCGCCAGTATCGCCCCGTCGACGAGCAGCTTCTTCATAGGTTTTATGAAATTGTTTTTCTGAAATATCTCCATAAAACCCTTTCAATTTCTGTTTAGCGCGCAACTGCACCCCATAGTCAGAAAGTTTTCCTTTACGACGCTGTCCATGCTGACCTGGACCATAATCACGACGATTGACAGGAGATTTTGGACGCCCCCAAATATTTTCTCCCATACGACGGTCAATTTTATACTTTGTTGTTTCGCGTTTACTCATCGCATTTCCTTATAAAATAAAACACGAGATCTTAAGACCCCAAGGAAACGCGCCCTCCTCTGCCTTTAAATACTAAAGACTGACAGAATACCTTAACATATCAATATGCAAAGTTATCCACGGGACACGTCAATTAATGCTATTTTCTTGAAAAAATAGCTAGATCATCATTATTGGTCTCGTAACCCAAAGTCAACTCCTTTCATGAGTTTTAAGCCAAATCCTTTAAACAAATTCTCCGTTAAAGAAGTGATATTTTTTGATGTCAACAACGCAAAATCTTGATATTTCTTTATATATTGATGGTGTATCTTTCCCGACAATGGTAATAAAGATCTGATATGTTTGGCGATCGCTTTCGCCGGATCAATCCACTCAACGGACCATAAAGCATGTTCACGAAAGAAATTAATCAAAAAAGGATAATGTGTGCAGGCTAAAACAATAACATCCGTATATTGTCCATTTTTTTCCACAAAACATGGCAAGATTTCTTTTCTTAACTCTTCTGAATCGATAGATTTTCCCCGTAAATAATCTTCAGCAAGTCCAGCCAGCTTTTTACTTCCCACAAGCTGAACATGACACTGTCCAGCAAAAGAGTTAATTAATTCATTTGTATAAGCACGTTTAACTGTTCCAGGAGTCGCTAATACGGAAATAAAACCAGATTTTGTTTGTTCAGCAGCTGATTTAATTGCAGGAACCGTTCCTACAAAAGGGACATGAGGAAAATTCTGTCGTAAATCTGCTATCATCAGTGTAGAAACAGTGTTGCAAGCAATCACACATAAAGCTGGATTGTAACGTGTTAAAAGATTTGTAAAAATCTTCAAAATACGCTCTTTCAAAATATTTTCTTTCCAATTTCCATAAGGAAATCCTGCATCATCAGCAACATAGATAAATTGCATGTCGGGGATAAGAATACGCGCTTCCCTGAACACTGTTAAACCACCAATACCGCTATCAAAAAAAAGAACAGGTCGTTCATCCATTAGTTTTCACACTTATTTTTAATTTTTTTACGATCACGCTCTTCCGGTGCTCTACTCCCCCGTGGATATTGTGGCGAAAAATGATCCAAAGAAGATATAATGCCTCGCAATAAACGAACCTCAGGTTCACTAAAGTTAGCGCGCGTAAAAACAGAGCGCAAATTTGCAAGCATCACTTCTTTGCGTTCTGGGGGTCTAAAATACCCACGGATATTCAAAGCCTCTTCTAATTGAGATAAAAAACCATGGAATATTATTTTATTTGCAGGTTCCATCTCCGCGGCACGAAATGCCGTATCGCTGACATTCTCTAAACCAGTTTTCATCCATTCGTAAGACATTAAAAGAACCGCTTGCGCAATATTAAGTGACGCAAAAGCAGGATTAACTGGAAAAGTAATAATTTCATCAACAAGGCTGATTTCATCATTTTCTAGTCCCCATCTCTCTCTTCCAAAGACAATCCCGGTCTTATGTCCGATACTTTCACGCTGACGTAATACGCTTGCTGCTTCGACAGCACTTTTTACAGTTTTAAATCCACATCTTTCACGTGCTGTTGTGGCAAAAACATAGTGTAAATCTGCAATTGAATCACGCAATGTGTTAAAAATCACAGCGTTGTTAATGACATGATCAGCTTTACTTGCAGCAGCTCTAGCTTTTTCATTTGGAAACATTTCTCGAGGATTGACTAATCGAAGCTTAGAAAGCCCAAAATTTGCCATTGCCCTTGCGACCATACCAATGTTTTCAGGAAGCTGCGGTTCAACTAAAATAATAATGGGACCATTTGTTAAATTTTCACGATTCTTATTCGTTCCTGCCATCAATCTTACCTAGTTTCACTTAAACTATCTCCCTCTCCACTATTTTTACGAAACCTTTTTCACAATACTCTAATGCTGTTTAATAATAACTTATAGATAATCTATCTTTTCATTCAAAGATAATAGTTTCTAAACCTAATAATAAATTTTAAAAGCCATTAAAGTGAACGATGGAATTTATAACAATTTATATAAGATATCGTAGCGTTTTTTACATCAATTTTATCTTTTTTAATAGGGAACAGCCCCTATAAATCATAATCTCAGTTGAATTATGAAATCATAAATCCTAAAAAAGGGATATGCACTTTATTCCCAAACTTTTTCCTGCAAAGCTTATCCGTCGTTATAAACGTTTCCTTGCGGATGTTCAACAAGATGATCAGCATGTCCTCACCGTGTCTGTACCTAATACAGGATCAATGCTTGGATTAACAGCTTTCAACACCAATATTTGGCTTTCTTATCATAACAACATCAAACGAAAATATGCCTATCAATTAGAAATTATTGAAGCCGATAATACTTTGGTTGGTATTAATACTTCTTTACCCAATAAACTTGCGTTAGAAGCAATTCAAAACGGATTACTACCAGAATTAAATGGATATAAAACAATTTTAAAAGAACAACGCTATGGGACACAATCACGAATTGACTTTCTTTTACGTGATGACATTCTTCCTGATTGTTACCTAGAAGTCAAAAATGTTCATTTTATTCGTCAGAAAGGATTAGCAGAATTTCCTGATAGCGAAACAAAACGTGGTGCACGTCACCTTGATGAGCTCATAGGAGTTGTACAACAAGGAAAACGAGCTGCTATGCTTTATATTATTCAACGAGAAGATTGCTCAGCTTTTACAATTTGTCATGATCTTGATCCACTCTATGGACGTAAGTTTGATTTAGCATTAAAATCAGGAGTAGAATGTTATGCTGTAAAGTGTCATGTAAGTGTAGAAGGCATTTTTCCGATTCAGAGAGTAAAAATAGAAAATAGAAGAAACAATGACTGAGTATATCGAATATAATAAAATCCCTTTAAAATTTAATGGAAAAATCCGCATTTTCGATGATTATGCTTTTGCTAAAATGCGTGAAGTTGGTCGTATTGCTGCAGAATGCCTTGATGCGCTTACAGATATTATTAAGCCGGGCGTTACTACGCAAGAAATAGATGATTTTGTATTTATTTTTGGAGCTAAGCGAGGAGCACTTCCTGCTGATCTAAATTATCATGGATACAGCCATTCATGCTGTACATCTATCAATCACGTTGTCTGCCATGGCATTCCCAATAAAAGACCTTTGCAAGAAGGTGATATTGTAAATGTTGATGTAACCTTTATCCTTGATGGTTGGCATGGGGATTCAAGCCGAATGTATCCTGTTGGAAAAATTAGGCGTGCCGCAGAACGCTTGCTAAAAATAACCTATGAAAGTCTTATGCAAGGAATCGCTGTCGTTAAGCCTGGAGCAACGACAGGTGATATTGGGGCAGCCATTCAACAGTATGCAGAATCTGAACGCTGTTCAATTGTGAGAGATTTTTGCGGACATGGTATCGGCCAGCTTTTTCATGATGCTCCCAATATTCTCCATTATGGAAATCCTGGAGAAGGAGTTGAATTAAAACAAGGTATGATGTTTACAATTGAGCCTATGATTAACCTTGGTAAACCACAAGTTAAGATTTTATCTGACGGTTGGACTGCTGTTACCCGTGACCGCTCTCTGACAGCACAATATGAACATACAATTGGTGTTACAAATGAAGGGTATGAAATATTTACACAATCTCCTAAAAATATTTTTTATATTCCAAATTCCCATACCTAACGCAATGTAGAGATGTTATGGCTAAAAAATTAAAACAAAAGGAAGATACTCAAAGTAATCACTTTGCATTAACATCGAGTTCTCCACTCACCCCAGTATCAGAAAGAAAAAGTGAAGAGCCTCAGAAAAACGCACAGCTTCATAAACATTATCAAGGCCATCGTGAACGTCTTCGGAAGCGCTATTTAAAGTCAAAAGGAAATGCAATTGAAGATTATGAATATCTTGAATTATTGCTTTTTCGCACAATACCCCGTGCAAACACAAAACCCATAGCTAAAAATTTGATAGCGCGTTTTGGTTCATTAGCTGATGTGTTGGGAGCGGATATTCACCGACTTCAAGAAATTCCAGGATGTGGTCCCGCCACTGCAGTTGATTTAAAAATTATTTCAGATGTTGCTGGACGTCTTGCTCGTGCGCAATTGTTTAAGCGCGATATTTTTTCATCATGGGATAAAGTGTTAGCGTATTGTAAAGCTGTTATGGCTCACGAAACACGTGAACAGTTTCGTATTTTGTTTCTTGATAAGAAAAACGGCTTACTTGCTGATGAGGTGCAACAAACTGGAACCATTGATCATACCCCTGTTTATCCTCGTGAAGTTATTTCTCGAGCTTTAGAGTTATCCGCATCAGGACTTATCTTAGTCCACAATCACCCTTCTGGCGATTCCACCCCCTCTAATGCAGATATAACAATGACATATAGATTAAAAGATGCAGCAAATGCATTAGGCATTATTATCCATGACCATCTTATTATTGCACGAAATAACCATACGAGTTTTAAAGCGTTAAAACTTATATAAATCTTATGGGATAAAAAAGACTTCATTCAACTATGAATAACGAATCAATTTTCTAAATCAATATCTAATATAGCCATTGAGAAATTATAGGAGAGCTCATCTTCATCTTCATCTCGATAGATAATGCCTAAAAACTCATCTCCCATATAAACCTCACAAGAATCACTCTTTTTAGGACGTGCTCTGACTTGCAATGCTGAGTTTTGGAATATATTTCTAAAATAATTATCAAGTTTTTTTATTTCATCAGCATTCACTATGCTCTCCTGTTTTTTTGAAACGATTAAAATAATTGCGTGTCGTGCAAATAAGACACTCTTATGATTCTGTAAAGTCAGTAAAAAAGCATAATCTGAATATTTACTTAATATTACATATATTCACAACGTTCTTTATACATTCATAAAGAACGTTTACAAAAGGAGTCTATCATTATTAAATATACCCGTATAGATTAAAAAATGGCAAAAAAAAAACTGTATATTTTTAATAATTTTACTTTATCTCCAATTTTAGCATCTGTATTTAAAATGCATATTCGTAAGAATAAATTGATCAATAATTTATAATTTTGTTTATTTTATAAAAAATATAAATAAAAATATTTTTTATTTAAAACTACATTTTTTAGCAAAAAATATTTATTACATCATTCGAAAATAATTCTTTTTAATAACCTTTAAAGTATAATTATCTAATCTTAGAAGAATTACGTCTCTGAAAAATATACAAAATAAGCTAATAAGAGTTTATTTTTCTTTTCATTTTTTATAAAAACTTACGTCACAACAGAAAGATTTTTTAATAAGCTTTTTTCAATTTATACGAAATAAAAATATTGGGTATTTCTGTAAATTCTAAAAGCTATGAAGAGTTCTTATTTTATAGGATAACGAGAAAGAAAATCGATAACGCCTTTTTTATAAACTTTATCGCCTACAGCAAGCATATGATCTCGATCAGGAATTGATAAAGCTTCACCACAAGGCAACAAGGCTGCCAATGGCTCTGCATCACCGCCAATTTCATCTAATGAACCAACGGCAACAAGTGCTGGTTGTTTGATTTTGTAAACTTCAGACGCCGTTAACTCCTGTTTTGATGTAATGATACAAGCAGCAAGAGCACGCCTATCGCTTTTCGTTTGATCTGCAAATTTACGGAACATTAAACCGCGCGTATTGGTAATAGTGGAAATATCTTCTGCTAAAAGGGCCTCAGCAACAGGCTCCCAATTTCCTGCTCCCGTCACCATACCAATACCTAAACCACCAAAAATAACACTGTGTACATATGTTGGATGCAAAAGAGCCATGAAAGCACTAATACGAGCCCCCATAGAATATCCCATAACATGGGCTTTAGATAACTCTAAATGCTGCAGTAACTTTACTGCGTCGCCAGCCATAGCTTGAGGTGTATAAAAGATAGGATCATAACTTTTAACTGAATCTCCGTGACCGCGATTATCAAGAGCAATAACACGATATCCTGCTTCAGTGAGAATACGAAACCAACCCGTTGCATACCAATTCACCCGTGCAGAAGATCCAAAACCATGGATCAACAAAATAGGCGCGCCCTGCCCTTCTTCTCGATAAGCAAATCGCAAACCATTATATTCAAAAAAACGAATATCTTCAGCGGTCATTTTTTATTGCACTTTCCACAAAGTACAGGATGAATAACACGTTGTCCTTTTTGGATCTTTTTTTTAGAAACTTCACCAGCGTTAATTTCAAGTGCAAAAGCTGCAGGAACTTCTGATGAAATGGTATTTGTTGAAAGTGGCGAAGTATTTTCAATAATCGATACAATAATTCCCTCAGAGTTTAAGAAAATCATATCTAAAGGTAAAGGCGTATTTGCCATCCACATAAAAATTTTCTGCTCATCTCCGGATCGAGAACTTTTTAGCTGCTTAAAAAGCATTGCACGATCGCGTGGAAAATCAGTTCGATACATTAAACCAGCTGCTGCTTGAGATGGCGTAAAAGCAATCTCTACCTTATAAAAAACCGGACCTTGCTTTGTATGTATTTCTAAAGGAATCGGATGCACAGGAATCTCTATGGGCTCCTTTGCTACAACAACAGGCATATCTAACATAAAAAGCATCACCAATAAAACAATATACCCCTTTTTAAAAGGCTTTAACATTCTTGTCTCCACCACAGAAAAATTTTAAATTTTGTTTCTAAAATAAAAAGTACCAGAGTTTAAAAGTCAAAAAAAAAGGAGGATTGCTTCCTTGTTATTTTCTAGTTTTTTCAACGTAATATGCGAAATTTTCTTCATTTGGTTTATGGATTAACGAGAGCCATATTTTCTTTAAAAATCTACCTCTATAGCAATTTACGGAATAACCATCTTTAAAAATATAGAAAACACACTGATTTCACTCGTGAAATTCAATGCGTAGCTAAAGGAATGCCTATGTCCGGATAAATCTCTGCTGTCATTAAACCTTTTTCTCCTTTACCAAAACGTACAAGAACAACTTGGCCGGAACGAAGCTCTGCTAAACCAAAACGGCGCAATGTTTCCATATGAATAAAAATATCTTCTGTTCCTTGCCCTCGGCTAAGAAAACCGTATCCTTTGTCACGATTAAACCATTTAACAATTGCTCGTTCTAGTCCACTTTCTGGAGTAACAACAACATGGGTACGGGCAGGAACTTCTGATGGATGAATTGCTGAAGAACAATCTATGGATTTCACCTGAACGCACTTTAACCCTCGTTCAGTTTTTTCCACAGCACAAATGACTTTAGCTCCCTCTAAAGCTGTTTGAAAACCATCCCTTCGCATTACCGTAACATGCAATAATATATCTGGAAAATGAGGTAAATCAGGTACAATAAATCCATACCCCTTACTACCATCAAACCACTTAATGACACCACTGATTTCGATAATCTCCCCACAAGCACCTATACTATCCTCAGATGGGGAACAATCCTTTAATGCATCCTTACTCGTCATAATAACGTGATCCTGTAGCTTATAAATTGTACGATATTGATTCTCTAGGTTTAAGTAAACATTGCTCTTGTATCAACACGCAAGCCCCAAGATAAGATTTCCCCACATTGTCGTATCTTCTATGTTAATGTCAGAGAATATCAACGTGAATATTTATAAAACTATTTGATTGTACACTTTACATACCTTACAAGAAGTGCCCTACAAAAGAGATCATATAAAAGTTTTTTTACATAATGATATTTTGATTAATGTGTAACTTGCATGATGAAGAAGTTCAATATAAGGTGAAAAAACGACAATTCAATTAAGGAAAATGCGCAATGCAATTGAAGAAAATCCTTACGATAATCGCAGCATTTATGGCATTTACAGCAAATGTTTATGCGAGTGAACCTATTAAGATTGGTGTTTATCTTCCATTAAGTGGTCAAAATGCATTTGGAGGTCAGCTTGAAATTAGAGGTATAGAATTAGCCCATAAAAAAGTTCCAGAAATTTTAGGACGTAAAGTAGAACTTGTTATTATTGATAATAAGTCTGATAAAGTAGAAGCGGCTAATGCTGTTATGCGTTTAACAGCAAGTGAAAAAGTGAGTGGAATCATTGGTAGCTATGGTTCTTCGCTCTCGTTAGCAGGTGGTGAAATATCTGAAAAGGCAAAGACTCCAACCATTGCAACGTCCTCAACAAGTCCCCTTGTTACACAGGGTAAAAAATATTACTTTCGTGCTTGCTTTATTGATTCCTATCAAGGAGTAGGAATCGCAACTTATGTAAGCCAAACTTTACACGCAAAAAAGGCTGCTATCCTTAAAGATATTTCAAGCGATTATGCTATTGGTCTTGCAAGTTATTTTACGCGTGCTTTCAAAAAATTAGGTGGTGAAGTTATCTCAAATTTAAATTATAATTCTGGAGATCAGGACTTTTCAGCTGTTCTCACGCAAATTATCGCCCAGAAACCTGATATCTTATTCATTCCATCTTACTTTTCTGAAGGTGCTATCATCATGAAACAAGCACGAGAATTAGGGGCTAAATTTCAAATTATGGGTGGAGATGCTATGGATAATCCAGAAACCATTACGATTGCAGGAAAAGCTGCAGAAGGTTTCTTACATACGACACTTCCCTATAGTGAGGATATGCCAAATATGTCAGTAGCTGCGCAAGAATTCACAAAAGAATGGAAAAAAGCTTACCCAGACAAAGAGCCAAATATCAATTCTGTTTTGGGATACACGAGTTATATGATGTTCATGAAGGCTATTGAAAATGCTGGTAGCACTGATCGTGAAAAAATTACTATCGCACTTAGCCAATTAAAAGATTTTCCTACCCCCTTTGGGGATATGTCAATGGATGAAAATCATAATCCTAAAATTCCTATTGGTATCATTAAAATACAGGATGGAAAACGTGTTTATTTAGAAGAAGTTAAACCTGCTTTTTAATTAAAAAGTTGTGCTTATTAAAATGCAAGAATTGGTTGAGGATCTTTTTCTCAACCAAAAACTTAGAAATTTCTTATTGTCCTATGTAAATTAACAAATGTGGAAGGATGAGAGATGAGCACTGAAATGTTCATCCAGTACTTTTTTAATGCACTGGCATTGGGATCTCTTTATGGGCTTATTGCTATTGGCTACACCATGGTCTACGGTATACTGAGACTCATTAATTTTGCTCACGGTGATATCTTTATGCTGGGAGCATATTTTGTTTTCTTTTCCACAATTGGCTTTATGCCTGCTTGGGCAGCTTTTCTTCTTTTGTTCCTTGCTGCTCTTGTTTATTATTCGGTCTTTATAGGCTTTAAAAGGCGTCCTCCAATTTATTGGATTGCTGCTTTTTTAATTCTTGCGCTAGGATTTGTTTATTATTTTAAAATTTCCCCGCAAGACTTTACACCGATTTGGGTTTTAGCTCTTTGTTTTTCCATTTTTATTACAAGTGCTGTGGGTGTTGCTGTTGATCAATTTGCTTATAAACCTCTACGCCATGCTCCGCGTATTTCGGCACTTATCGGTGCAATTGGTGTTTCTTTTTTTATTGAAAATCTTGCTACTGTACTCTTTAGTGGTGTTCCGAAAGGTGTACAACAGCCAGACTTTCTTGTAACACCATTTTTATGGCATCTAGGATCAGGAGCAGATGGTATCATCAGAATTGCTCCCATGTCTCTGATCGTTCCCTTTGTGTCATTAATTCTTATTTTATTACTATTATGGATTATCCATAAAACAAAACCGGGTCTTGCTATGCGCGCAATCTCCCATGATATTGAAACAACACGTTTGATGGGTGTGTCTGTCAATAAAGTTATTGCGTTTACATTTGGAATAGGCTCAGCTCTTGCCGCCATAGCAGGCATTATGTGGTCTTTACGTTATCCTCAAATTCAGCCTTATATGGGTGTTCTTCCTGGTCTCAAAGCATTTATTGCTGCTGTTATCGGAGGTATTGGTTCGATACCAGGAGCAATGTTGGGAGGATTGTTATTAGGGTTTATTGAAATTATGATTATCGCATTTTTCCCCGCGCTATCTGGATATCGAGATGCCTTCGCTTTCATTTTATTGATTCTGATTCTATTGATATTGCCCACAGGATTAATGGGTAAAAGAAATCAGGAGAAAATCTAATGGCAAAGTCAGCGACAACTGTTTTATCGTGTATAAGTGTTTTAGTTCTCATAGGTTTTTTATTTTATGCTGATAGCCATTTTAATGACTATACGCTTCGTATCATCAATCTGATTGCTATTAATGCGATATTGGCAATTTCGCTTAATTTGATTTACGGTTTCACAGGTATGTTTTCTCTTGGACATGCTGGATTTATGGCTATTGGTGCTTATGTTTGCGCAATTTTACTTCTTTCCCCTGAACAAAAAGAAATGATGTGGATTCTTGATCCTATTGCTGAACCATTATATCATTTGCAGTTACCTTTTTTTATCGCTGTTGTCGTAAGTGGTTTGTGTGCTGCTGTTGTAGGTTTATTAATTGCTTTACCAATATTGCGTCTTGGTGGCGATTATCTTGGAATTGCAACATTAGGTTTTGCGGAAATTATTCGCATTGTCATTACGAACGCAACATCGCTCACAAATGGCTCTTTGGGAATCAAAGGAATACCTCAAAATGCAACATTATGGTGGAACTATGGTTGGCTAGCATTTACAGTTCTCTTTATTGTCCTCTTACTGCAAAGCAATACTGGTAACGTATTACGTGCTATCCGTGATGATGAAATAGCTGCGAAAACTATGGGAATTAATGCTTTTTTCTACCGTAGTTTTTCCTTTACTGTTGGAGCATTTTTTGCAGGTATAGGTGGCGCATTAATGGCGGCTCTTATTTCAACCATTGATCCAAAAATGTTTAATTTTCTTCTGACTTTTAATATTTTAATGATTGTTGTTGCTGGTGGTCTCGGTTCAATTACAGGGAGCATTATTGGCAGCATTATTATTACAGTCATGCTTGAATGGCTTCGTATCATTGAAAGTCCATTTGACTTAGGTTTTATACATATTCCAGAAACCCCAGGGCTTCGTATGGTTGTTTTTTCTCTTTTATTGCTGGTAATTATCTTGTTTTGGAGAAAAGGGTTAATGGGACAACGAGAATTTTCATGGAATGGAATTTATAGCTTTTTGACACGCAAAAAGCTTTCTAATACTGAGGGAAAGCTATGAACGACAATATCCTTTCACTCAATAATATTGTAATGCGTTTTGGCGGATTAGTTGCTGTAAATAATGTTAATATGGCAATTAAACGAGGAAGTATTACTGGATTAATTGGTCCCAATGGTGCTGGAAAAACAACAGTTTTCAATATGATTTCTGGATTTTATGCTCCTACAAGCGGCATCATTCTTTTTGATGAGAAAAAAATTTCTGGAGCGTCTCCTTATATTATCTGTAGAAGCCATATTGCCAGAACATTTCAAAATATTCGTCTTTTCTCAGGGTTAACGGTTTTGCAGAATGTTATGGTAGGAGCGCATGTTCGACAAAAATATCCTTGGTTTTCTTCAGCTCTCTTTTTTTCAAAAGCAATAAAAGAAAAGAAGGAAGTTTATAAAAATTCCTTGGAGCTCCTTGAACAGCTACAACTTGATCATCTTGCCAATCAATCGGCAACAGCTTTACCTTATGGTGTGCAACGACGTCTAGAAATTGCACGTGCGTTAGCCACAAAGCCCAAATTGCTTCTTCTTGATGAACCTGTTGCTGGCATGAATCCACAAGAAAGTGAAGATCTTAGAAAATTCATAGCAAAAGTGCAAAAAGACTTTGATCTTACAATTCTTCTTATTGAGCACGATATGAAAGTGGTTATGGGGCTTTGCCAACATATTTTGGTTATGGAATATGGCTGTTGCATTGCCAGTGGTACACCAGATGAAATTCGTAATAACCCTAAAGTTATTGAAGCTTATCTTGGCGGAGATGTTTATGGATATTCTTAAAATAAAAAATCTTTACGTTCATTATGGCGCCATTAAAGCTGTCCAAAATCTTTCTATGTCCATAAAGCGGGGCAGTATTGTCACTTTAATTGGAGCCAATGGTGCAGGAAAAAGCAGTATTGTACGTTCTATTACAGGGCTTAATCGCTCTGTTTATGGAGAAATTACCTATAATGGCAAATCTATTATTAAAAAATCACCAGAAGAGATTTTGCGATTAGGGATTGCTTTAAGCCCTGAAGGACGACGTATCATGCCCCATCTCACTGTTTTAGAGAATCTTCATCTAGGCGCTTATATTCGTCACGATAAGCAGGGAATTTCCCGTGATATTGAATGGATATTTGACCTTTTTCCGCGCCTACGTGAAAGAGCAAAACAGTTGGGAGGAACAATGTCAGGTGGTGAACAACAGATGGTTGCTGTGGGCCGTGCACTCATGAGCAATCCTGATATGGTCATATTAGATGAACCCTCGTTGGGGTTAGCACCACTTCTCGTTCGAGAAATTTTTTCGATTATTCGAAAAATTAATGATATGGGGAAAACTGTTCTTCTTATTGAACAAAATGCATTTGCTGCACTTTCCATAGCTGACTATGCTTATATTTTAGAGGTAGGACATATTTTATTTCACGGTGAAGGAAAAACTATGCTCTCTGATTCGCGTGTTAAAGAAGCCTATCTTGGTGGGTAAGACTACGAATTAAGGAAATAGAGCTCATTCCCTCCACCATTTAAAAGAGCATTTCTCATTAAGGATGAGAAATGCTCCTTTGTGAATTTTGACTATTACATCCACCATTTTTCTGCACTGAATATTCCTGCTTCTTGTTCAATAATGTGCGCTATCTGAAAAATGACTTCTTCAGAAAAAGGTTTACCAATCAATTGCAATCCTAGAGGTAAACCATTTGATGACAGACCAGCAGGAACAGAAATTCCTGGTAATCCAGCCATATTAACTGGTACAGTAAAAATATCATTAAGATACATTGCTACAGCATCATTTTTTATTTTTTCATCAGCAATACCAAAAGCAGATGTTGGTGTTGCTGGTGTCAAAATAGCATCAATGCCTGAAGCAAAACATTGATCAAAATCACGTTTTACGAGTGTTCTTACTTTTTGAGCTCTTAAATAACAGGCATCATAATAACCTGATGAAAGAACATAAGTCCCAACCAGAATGCGCCGTTTGACTTCATCACCAAAACCAACAGAACGCGTATTTTCATACATCTCAATGATGTCTTTCCCAGGCATGCGCAAACCAAAACGCACACCATCATAACGCGCTAAATTAGAAGAGGCTTCTGCAGGAGCTAT
The DNA here is from genome assembly GCF_042196845.1 of Bartonella sp. AA9NXGY. NCBI lineage: Bacteria > Pseudomonadati > Pseudomonadota > Alphaproteobacteria > Hyphomicrobiales > Bartonellaceae > Bartonella > Bartonella sp. AA9NXGY. The sequence continues at coordinate 90,141 of NZ_JBHIRB010000007.1, forward strand.
AATGTAATAAGAAGGTAGAGCATATTTTGTATGGGGCAAAGAAATATCTTTAATCTCAGCACCTGCTTCTTTTAACCAATTTATTCCTTTTTGCCAAAGCTCAATAATTTCTGGAGACATTCCATCCACATGATATTCTTTTGGAATACCGATTTTCATTCCTTTGATTGATTGACCAAGATAACTTTCATAATCAGGAACTGGTAAATTGACGGAAGTAGAATCTTTTTCATCAAAAGAGGCCATTGATCTGAGTAAGATAGCACAATCACGAACATCTCTAGCAACAGGTCCAGCTTGATCAAGAGATGAAGCAAACGCGACAACGCCCCATCGCGAACAACGTCCATAAGTTGGCTTTATTCCCACAGTTCCAGTAAAAGCTGCTGGTTGACGTATTGAGCCACCTGTATCGGTTGCAGTTGCACCAGCACAAATTTGTGCAGCAACAGCGGCTGCGGATCCTCCCGAAGAACCACCGGGTACGAGTTTTTCATTTGAGCCTTTTTTTCTCCATGGACTAATAACGGGACCATAATATGATGTTTCGTTGGATGAGCCCATAGCAAACTCATCCATATTAAGTTTTCCTAACATCACAGCACCATCTTGCCATAAATTAGCCGTGACAGTTGATTCATAGTGCGGTTTAAAACCATCAAGGATATTTGAACAGGCTTGAGTATGAACACCATAGGTTGCAAAAAGATCTTTAATCCCCAAGGGAATTCCTTCTAAAAGCCCTCCCTGCCCTTTCGCTAAGCGACTGTCTGATTCAGCAGCCATTTTCATTGCCTGTTCTGCTGTTATTGTTACATAAGCATTCAAAGTTGGATTCGCCAACTCTATTGCTTGTAAATAAGCTTCCGTTAATTCTGTTGCTTTGAGATTTTTCTTTGTTAGAGCATCACGAGCTTGCGCAATTGTGAGAGTTGTTAAATCAGTCATATTGGTTCTCAAATTTCAAAAATATAAAAAGTTACTCAACAATTTTTGAGACAAGAAAAAAATTTTCTTCTGTAACAGGGGCATTGGCTACAATATCTGCTGCTTTATCACCATCTGTAACACTATCTTCACGCATTCGTAGAGTCATCGGCATCACAGATGTTAATGGCTCAATTCCACTGACATCAACTTCATTCAATTGTTCTACAAAACCTAAAATAGCATTGAATTTTTTTGTCACAGGTTCTATCTCATCATCGTGGAGGGCAATCCTTGCTAAATGTGCTATCCGCTTGACTGTCTCTTGATCAACAGACATACTCTTTACGCCTTTCTGCTTTTTTGTTTATTTATTGATCTTTATTCTGGCTATACAAGGCTGCACTTGTAAGTGCAAGAATATTAGATAACATGAATAAAGAATATAACTATAGATCTGAAACATTAAAAAACGTATTATACCTTTATGACTGTTATTAATATAGATGAAGTTATAAAACATCTTTTGCCTAGACAAACAATAGCAGGCTTAGATTTAGGGACAAAAACGATCGGAATTGCGATTTCTGATATGGGGCTGACTGTCTCAAATCCGCGTCCTGTACTACAGCGAAAAAAATTTACAGAAGATGCTTACACACTTATTAAAATTTTTGACCGTGAAAATGTAGGCGTTATTATCATTGGCTTACCTCTTAACATGAATGGAAGCAGTGGCTCTCGTGTTCAAGCAACCAGAGCTTTTGTGAGTAATATGAAAGCTTATACAAAAATTCCATTTGTTTTTTGGGACGAACGTTTATCAACAATTGCTGCGGAACGGTCTCTTTTAGAAATGAATGTATCGCGCGCTAAAAGAGCAAGCCGTATTGATTCGGCCGCCGCCGCTTTTATATTGCAAGGTGCTCTCAATAGAATTCAAAACTTTCATCATATGGAAGGATAGAGAACATTGAGCAAATGCCCTGCATTATATCGTGCAATGAGCATCCCGTAAGAAGATCTCCATTGTCCCCCAAGGCGGCTTTCCATATAGGCATTCGCAACATGTTCTATGTCTGTAGAACGTAATGCTGCTGCTGCTGCTGCATAAGCTACTTGTTCAACAAAAAATCTTCCTGCACCTTCATTTGCTGATGCCATATCATCTGCTGACTTAATAATTTCAATTGCTCGGGGTCCTGCTGGTCCAATATCAAGAGCAATTTTTTCCAACAATTTCTGAAACAATCCCGGTGCTTTTTCAGCAATAAGAATGGCATCCTTTACCAATTGATTAGCAGAACTATTTCTCACAATTCGCGCAGGCCCATTATGCAACATTTGTGATAATGGATTATTCTCTATAAAACTTTCAATACCAAGTTGTGCGATAATTTCACCAATAATAGGCACAACCAATTGACTTACATGATAAGCAATAATAGGTGTCATAATGCGGGCAAAAGCTGCTTCAGAACGGTCATTTGCTGCATTGTCAAATGCTCTCGCTAAACGCAAAACCAATGCTTGTGAGGCAGCTATATCTAATGCAATATCTGCAAAAATACGTTCTGTCAGTGGAGGTAAAGGCTGATTGGGGATTTTTTTCCGGAAAAAATCCATACCAAATTGAAGAGCCGCTCGTAAAACACCTGCCGATATGACAGATTGATCGAAACGCATCATCGTCTCGATATCTTTAATAACTTTAAGCCCTTCTCCAGCATTTCCCAAAAGCCAGCCATAACTGCCTTGGAAGTCGACAACCCCCTCTGGTGTTAAAAGTTCTCCAGAACGCTGAATTAAATGACGAATCGATATAGATCCATTTAATGCGCCATTTTCTTGTATGCGTGGAATAAAAAAACAACTTAAATGACCATCTAAATCTGCACTAACAAGATATCCGTCAGCGGTAGGATTAATAACGTTGGTTTTTACAACATTTAAACGATATAGATCACGTTCCATACTTTCATCGAAAGAAATTTTCTTAACACTTGGAAAATTGAAAGCGTATTTTTCAATATCGTCAAATGCACAAGTTAGAGAAGCAGCCTTTTTATGATGAATAGGTTTTGATGAGGAATCATATTGGCGTGATAAAAGTACATTTTGCCATTTTTTGAAGAGCTCAATATCACTAATTAAAACGGCAATAGCTGCACTCGTTATGATAACTTCATTCAAATGTCCTGTTTCTAAACCAGCAGATAAAGCTAAACGAATCGCACGCGCTTGATAGCGTACTCCATTTTCTGAGCTCGTATTTTCCCAAAGCGAGGTAACCAAACCTGCTTGTCTAGAATATTGTTGAAGAGCTTGATAGGAAGAATGGATCTCTAATCTTTCTGTTGGTTGCCCCCATTCATCATTATAGCGTAGTAAAGGCTTATAATGATTCGCTAAGCAAGAAAGTTTCCATGCTTCTCGACTCGCGGCAAAATCCCCTATTTCTTCAAAACTTGCTAACAAAAACTTAGGCAAAGTAGAAGCAATACGAAACATAAGCGTATCGCTAAGAAATGTATTTTTTCGACGAGTATTTTGCGCAGATACAGCACTCATAGGTATATTCCTACATTCAAATCATTCATATCATAGACTATTTGTCTTTTTAGAGTTAAGAAACATTTATCATATTCAAACAAATGCTTGTTTAACCTGTTTAGAGAGAGATAAAGAAGAATGCTATGATGCAAGATAATTTTTTCCCACTTTTCCCTCATCAACATCTTTTAGCTATTAAAGATCTGAGTGTACAAGATCTTAATACATTGCTTGATCGTGCAGAAGCAAATATTATCCTTTCTAACAAAATTGATAAAATAAAATCTACTTTGCATGGACGGACTCAAATTAATCTCTTTTTTGAAGCCTCTACGCGAACACAATCTTCTTTTGAATTAGCGGGTAAAAGGCTAGGTGCACACGTGATGAGTCTTGCGATCGGCAACTCATCTGTAAAAAAGGGAGAAACATTACTTGATACTGCTACAACTCTCAATGCGATGAAGCCAGATATACTGGTTTTTCGCCATAACAGTGCAGGAGCGGCAGCTTTATTAGCGCAAAAAGTTGATTGTTGTGTTATTAATGCAGGTGATGGTGCTCATGAACATCCAACCCAAGCTTTATTAGATGCTCTAACCATTAAAAGGGCAAAAGGTCGTATTGAAGGATTAACTGTTGCGATTTGCGGAGATATCTTACACTCACGTGTTGCCCGTTCCAATATCCTGTGTCTCAATGCTTTGGGTGCTCGTGTTCGTGCTGTTGCTCCCTCAACACTCTTACCCGCAGAAATCGCTCATATGAGTGTTGAGGTTTTTAACACGATGAAAGAAGGTCTTAAAAATGCTGACGTTATCATGATGTTGCGCTTACAGCATGAACGGATGACAGGCTCTTTTATTCCCTCTACGCGTGAATATTTCCATTATTTTGGCTTACATAAAGAAAATTTAGCCTATGCCAAAAATGATTCTATTATTCTGCATCCTGGCCCATTAAACCGTGGTGTAGAGATTGCATCCGACATAGCAGATGGACCACAAAGTATGATTCATACACAAATAGAAATGGGAATTGCAGTGCGTATGGCTGTCATGGAGGCTTTATTAGATTCACGCGCAAAGATCAGTGGAGAAAAAAAATGATAAAACCAATTGTTTTTCAAAATGCTCGTATTATTGATCCTTCGCGCGCAATCGATGAAATTGGTACAGTTATTGTTGAAAATGGACGAATTATAGCCGCTGGAAAAGAAGCTCTGAATCAGGGATTCCCTGAAGAAGCAGAAGTTATTAACGCACAAAACAAAGCAATTCTCCCTGGACTTGTTGATGCGCGCGTTTTTGTTGAAGAATTAGGGAATGAACATTGTGAAACAATTACATCAGCAAGTTACGCGGCCGCAGCAGGTGGTATTACTTCCTTTCTTATGATGCCAAACACGCATCCAGTTATTGATAATGTAGCACTCGTTAAATTTATTACGCATACAGCACAGGAAATGTCATTGGTCAATATTTATCCCGTTGCTTCAATCACACAAGGTTTCAACGGACAAGAAATAACCGAATTTGGTTTGCTCAAAGATGCTGGAGCCGTTGCCTTTAGTGAAGGAAAAAAAACACTTCAAAATTCATCTGTTATGCGGCGTGCAATGACTTATGCACGCGATTTTGATGTTCCATTGATGCATGAAACGCAAGATAAAGATCTTACAGGGCAAGGTGTGATGAATGAAGGACTGCTTGCCAGTTGGCTTGGTCTTTCTGGCATCCCTCGCGAAGCAGAAGTTATCCCACTTGAAAGAGATCTACGTTTAGCAGCATTAACGCAAACACGCTATCATGCCGCTCAAATATCGACAGCACTCTCTGCTGATGCACTTCGTTTAGGTAAAAAACGCAGTGAGAAAATTTCAGCGGGTGTATCTATTAATCATTTATCTTTCAATGAAAATGACATTGGACAATATCGCACTTCTTTTCGCTTAATGCCCCCATTGCGTACAGAAGAAGACCGTGTAGCAATGATTGAAGCAATAAAGGATGGGATTATAGATGTTATTGTCTCTTCTCATGATCCTCAGAGTATCGACACAAAACATTTACCATTTAATGACGCGGCAATTGGCGCTATTGGTATGGAGACCTTATTGAGCGCAGCCTTACGTCTTTATCATAATGAGAGCCTATCTCTTCTACGGATAACGGAACTTTTGTCAACGGCGCCTGCAAAGCTCTTTGGACTCAATGCAGGAACACTCAAAAAAGGGGCTCATGCAGACCTTATTGTGGTTGATCTTGAAGAACCATGGGTTGTTTCGAAAGAGAAGCTCTATTCACGTTCAAAAAATACCCCTTTTGAGAATGCACGTTTTCAAGGACGCGTGATCCAGACTTTTGTGAAAGGGAAAAACGTTTTTAAACTTGATCAACAAACTTAATGAGATTCTTAATGAATGAAGCAGAAATATTTTTTCAGTCCACTCCATGGTTTATTTTCCTCGTATCTTATCTCATTGGCTCGATTCCATTTGGGCTTCTTTTTACGAAATTGTTCAAAATTGGTGATATAAGAACAATCGGTTCCGGCAATATTGGAGCAACAAATGTTTTACGAACAGGAAATAAAAAGCTTGCTGCTCTAACACTTCTTTGTGATATGTTGAAAGGAACTATCGTTGTTTTCGTTATAAAGTTTTTTAGTGATCCGCTAGACAATAGTATCCTTGTTTCTCTAGCAGGCTTTTTTGTTTTCTTAGGACATCTTTTCCCCGTATGGCTTAAATTTAAAGGTGGCAAAGGTGTTGCTACCTATCTAGGAGTCTGCTTAGGAATCTATTGGCCTGCAGCAATTATTTTTATTATTGTATGGAGTGCGATTTTTCTCCTCATGCGTTATTCTTCATTATCTGCGCTTATTGCTGTTACGATCACACCGATATTTGTTTTTTATTTTTCCGCTTCTTATTTCTATTGTATGCTGATTGTGATGAGCGTATTTGTGTTTATAAAACATTCTGCAAATATCGGTAGATTATTAATTGGGGAAGAAAGTAAGATTGGTACGCAACACGGAGATAAATAAAGGAATCCTGCTTACTGATCATCAACGTCTAAGCTGGTTACGGTTATTGCGCAGTGAAAATATTGGAGCTGTTAGTTTTCGCAATCTCATTGATCATTATAAAACAGCAGAAAATGCTCTGGCAGCACTGCCAGAGCTTAGTAGAAAAGGGGGTGGTTCTGTATCTATTAAAATAGCAAGCTTAGAAGATGCAGAAAAAGAAATGCAAGAAGCTGAAAGATTAGATATTCGGTTCATCGGTATGGGCGAACCAGACTATCCAGCTTTTCTTAAGGTTACAGAAGCCCCTCCGCCGCTTATTGCTATCAAAGGTAATATTTCAATTTTTCAAAAAACTTCTATTGGAATTATAGGTTCTCGAAATGCTTCAGCTGCTGGGAAAAAGCTTACGGCTCAATTTGCGCGTTTTCTCGGAGAAGCAGACTTTGTAACAATTTCTGGGCTCGCTCGTGGAATTGATAGCGTTGCGCATCAAGCAAGTTTAAAAACAGGAACTGTTGCAGTCATGGCTGGAGGAATTGATCATATCTATCCTCCTGAAAATAAAAAGTTGCACGAAGATATTATCGCCAACGGTGGAGCCATCATCAGCGAAATGCCCATTTCTTGGAAGCCGCGTGCTATCGATTTTCCAAGAAGAAACCGTATTATTGCAGCTCTATCACTTGGTCTCTTGGTTGTAGAGGCAGCCCTGCGCTCAGGGTCCTTAATTACCGCACGTCAAGCAGCTGAAATGGGACGGTTAATTTTTGCCATTCCCGGTTCTCCACTTGATCCAAGATCTGTTGGTACAAACAATCTTATCAAAGACGGTGCTCTACTCACCACACATCCTTCTGACATTATAGAAACACTTACGCCATTAATTTCACCGCTTCCAAATTCGCAACTCAATTTTTTTGAGGAACCATCCTCTTTACAACTTGAAAAGGAGAATTTTAATTTAGCAGATGAAAAAAACAGTGATCCCTCTTTAGCAGATGATGATGCAGCACGTGCAGCAGTTCTCTCCGCTCTTTCAACAACGCCAATCGATTTAGACACACTCAGTATCCACTCAGGTGTTTCACTCCCAGCTCTCTACCTCTTGTTGGTAGAACTCGACCTTGCTGGAAAGCTTATTCGACACTCTGGTGGTTGTGTGTCATTGTCGAATCTTGATCTTCCCCAAGAGCCTCAGCACTATTAATAATGCTTTGCCCTTCTTTGGCAACCATATCCAAAAGCAATGCTAAAAGCGGACTGTGCGCCTGACGCGCCATCTGATTCATTTGCTTTGACATGTCTGTAATATATTGGATAACTTTTAAATGATTTATAAACATAATCCTCTATCCTTGAGCATTTTCCCTCCTACCTCTCAATAGACGTTATCTTAGTATTTCGCCGTATGTTTTTGTAATAACAGTGGAAAATAAATCGTGTAATTCTATATAGGGTGTACTCTAATAATGACAATCATAAGTTGTACAATATTCATGTTTTTTATATGGCTAATATTTTTTATGTGCTCTTAAGCAATTGGCATTAGCTATTCGCGTAAAAGGCGTTTATAAAAAAATTTTTATTTCAATATTTGGGTAAAATTATGAATATCGTTATCGTTGAATCTCCAGCAAAAGCAAAAACAATTAATAAATATCTTGGATCTCAATACAAAGTTGTCGCATCATTTGGACATGTTCGTGATTTGCCTGCAAAAGATGGTTCTGTTTTACCGGATCAAGATTTTTCTATGAAATGGGATATAGATTCTGCTGCCGCTAAACGTTTAAATGAAATAGCAAAAGCCGTTAAAGAAGCCGATAGCCTTATATTAGCAACAGACCCTGATCGTGAAGGGGAAGCTATTTCATGGCATATTCTGGATGTTCTCCGTCAAAAAAAAGTTTTAAAAGATAAACCTATTAAAAGAGTTGTCTTCAATGCCATCACCAAAAAGTCTGTGCTTGATGCTATGAATAATCCACGTGATATTGATACATCCCTTGTCGATGCTTATCTTGCACGTCGTGCTCTCGATTATCTCGTTGGTTTTACACTTTCACCTGTTTTATGGCGTAAACTCCCTGGTGCGCGTTCAGCAGGACGCGTTCAATCGGTTGCTTTGCGTATTATTTGTGATCGTGAATCAGAAATAGAACATTTTATCAAAGAAGATTATTGGTCCATTACAACACAGTTAAAAACCATCCGAAATGATAGTTTCCAAGCAAGATTGACAATGTTTAATCAAAGAAAAATAGGCAAGCTTGATATTCAATCTCAAGAACAAGCAGACCAAATTCGCTTTATGCTGGAGAAAGCTCAATATCATACACTCAGTGTTGAAGCAAAACCTACAAAGAGAAATCCTTTTCCTCCATTTACGACCTCTACACTACAACAAGCAGCTTCTTCAAAACTAGGTTTTTCAGCTTCTCGCACTATGCAAATTGCCCAAAAGCTTTATGAAGGCATTGAAATTAATGGTGAAACGGCAGGGCTTATTACTTATATGCGTACCGATGGTGTGCAGATAGCACCAGAGGCTATTGATTCAGCACGAAAAGTTATTCATGAAACTTTCGGAAAAGACTATATTCCTGAAAAGCCACGTTTTTATTCAACAAAGGCAAAAAATGCACAGGAAGCACATGAAGCGATCCGCCCAACAGATTTTCAACGCAATCCTAGTCAAGTCCGTAATTTTCTCGATAGCGATCAAGCAAAGCTCTATGATCTGATATGGAAGCGTGCCATTGCCAGCCAAATGCGCTCTGCTGACATTGAACGTACAACCGTTGAAATTGAAGCACAGCAAGGAGAAGAGCGTGCAAATCTACGGGCAACAGGATCTGTTGTTCGTTTTGATGGCTTTATTTCCGTCTACACGGATCAACGAGACGAAGAAAATAATGAAGAAAATGAAACAACACGTTTACCACAAATAAACACTGGTGAAGCACTTACAAAAGAAAAAGTTGAATCTGTACAACATACCACAGAGCCCCCTTCTCGTTATTCTGAAGCTTCATTAATTAAAAAGCTTGAGGAGTTAGGAATTGGTCGTCCTTCAACTTATGCATCCACATTAGCGACATTGTGTGACCGTGGATATATTGTCATTGATAAACGAAAGCTTATTCCCGATGCCAAGGGACGTATTGTTACAGCCTTTCTTGAAAATTTTTTTAATCGCTATGTAGAATATGGTTTCACAGCAGATCTTGAAGAAAAGCTGGATCTTATCTCTGATGGCAAACTTTCTTGGAAAGACGTATTGCGAGATTTTTGGGATGGATTTAATGCATCTATTAGCAATATCCAAGAACTCCGTATAACCAATGTTCTTGATGCTTTAAATGTAACATTAGCACCTCTCGCTTTTCCTGAACGCGAAGATGGAAGTGATGTGCGTTCCTGTCCTCTTTGTAAAAATGGTCAATTATCATTAAAACTTGGGCGTTATGGTGCTTTTGTTGGCTGTTCCAATTATCCCGAATGTAAATACACACACCAACTTGGTACAGATACTGGAGAAGAGAATGAAGCTGTACGCAATGATGAACCTGTTATACTTGGTATTGACCCTGAAACAGGAAAAGAGATCTCTCTTCGTAATGGCCGGTTTGGTCCCTATATTCAACTTGGTGAAAGCAAAGAAGTTAAGCGTGCAGGATTACCAAAAGAATGGCAGGCAGAAAATGTAACCCTTGATAAAGCCTTGGCTTTACTATCCCTTCCCCGTGAAATTGGCATTCATCCTGAAACCGGAAAAACAATCACGGCTACGATTGGACGATATGGTCCCTATCTTAGCCATAATGGAAAATCTGCGCGCCTTCTTCATGCAGATGAAGTTTTTGATATTGGTATCAATCGCGCTGTTACAGTATTAGCAGAACAACAAGAAAACAAAACCAGGCAAAGCAGAACAACACCTGAAGCATTGGCAACATTAGGAGAGCATCCCGAAGGAGGAACCATTACCGTGCGCAACGGGCGTTATGGTCCTTATGTCAATTGGGGTAAAATTAATGCAACATTGCCAAAAGATAAAGATCCCATTAGTGTAACACTTCCAGAGGCACTAGAACTTATATCGGCTAAAGCATCGAGTAAAAAAACAACTTCAAAAAGAGCTTCTTCTAAAACAAAAGCAAAAATAAAAGAGACATAAATTTTGGCTAAAGGTGAAAAAAACATAAAATATCTCTCTTCATTCAAGGGGAAAACTTTTCCCAATAAGGAAGCAATCCTTTCCTTTATAATTGAGAATCCTAACCACTCAAGTAAACGAGAAATCGCTAAAGCTTTTAACTTAAAAGGCGATTCTCGTATCTGGCTTAGAGATATGTTACGTGAGTTAAAGGATCAAAATCTCATATCTAAACACCACAAAAGAGCAATAAACAAAGGAAAATTACCCCCTGTTTCTTTAGTAAAAATTAGCGGACGTGATAAAGATGGAAGTTTTATTGCACAACCTCTTGAATGGGAAGATTCTCCAAAGCCCAATATTGAAATACACTCTTTTCATCACATAACAGGAAGTAATATTGGTGTTGGAGATCATATTCTTGTAAAAGTTTTTCGAAATAAAAATTCTGAAAGCTCAAGCCATCCTTATACGGGACGAATTATTCGTAAAATTGATGTATCTCCCAAAAGCGCATTTGCTATTGTACGAAAATTGGAAAATAATCAATGGCGCCTTGATCCTATAGACCGCAAAACCAATGAACTCATTGTTGAAATGTCTCCAGAAATGAAGATTCAAATTGGTGATCTCGTTGAAGTCGAAATAAAAAAAAATACTGGTTACGGATTAAAGAGCGCAAAAATAAAGAATGTTTTAGGGCACATTAAGAGTGAGAAAACACTCTCAATGATAGCGCTTCTTTCGAAAGGAATTCCTTATATTTTTCCTGAAAGTGTTCTTGAGCAAGCCAAACATATCAAAGCTGCCAATATGGATAATCGTGAAGATTGGCGACAATTACCCTTTATTACAATTGATCCACCAGATGCAAAAGACCATGATGATGCAGTTTATGCAACCAAGGATAAGGATCCAGCAAATAATGATGGTTGGATTATTATTGTAGCCATTGCAGATGTTTCTTATTATATCAAAACAGGAAGTGCTTTAGATAAAGAAGCATTGAAACGTGGAAATTCTGTTTATTTTCCCGATACCGTTGTGCCAATGTTACCTGAACGCCTTTCTCATGATTTATGTTCTCTGCGTGAAGGAAAAGAAAGACCAGCTTTAGCCGTTCGTATGATTTTTGATGCAAACGGTAATAAACGAAAACATAGTTTTCATCGTACTATGATTCGTGTAAGAGCCAAACTTTCTTATCAAGAAGTACAATTGGCAATTGAAGGTAATATAAATGAAAAAATAACCCCTCTTTTTGAGAGCATTTTGCACCCCTTATGGGAAGCCTATGCATGCCTTAAAGCTGCGCGAAATCGTCGCCAACCACTAGAATTAGAAATTGCAGAAAAAAAGATTATTCTTGATCAAAATGGATGCATAAAAGATGTTGTGAGTGAACCACAACTAGAAGCGCATCGTTTAATTGAAGAGTTTATGATACAAGCTAATATTGCAGCTTCTGAAACATTAAAACAACATCACCAGCCGCTCATTTATCGTATTCATGAAAAACCTTCTCTTGCTAAGCAAGAAATACTTCGGAGCTTTCTTCAAAGTTTGGGGATACCACTCTCCCGCGGAAGCGAACTTACCTCAGCGCGCCTTAATAGAATTTTAGAAAAGGTCGCTCATACTCAACAACAAGAACTAGTCAATCAAGTTATTTTGCGTTCACAATCACAAGCAGAGTACAACCCTAAAAATAGTGGCCATTTTGGTTTAAATTTGCAGAACTATACACATTTTACATCACCAATCCGTCGTTATGCTGATCTCATTATTCATCGAGCACTCATTAAAGCTCTCAAATTAGGAAATGATCAATTAACAGATACACAAGAACAAAATCTTGCAGAAATTGCTACGCAAGTTTCTTTATACGAACGCCGTGCAATGATGGCTGAAAGAGAAACGATTGATCGGCTTGTTGCTCACTATTTAATGAATAAAATCGGTCGTATTTTTACAGGTCGCATTTCCGGAGTTACAAAAGCAGGTCTTTTTATCTCACTTGATAAACTCAATACAGATGGTTTTGTCCATATTTCTACACTTAAAAATGATTATTATCATTTTGATGAAGCACAACATGTTCTTGTAGGACAGCGTAGCCATAAAGGCTATCAGCTCAGTGATGTTGTAGAAGTAAAACTTATAACGGTACAACCTTTTGCTGGCGCTTTATGCTTTGAACTGTTAACAAAACCTCGTCCAATAAAATTTTCACCGACATCCTACCATAAAAACAAATTAAAAAAACAAAAGTATACTTTTTATGGGAAAAGAAAAAATTAATCTTCTTGCCCTCCATTAAATATAATATGAATAATAAATTCAATTTAAGAAATGGCTTATATTATATAATATTTATATTATTTTATATGTACAATCTTCTTTCTTTAGTATACAAGAGGGTAAATTTTATTGTTAAGTCTATAATAACCATATAAAAATCTTGCAGTTTTTTATACTTAGGAAATGAGAGAAACTGCAAAGGATAGTTTTGGCTCCCTTTCATTTCAGCTCATCTTTTCATTGTTTAAATAAACAAGAGTACCTTAAGCCATTCTCATGAAAAAAAAACCTTTTGACTCTCAAAATAATTCTTTGCGTGCAATTATTGCCGCTATTGCAACCATTGGCACTGTTGGAACAGCATTGGCAATGGGAACACAACTTGTCTCTCTTCTTATGGCAGAGAAAGGACTTTCCAACAGTACAATCGGCTATAGTGGAACAGTTGGTGGAATCGCCACAATTATTGCAGCTATTTTTACGTCTCGAATTGCCTTATGCTTAGGAATCGCTCAAACAATATTGCTTATGATGGCGATAGAATCTTTAAGTTTTTTAGGATTCTATTTTTTTGATCCCATATGGATTTGGTTTATTTTAAAGTTTATATTACATTTCAGCATGACAGTTATGTTTATCCTGTCAGAGTTTTGGATCAACAGTTATGCTCCCCCAAAAAAACGCGGTTTGATCCTTTCTATTTATGCTATTGTCTTAGGATTAGGGTTTATAATAGGTCTAACGCTGCTAGCAAAAGTGGGAACACAAGGATTTATTCCTTTTGCTGTTGGATATAGCCTTATTATACTTGCTACTATACCAATTCTTACCGCTTGGAAATTAAGTCCAGAATTTCAAAAAAATCAATATATGCCATTTTTTCGTTATCTTTTTCACGTTCCAAGTGCAATGATGGCGGTCCTTGTTTACGGGGCCATTCAAATGGGCGTATTAACTCTTATAATACCCTTTAGTTTATCCATTGGTTATAATGAGAATGAAGCAGCACATTTTATGGCAACCCTTGCACTTGGGAATATTTTCCTCTTAATTCCTATCAGCATTATAAGCGACTACGCCAAAGATCGACGCTACCCGCTGATGAGTTGCGCTATTCTAGGTTTTATAGGAACTTTTATAGTACCATGGATTCTTCAATATCCATGGATTCTGATGCTTGATTTGTTTTTTCTGGGTGGTGTATCAGCGAGCCTTTATACAATTAGTCTTGCACATTTAGGAGCCCGTCTCAAGGGGCAAGAACTTGCTGCTGCTAATTCTGCTTTTATTTTTTGTTATGGAATTGGTATGCTCATCGGACCGACCTTTATCGGAAAATCCATGGATATCTTTAAATCCTTTGGTTTTTCAATAGCCATGGCTGTTTTTTTCGGTTTATATGTCATTTTGGTGTTTGTCCAACTTATGAGAAAATTAATCAGCTCTTGACTTTTTTGAGAACATCCGTAGTGTTGCCGGAAAATCTGATGATGTCGGAAATAAGTTTTGACAGCAATAATATTTTTTCAGTATAAATAGGGTATTTACATTATGGCTAAAGCAGCAACCATTAAGATCAAGCTTTTATCAACTGCAGATACTGGTTTTTTCTATGTAACAAAGAAAAACAGCCGTACAATGACAGATAAAATGAGCAAGCGTAAATATGATCCAGTTGTAAAAAAGCACGTTGAATTTAAGGAAACAAAAATTAAATAAATAAAATTATTATTAAATTGATAGATTTTATACTCCAAAAGAAATGTGGGAGTATTGCTCTTCAAAGTTATTTTTTGAGGGATGTTTTTTTATTTCCTTAAGTTTAAAAAGTTTACTTTAAACTTTGTATGTTTTGTACGGATTTGGATAAGTTGATTTATTATTTAAGTTGCTTACATATATTCTGTATGAGTATTTGATTATTGTGATATCTAATGAAAATTTTGTCATTAAAACGAAACACTGTTTCGTCATATGAATAAAGTTTCTCGGGTCAATTATAAACAATACTAAAATAGAGTTATAATAATGTTAGCAGTTTCTTTATTTCATGAAAAAATCTTTTTCTCATTTTAATCTAAGAAGCTTTAATCTAAAAGTTATCGGTTTCAGTATTTTTGTCGCTGCTAGCATTCTTATCATTATGTCAACTTATTTTAAGAAAACTCAGCTGTTGCCTCAAAAAGAAAAATTTTCTTCTCAAAACACTGTTGAAGGAAATGCATTAATCATTGATGGCGATACCATTATGATTTCTTCAATTAAGATTCGACTAGCTGGAATTGATGCTCCTGAACTCCACCAATTTTGTGGAAAAAAAGAAGCACGCTACCCTTGTGGGCTTGAGGCAAAGAAATATTTAGAAAAACTATTAAAAAATCAAACTGTTACATGTCACTGGCAAAAAACAGATAAATATCGCCGTATTCTTGCAACATGTAAAACAAAACAAGTTAGCAATATCAACGCAACACTTGTACATAATGGTTGGGCTGTAAATTATTATGAATACCCCAAAGAAGAGCAAGAAGCTAGAAAGAAAAAGAAAGGAATATGGGCATCAAGTTTTCAACGACCAAAAGAATGGCGCAAAGCAAATCCTCGCACAGAATAAAAAAATATTTTTTAATTTTATTTACTAATGAAACAATGTAGCCCAATTATCAAACTTGAAAAAGAGATCTATTCCTGTCGTGTTTGCGTCCAACAACCCCATTATTTTCCTCCTCTTCCTCATGAACCAAACCCTGTCGTTTATTTATCCGATACTGCTTCGATTGCAATTGCAGGCCAAGCACCAGGGTTGCGTGTCCATGAAACTTCTATCCCTTTTAATGATCGCTCTGGCGAAAAATTGCGTAATTGGCTAGGTGTCACGAAAGAAGAATTTTATAATAAATCTCTCTTTGCTATTGTTCCTATGGGATTTTGTTTTCCAGGTTATGATAAAAATAAAGCTGATTTACCACCAAGACGTGAATGTCGAGAAATATGGCATGAAAAGATATTTCAGGCAATGCCTCAAATAAAGCTTGTTCTTGCCATTGGTCGTTATGCGCAAAAGTGGCACATTACAGAATTAAAACATAAAACCGTTTCTGCAACTGTTGGTGATTGGAGAAATATTCTTTCCATTCCTCAACCTCGAGGCTATAATGTTATGCCTTTGCCTCATCCGTCATGGCGAAATACTTCTTGGTTACAGAAAAAACCATGGTTTAACGATGAGCTTATTGTATATCTGCGTTGTTTAGTGCGTAAATTTTTATAAATTAAAATATTGAGAAAAAATATGGATCGTCTTGACCGAAAAATTTTACATCTTTTGCAAGAAAATGCGACACTTTCTGTTGCTGATATTGCTAAAAAAGTGGGACTTTCGACCACTCCTTGCTGGCGTAGAATTCAAAAACTTGAAGAAGATGGCGTCATTCAGCGTCGTGTTGCTGTTCTTTCTCCAGAAAAAGTAAACGCACACGTCACTGTTTTTGTGTCTATTCGCACAAATACACATAGTCATGAATGGTTTAAGCGTTTTTCAAAAATTGTGCAAGAATTCCGTGAAGTCATTGAATTTTATCGAATGAGTGGAGATATTGACTATTTATTGCGTGTTGTTGTGCCCAACATTGAAGCTTATGATCTTTTTTATAAAAAATTAATTTCTAAAATTGACATCCGTGATGTCTCTTCTTCTTTCGCAATGGAACAGATTAAATATACAACAGAACTTCCACTTAATTATATTAAATTACACGACAAGACGCATGAACAAAGCTCTTAAGATTTTTTATATCCGTCTTATGATCTTTTAGGCATTCAAACTTTCTTGTTAAAAAACACCATTTGTGCATGTGTTAAAACAGCAGCTTTGACAATACCAGCTGCCATAGCTGCTCCTGTCCCTTCACCAAGACGCATCCCCAAATCTAGAAGTGGTTCTTTGCCAATTTTTTTTAAAAGTTTACGATGAGCTGTCTCAGAAGAAACATGTCCAACAAGGGTATGATCAAGAGCTTTTGGATGTATTTTATAAAGGATCGCTGCTGCTGCTGTTGCCACAAAACCATCTAAAATAACGGGTATCTTTTCCATTCTTGCCGCTAAAATAGCACCAACCATAGCAGCAATTTCACGTCCTCCTAAGCGACGCATTATCTCAAAAGGATCATTTAAATGCTCCTTATGCAAGGAAACTGCTGCCTTAACCGCTGCTATTTTACGCTGATAAAAATCACCCTCCGATTCCATATCATATCCTGTCCACTCTTCAACGTCTCCACCAAACAATGCTAAACATAAAGCTGAAGCTATTGTTGTGTTTCCAATTCCCATTTCACCAATACATAAAAGATCTGTTCCACCCGCAATGGATTCCATTCCAAATGCCATTGTAGCAGCTGCACTTCTCTCGTCCATTGCAGCATCCTTGGTAATATTCATTGTTGGATATTCCAATGCTAAATCAAAAATTTTTAATCCCAGATCATAAGCGATACAAATTTGGTTGATAGCAGCACCGCCAGATGCAAAATTTTGTACCATTTTTTGTGTCATAGATTGTGGAAATGGTGTAATATTCTCCTCTACAATACCATGGTTTCCAGAAAAAATAGCAACCAAAGGTCGCGTTACTATAGGTTTTTCTGTACCTCTCCACCCCGCATACCAAACAGCAAGATCTCCTAGTTTTCCCAATGTTCCTTGCTCTTTTGTTAAGTTTTTTTGCCGTTTTTTTGCCAAAATTATAGAAAACTCATCAGCAACAGGTAAATTTGTAAGTAAAGCACGAAAATCATCAAATGGACTAGCGATCATAAGGATACCTTTTAAAATCTACAATGTTTATGAAAATCACGTCATATATACAGGATATGAATAATTTATTGTTTTTTTAACAGTGCTTTAAAAATGTTAAATACTATGAAAGCAATAATTTCTACATTCTATTTTCTACCCCAATAACAAACGTGCAAGATTCAAAATGTTATTAATATCTTATGACTACCTTTACAGTGATACCCTTAAGTTATTTTTTATTTAATAGGTATAATCAGCATGCCGTTTAATATATAAATTCTAACATTCTTATTCATAATAAAAGTTATAAACTTTCAAAAACTTATAAAATTAAAAGGATCAAAATTATCGCAAAGAAATCAAAACGCAAAGGATCTCAACTTTAATATATGTTAATTGTCTGACTGTTATTAAATGAGAGCATAAAAAGCTTCTTTTAAAGTACATATATCTGCGTTTGGTTTTGTCGCATCATTTGATAGTATTTGCCGCCATCGACGTGCCCCACCCCGCCCATGAAATAAACCAATCATGTGACGTGTCACATGAGAAAGCCGCCCCCCCGATGCAATATGTCGAGCTGCATAATCACACATAAGCTCAATAAGATCACTCTCACTTAGACTATTCTGCGACTCACCATAGAGTTCAAAATCAATATGTTTTAACAAAGTTGGATCATGATAAACTTGGCGACCAACCATGACAGCATCACAGAAAGTTAAGTGTTCTTTGATCTCATCAATCGATTTAATTCCACCATTTATCCCAATGAATTTATGAGGATATTGACGTTTTAATTTGTAAACCCTTTCATAATTAAGGGGCGGAATATTGCGATTTTCTTTCGGACTCAATCCTTGTAGCCATGCCTTGCGTGCATGTATCCAGAGCGCATCACATCCAGCATTCCAAACTTGATTAGCCAAAAGATCTAATGCTAATTCTTCATCTTGTTCGTCCACTCCAATCCGACATTTGACAGTTACAGGTATAGTAACCTCTCGTTTCATTGCTTCTACGGCATTTGCCACAATGTCTGGATGTAGCATCAAACAAGCTCCAAAGACACCTGCTTGAACACGATTTGATGGACAACCAACATTGAGATTTATTTCGTTGTAGCCAAAATCCTCAGCAATTCGTGCAGCTTCTGCTAACTTTTTCGGATCTGCCCCCCCTAATTGTAATGCAACTGGACGTTCTTTGTCGCTAAAAGCCAACAATTGTTCGCGAACACCATGAATGACAGCATCTGCTACCATCATTTCCGTATAAAGGAGAGCTTTTTTCGTTAAAAGACGATAAAAAAATCTGCAATGTCGGTCTGTCCAGTCCAACATTGGTGCTACTGCAAATTTTATAGGCGATGGAAGATTGTAAAATATCATGAGGGTATTACTCTCATGTCCCTATAGCTCTCTCTTTATACATAAAAAAAAATACTTACTTTTAGTTTACGGAAAATTTTATTCTCTTATACTATCATGAGTATAATAACAGCTCATTATTTTCAATTGATATCAAGGTTTACTACAATCAATCATGCCACAACACAATATCGCATTTCTCATAGATTAGTGTTCAGGTATATAAACATGAAAAAAGAAGATTTTTACTATAATATAAAAAACTCATTTATAAGTTCTTCTTACGCTCTTCAAGCCTCTTCCCTTACATGATTTAGTACAGCATTTAAGATAATAAATGCTAAACTAACACATTATAGAATTTTTCATGATCGATTTAATTTTCTTTAGATTTTTTTAACTCATTGTGCAAATAAACGATACAGAAAGTAGCTTTATCTTCTCCTAAAGAAGGAAAAACCCTTATTTCACAGGAATCTAATTATAAATTATTTTTTATCAATGAGTTCTTTTTGGTAATATTCTTAGATTTCACTTTATAAGATAGACAAATTTCATCTTAAATATTCTATCTAATTTTGCCATTTCGTGATTCTTGCAAAAAAAAACTAAAATCAGGGTATAGACAACCATTGCCTTTTTAATATCTATAATAATATCAGTATCTCTCGAAGGAAAATATTTTACAATATTGCAGATACAATCTGTAAAATGAAATGATCATAAACGTTGTTCAATCTCTTGTTGGCTTTGCATATAGGAAGAAAGAGTATCAACCTCTTGTTCATTAAATAGGAGCCCCAGTTTTGAACGACGCCATAACACATCTTCACATACTTTAGCCCATTCTTTTTCCATCAACCATTTTACTTCTACTTCATAAAGCCCATGTCCAAAATTTTTTCCTTTATTTGCCTTACCATGTGCAAAGATCACCAATGCTTCCGTACCGTAGGAGCGTGCAAGCCTGCGATGTGTAAAAGCATCTAAATCTGGCATTAAAAGAGCAATCCTATTTTCGATTGTATCTAATTTGTTATAGGGAAAATCACCCCCTGGAAGTACTGCCTTAGCCGTCCATGATGCTCCCTTTTTACCAAGCTCTTTTTCAACAAATTTCATCGCATCTTCAGCCAACTTACGATAAGTTGTAATCTTTCCACCATAAAGATTAAGTATCTTTGGTGTCGTTCCTGTTCCCATTTCTTTTAAAACATAATCGCGCGTAATTTCTTGTTCTTTTGAAGCTCCATCATCATAGAGTGGACGAACTCCCGAGTAAGACCAGACAATCGTTTCAGGCAACACTGGTTGTATGAAATATTCACTGGCTGCTGCACAAATATAATCAATTTCTGTATCAGTAATATGAACGTCAGCCGGATCTCCTTGATAATTACAATCTGTTGTTCCAAGTAAGGTAAAATCTTCTTGATACGGAATAGCAAATATAATACGCCCATCACCATTTTGAAAAATATAAGCACGATCATGAGTATAAAGCTTGGGAACCAAAATATGAGAACCTCTAACAAGCCGTACTGGTGAATGTTCTTTACAATCTAATATGCTTGCTAAAACATGATCAATCCAAGGACCTGTCATATTCGCGACATAAGAAGCTGTGACACTATATTCTTTGCTACTTAACTTGTCTTGAAGAAAGATACGCCATTTATTGTCTTCTTTTTTTAAAGAGAGAACTTCTGTTCGTACTTTTATATCAGCTCCCCACTTTTCTGCATCACGAGCATTGCCAATAACTAAACGCGCATCATCTACTCTTGCATCAGAATATTCAAAACCTCTCTGATATTCTTTCTTCAGTGTAGAGCAAAATTTTTTTGAAAAATTAATCGTTTTACTGCGCCACAATTTCTGATTCCAATTCCCTAAATAATCATAAATAAAAAGTCCAAAACGCAACATCCAAGCAGGGCGCAATTCTTTATGATAAGGAAGGAGAAAACGCAAAGGACGCACAATATGTGGAGCCATACGTAAAATGATCTCGCGTTCTTTCAATGCTTCACGAACAAGTTTGAACTCATAGTGTTCAAGATAACGAAGCCCACCATGAATAAGCTTTGTTGACGCACTTGAGGTCCCAGATGCAAGATCGTTCATTTCAGCCAATCCCACTTTAAATCCGCGTCCTGCTGCATCTCTTGCCAATCCACAGCCGTTTATCCCTCCTCCAATGATAAACAGCTCATAATGTGTTGTGGTTTTCATAATTTCACTTTTCATTATTTTATTTTGTTTCTCAGTACTCAATAAATCAACAGGAAAAAATAATACAAGTGTTCTTCATTGTATTATCAACGTACTTTTTCCTAAAATAAACATGCACAAAAAGCTTTTGATACCCTTATACATCAAAACAACATTTGACAAATTAAAGAGATTTTTTTTATCTTTTACAAAACATAATCCTTACCAAGACAAGGTTTATCATATGAAATCTTTTTAGAGAAAAATTGATGTTTTTTCTCATTCTTAAAGATACACTATAACTAAATGCTTCATTGCACATAGATAGCGCTTTTCATATAGTTCACTCAATGACACCCTAAAAAATGTGAAGGTATACAAATGAATTATCACTCTCAAAACTCGAAAATAATACTTTTTTCAAAAATTTTAGTCATAGTTATGTCGAGTATTTTAATCTTTTTACCTTCTTTATCAAACGCAACATCACACTCAAAAACAGCAAATGATTTAAGCTTAGAAAAGCTTAAATCACAACTTTTGGAAGATTCTAGCTTTTTATCTAAGCTTAAAGAAAAAATGATACCACATACTGATTCTCATCATATTCAACAAATCGTCAGAGAGTATCTTCTTACTCATCCAGAAATTATGATTGAAATGCAGCTTATTCTTCAAGATAAGCTGGAAAAACAGAATGAATACGAAAACCAAAAACAAACTTCTGTCATTCATTCATTAGAAAAGGAAATTTTTCACTCTCCTCATGACGCTGTTTTGGGGAATCCAAATGGTAAAAAAATACTTGTTGATTTTTTTGATTACAATTGCAGATTTTGTAAAAGTGCCTATTCAGATATAGAAAGCTTGATAAAAGAATATCCAGATCTACGGGTTATTATCAAGGATTTACCGATTTTGGGATCTGATTCTATGGCGGCTCATACCGTTGCCTATGCATTTCGAAAACAATTTCCAGAAAAATATCCTCAGTTTCATAAAAAGCTTTTAATGCATCAAGGGCGTGCAAATGAAGCTAAAGCTATAAAAATAGCTGTTTCATTAGGAGCAGATGAAAAAAAACTACATAATGCAATAAAAGATCCCACTCTGCAAAACGCTTTTAAAGAAAACATTCAAATTGCCTCTGCACTTCATATTACGGGAACACCTTCTTACATCATTGGTAATAAAATATTCATCGGCGCAGCCAGACAAGATATTCTAAAACAAGCGATAGATAATACACAGTGAATACCTGATCCGTTTTAGGAAGAATACTGTAAATGAGGTAATTTTATGCTTTCTCTTTTTTGATAACAGGCTTATAAGTGCAATTTTACGTAAAGCAGATACAAGTTTTAAATTGCAAAGTATAATGATTTAAAGGAAATAAAAATCTTTAAAGCCTCAAAAGATGTCATCCCTAATCTAGAGATATTCGGTCATAAAATGAGATTCGGTCATAAAATGAGATAATGACGATCTTCATTGATCAAGGAGTTAGAAATAAAATGGCAACAAAAAAAATGGATTCGGCAAAAACCGCAATTGATACGAAAATTATTCGTGATCTTGCTGAAATTTTGAATGATACAAATTTAACGAACATTGAAGTTGAACAAGGGGAGCTTCGTATTTGTGTCTCACGCCAAAATACCTTAACTTCTTCTGAGCAAGCAATCTATGCCCCTGTTTCTACTCCTACTTTTTCTGTAACATCTTCTCCAGTTCCAACAGCTGAATCTCCTATACAATTTATCCAAGAAGATAAATCAAAAAACACAATAACCTCTCCAATGGTTGGAACAGCTTATCTTGCACCCTCACCAGGCGCACAACCTTTTGTAGAAGTAGGACAAAATGTTTCTGAAGGGGAGACATTACTTATTATTGAAGCCATGAAAACAATGAATCAAATTTCATCACCGCGCTCCGGTACGGTAACCACTGTTCTTGTCAAAGATGGTCAACCTGTTGAATTTGGTGAACCACTTATTATTGTTGAATAAAGCGAGGGGCAAACATGATTCGAAAAATCCTCATTGCTAATCGAGGAGAAATTGCTCTTCGCGTTTTACGTGCATGTAAAGAACTTGGCATAAAAACCGTGGCTGTTCACTCTACCGCTGATGCAGATGCAATGCATGTTCGTCTTGCTGACGAAAGTGTTTGTATTGGCCCTCCTCCCGCTCGTGATTCTTATTTGAGTATTCAGCAAATTATTGCTGCTTGTGAAATTACAGGAGCGGATGCTGTTCATCCAGGTTATGGCTTTCTTTCTGAAAATGCAAAATTTGCAGATGTTCTAGAAGCCCATGATATTACATTCATCGGTCCAACAGCTACTCATATCCGCATCATGGGCGATAAAATCGAAGCAAAGAAAACCGCCAAAAAACTTGGTATTCCTGTAGTTCCAGGTTCAGATGGAGCAGTCACTGAAGAATCAGATGCTTTACGCACTGCTCGTGAAATTGGTTATCCAGTTATTATAAAAGCTTCTGCCGGTGGTGGCGGACGTGGTATGAAAGTCGTTCATTCTGAACAAGAATTTTCTATAGCTCTCAAAACAACGCGTTCAGAAGCGAAAGCTGCTTTTGGTGATAATGCTGTTTACATAGAAAAATATTTAGAAAAACCCCGTCATATTGAAATTCAAGTCATAGGTGATGGTGCGGGAAATGCTATTCATTTAGGAGAACGCGATTGTTCACTTCAACGACGGCATCAAAAAGTATGGGAAGAAGCTACGTCACCTGCACTTAATGAAACTGAACGGAAAAAAATTGGAAATATTGTTGCAAATGCTTGTGCCCAACTTGGATATCGTGGAGCTGGTACTATTGAATTTCTTTATGAAAATGGCGAATTTTATTTTATTGAAATGAATACACGTTTACAAGTCGAGCATCCTGTAACTGAAGCAATTACAGGTATAGATTTAGTCCACGAACAAATCCATATTGCATCAGGCTGTAAACTTTCAGTGACACAAGATGAAGTCTGTTTTTCTGGTCATGCCATTGAATGCCGTATTAATGCAGAAGATCCTATTAACTTTACGCCATCACCTGGAACCATTACACATTTTCATACACCTGGAGGTTTAGGGATTCGTGTTGATTCAGGCGCTTATTCAGGTTATCGCATTCCTCCTTACTATGATAGCATGATTGGAAAGCTGATTGTTCATGGACGTACCCGTTTAGAATGTATGATGCGTTTACGGCGTGCTTTAGATGAATTTGTCGTCGATGGGATAAAAACTACACTGCCTCTTTTTCGCGATCTTATTAATAATCAAGATGTTGCTGATGGTAATTATAATATTCACTGGCTAGAAAATTACCTTGCTCATCAATCAAAGTCTTCAGATTCGTAATTCGATAGCAAAACGGTGCATTCTTATAAAAGATTCTATAAGATATCAACATAAGGATAGTTCCAACCTTGCTGTAAAAAGTGGAAAAAGGAAATAAATTGGTTATTTTTTATATAGTTTTCTTTTAATATACATAAAATTTAATAATTTTCTGTTTTCCTTTTTGTTAGTTTGTGCTAACTCCTACATGGTTACGCCCTTATAGCTCAGTTGGTAGAGCACCTGATTTGTAATCAGGGGGTCGGGAGTTCGAGTCTCTCTGGGGGCACCATGCTCTTTTTTATCCAAAATGATTTATTGATTTTCCATATATTTTTTACAGTGAGGGACGCGTAAATAAAAGTTAGGGAATAGGATTTTTTAACCTATCTCTATAGGACGCCTCTTTTTTTGCAAACTTTCTCAAGAAGGTCTTTTAATTCTGCTAAGGTTTGTTGTGAAAAATTCTCTAAATTTCTAACAAACTCACCAACAGCTTCACGCCTCAACGGATCAGAAGTCTTGATTGTAAAACTTTTGCGACAAGCATAAGCTGCTTTCCTTAAGAGAGAAGCCTTCTCTTTATCTAAACCATAAAGCTCTATGATCCTTTTCTCCAGTCCTACAGGAACAGATTTTTTGCCAATCTCGACAGAAGATAAAAATGCTACAGATATGTCTAATTTTTTAGCCATATCTAAAGGCGTTCTGAATGATCAATGCGAAGTTTGCGTAAGGTTTTACCAAATGGTGTAAGCATCAAAAAAAGTCCTATTAGAGAAGAAATATTTTCTTCTGATTCTAACAAATCTTTTTATGATTTTCTTCAATTATTGCGAATCAAGAGTTCTTTTCGGAGTGATTTTTTAGCAAAACCAGAGGTTCAAAGGGTCTCTAATTCTAAAAAGTCAAAATCCTTAAAGATCTCTCGAACCGCATCACAATCATTCAGACTCAAGACAAATTTGCCTTGAATACTTTTGAGAACTTTTGCCATACTTACAAAATCATCTTCAACAAAATTCCCAGAGCTATAGCACTTCTTCTTTACAAGATAAGGAGGGTCTAGGTAAAATAAACTGTCGGGTGCATCAAATAGCTCGATAGCCCGCTCCCACGACAAATTTAAAATCGTCGTATCAAGAAGCTTCTGTCTAACACGTTTCATCCTCGCTAAAAGCTTTTCGGGATTAAATGCTATAGGCTTTTTTCTTCCAAAGCTAAAAGAGACATACTCTTTTTTCCCATACATCACACAACGCTGGAGAAATAAAAACCGTGCGGCTCTTTCAACTTTGGAGAGCTCTTCTGGGTCAATCGCAGCAAGGTCAAAAAACAACTGTCTTGAACAAACAAACTACTCCAATCGTTTGGCTAAATCATCAAAATGGTTTTGAACGCATTGAAACAGATTCGTGATCTCTCCATTCAAATCATTAATCACGGAATATTTTGCTGGTCTTTTATTTAGGAAAATAACACCAGAGCCTAAAAATGGTTCAACATAGGTTTCATGGTCAATATTATTTAAAATCGGTATAATTTTCTTACGCAGATAGTGTTTACCACCCATCCACGCAAACAGCGTTTGTGTAAAACTTTCCTTTTTCATAAGCGAAGTTCATTCCCTCAAGCTTTTGCAAGCCTAATCATTTTTTCATATTTTAAGGATAAATTTAGTGAGACTAATTCTTTGAAAACCACTGCTTTAAATGTGCAATGACATTATCTAACGCATCCATGAGGCGTGCAAAATCGAGGATAAGCAAAAAAAGAAAAAATGCTATCCACTTCATCAAGCGAGACATCATTTT
>NZ_JBHIRB010000008.1:0-115270 GCF_042196845.1 Bartonella sp. AA9NXGY
CTTAAAAACTCTTTGAAAAAAAATAAATTGGTACAAAACCTAGTGGCAAATTATACAAAACCTGCTGGCAAGCTACAAAGACCCTTTGAGAACCCCTTAAAAACTCTTTGAGAAAAAATAAATTGGTACAAAACCTAGTGTCAAAATATACAAAACCTGCTGGCAAGCTACAACTGGCAAGCTACAGTAAGCTACACACACAACAAAAAAGTAATGGTAGCGGAGGAGGGATTTGAACCCCCGACACAAGGATTATGATTCCTCTGCTCTAACCTACTGAGCTACTCCGCCAAAATAAGCAATCATAATTGTCAATAATTACATCTTTTGCGGATATAAGGGGTAGAATAGTAAGATGTCAAGCATCGTTTTTAAGCTTTTCTCTTGTCATTCTATTTTATCCTCGATATGTAAAAGTGTAATTTTCATATGATAAAGTAAGGTAAGGCATGAAAATGGTGCCACGTGTAGCGGTTTTAGGATGCGGTCATTGGGGTGAAAATCATATACGGACACTCCACTCTCTCGGGGCTTTAGCAGCAGTTTCTGATATTGATAATGATCGTGCTGCTAGTTTTGCAACACTGTATGGTGTAGAGGTTGTTACACCAGATGATCTTTTTACTCATCGAGATATTGATGCGCTGGTATTAGCGTTGCCGCCACAATTGCATACGCAAAATGTGCTCCGTGCTGTTAAAAATGGTAAAGATGTTTTGGTGGAAAAACCAATAGCCTTGAATGTTTCTGATGCTAAACGCCAAGTTCAGGAGGCTGAGGCCTATGAGCGAGTTTTTATGGTGGGCCATATTTTGCGTTTTCATCCAGCTTTTGAAAAAATGTGTGAATTGGTGAAAAACGGAGATGTGGGAGATGTGCGATATATTTATTCTCATAGATTAGGCTTTGGAAAATTTCACACACACAGTGATGCTTTATGGGATCTTGCCCCTCATGATCTTTCAATGATTTTGGCGTTGACAGGATGTGAACCTTCCGAAATTCGCGGTGAGGGGGCTGCTGTCGTTGATCAGATTTCTGATTTTTCTCATATTCATATGATTTTTCCAAATGGTGTGCGTAGTCATCTTTTTACTTCACGCTTGAGTTCTTATCGTGAGAGGCGTTTAACTGTTGTTGGAACAAAGGCTATACTCGTTTTTGATGATATGGAACCGTGGAGTCGTAAATTGGCAATGCACCATTTTGCCGTTTGGAAAGAAAATCAAGAGTGGGCTTTTAGCATGGATGAGCTGAATTACATTGATGTTTGTGAAGATTTGCCGCTTACTTGCGAATTACGGCATTTCCTTCATTGTATTGAAACGCGTCAATCACCTCGTACAAATGGTGATGATGCTGTTGCTGTTTTACGGATTTTAACAGCTGCTGATGTCAATTATGATAGATAAAAGAGATAGGTAGCGCTTTTGCATTCTTGTGATGATCAATGGAGTTAATATGCAATTCATCGACCTTGGGGCGCAGCGTGCGCGTATTGAAGATAAAATTAATTCTGCAATTGCGCATGTAGTCGCTAGTGGTAAGTATATTTTGGGGCCAAAAGTAACAGAATTTGAAGAGAAATTGGCAGAATATCTTGGCGTTAAACATGTGATTGCATGTGCTAATGGAACAGATGCTTTGAAGATGCCTCTTATGGCTAAAAATATTGGTCCAGGCGATGCTGTTTTTTGTCCTAGTTTTACATTTTCAGCAACGGCTGAAGTGGTTGCTTTGGTGGGGGCTAAACCTGTTTTTGTTGATGTTTTACCTGATACATTCAATATTGATGTTGAAAAACTTTCTCACGCTATCGAAATGGTAAAAAAAGAGGGACGTCTAAAGCCAAAAGCTATTATTGCCGTTGATTTATTTGGACTTTCTGCTGACTATGTGCAAATTGCTCAAGTGGCTGCAAAGGAAAATCTTTTTGTAATTGAAGATGCTGCTCAATCTATGGGGGGGAGAAGCGGTAATACTATGTGTGGTGCTTTTGGTGATGTGGCTGCTACAAGTTTTTATCCTGCAAAACCATTAGGATGTTATGGTGATGGAGGCGCTATGATGACCAATGATGATCATTTTGCAGAACTTTTACGCTCTATTTTGTTTCATGGTAAAGGTGAAACGCAATATGACAATGTACGTATTGGTATGAATTCGCGCCTAGATAGCATTCAGGCTGCAATTTTACTAGAAAAGTTTGCGATTTTTGAAGATGAAATGGAAAAGCGTGTAGAAATTGCTCAACGCTATTCCAATGGCTTAAGAGATATTGTTACAGTTCCAGAAATAGGAGAAAATATTCGTTCTGCTTATGCACAATATACGATTAAGGTAAAAGAACGGGATAAATTAAAAGATTTTTTACAAAAAAATTCTATCCCTACAATGATTTATTATAAAACTCCTTTACATCAACAGCCAGCTTATAAACACTTCCCTTATGTAAAAGATTCCCTTTCTGTTTCAGAGTCTTTAGGAGAGTGTGTCTTAAGTTTACCAATGCATCCTTACTTGACACAAACGGATCAGGATATGATTATCAAAAAAATAAGAGATTTTTATCACTCTTGAGAGCGTGTTTTTATCCTTAAAATTATGGTCAAATCTCTATTGGTGATCCATCTTAGAAGGTATTTTTTGTTAAAGTGTGTGGCCAATATTTTGGTATTATTTCCTTTCTAGGACCTATGAAATGTTGTCCTTTAGAGCGGTGATATGATTAGAAAGTGAAGCTTCTAGACAAGAAGATATTTTTTAACAGAACCGTATGGGCTAAGAAACTTTGTCCTTTAGCTTAGCAAAAAAGTCACGTTTAGTAAAAAGGATTTGGGTTATGAAAGTTACAATGAACCTTTGTTGATTTTACTCTTCATTTAAGGTGTTTTAAAAGATAACTTATTTAACAGGGCTTTTGGAGAGAAAAGTTATTTTTTGGCGAATACGTGATGCTAGGTCATTTTTGCTTTTGGATTTTTGAATCAATGTGTTGATGGGTGATGTATTCCCCTCTTGTAGTGCTATTTGAGCCGCCAATGTTGCTGCAAGTTCTTTTGTTTCTTCTCGGAGTTCTTCTAGCAATTGGTGGTTAGCAGTCGTGTCCAGCTCATGAGTTTGGATTTTTTGTAAGCGTTGCTGATAGTGTGCGACTTTTTCACGCATCATTTGTCTTTCCTTTGGAAGTGTGTAGTGTGGCGATATTTTGTTTGATTGCTATCGCTTCTTTGGTGAGAGTATCTTTTGTGGGGAGGCATAGCCGATAAAATTGTTCTGTTACTTGGCTCAGTTGTATTTTTTGTTGGACATATTTTTTTTGCAAAAATTCGTACTTTTGTTGGTTGTTTGCTAATTCTACAGCATGTTGTGCACGAAGAAAATCGTGATTTGCTTCTATTTCCGCGAGTGATAATGGCATTTTCGCACAAACATCTTTATACGCAAAATGAACGGCTTTACGCCAAATAAAAGGAGATAAAAGCACCAGTAACCAGGAAGTGAAAGCAACTCCAAGTATAAAAAAAAGAAATGATTGAATAAGCATAATACCCCTTTTCAAATAAGAAACCGTTTAAAACGGATTCCATGTCGGTCTATGTGTTAATTTTAAATATCCTATATTGATACCAAGGCGTGCGCCGACTCCTGTACGTATTGGGATTAACAAGGTATTATGGTATTTTAGGACATGAAAACCAACACCTGCAATTAAATAGGCCGAACCTGAAATACCACCATAGCGTCTCCATAAATTATTTATGCCACTAAGATTGTAAACTAAGATCATTAAACGGGAGCCTTGGCCGCCAAAATCCCATCCTACTGAGGGACCTTGCCAAAAAACTTTATGTTGACCATAGCTTTTGGTAAAAACCATTCCTTCGCCATAGGTTAATCCAGCAAAAAAGGCACCAGAAGCTTCTTCTCCTAAAATATAGGCATTGGGATAACCATATTTTGAAAAAATATTTTGAATTGCAACAGCCAGACCACTGGCTGTTTTTCCAAAAAAAATATGACCAGAATCAATAATTTCTTGGAGTGAATAATGAGGTTCGTTTTGCTCTATTGGTTTTAGTCGAGCTTGTGTAGTGTTTATGGTGATGAATAAAAGGAAGATTAAAGATATAATATTTTTGTACCAGTATTTGAGCAGAGAGAGAGCCATGGAGTTTTCTCCTTTTATTAGTGATAAACAAAAAGATAATATTAGAATTTTCATCCTATTCAAATAAAAAATAAGATATAAGGTTATTTAAATTCTTGAATTTATTTCTGAATTTTTTAGCATGATTGTTAATGTTTCCTATTATGCATCAGATGTTAAGAGTTTTTCTTTAAAATAAAGTTTGTTTTTTTGAATCTAGGAGTTTTCAATCATTATGACGTTAGATATTTCTTTGAAGCCTATGGATCTTGCTGCTTTGCTTTGTAGTCGTATTTGCCATGATTTTATTTCACCTGTGGGGGCTATTCAAAATGCAATGGAGCTTTATGATGAAGGAGGAGCTGAAGAAGATGCTTTACAATTGGTGCGTTTATCCGTTGCGAGTGCTGCTGCACGTCTACAATTTGCGCGATTGGCTTTTGGTTTTGCTGGTGCAAGTGGAGGACAAATAGATACACGGACTGCAGAGCAGGTTGCTCAACAATATATGAAAGAAGAAAAAGCAACTTTAAAATGGCAAGCTTCTTCTTTATTGTTAGAAAAAGATGAAGTTAAACTTTTGCTTAATTTATTATTGATTGCAAACGCAACAGTTTCTCGTGGTGGTGAAATTGTTGTTATGATTTTGCAAGAAGAAAATAAACGTTCTTTTCGATTTGAGGTTTTCGGTAGAACTCTCCGTATACCCCCTCATTTTCTTGCGTTATTCCGTGGAGAAGTTCAAGAAGAGCTTATTGATGCACATGTCATCCAATTTTATTACACAATGTTACTTGCTCAGATGACAGAGATGAAAATAAATATTGATGAAAGTGATGGTTGTATTGTTTTAGAAAGTGTAAAAAAGCTTTGAATAAGAGAGAAGCGCTTAAGCTGTGTTGGGAAAAGTGGTTTCGATTGAACTTATGAGCGATAAGGTTATATGTGTAAATTGGGTGTGGTTACTTCTTAAGCTTTAAGCGCTTTCTATATGAGATTTTTAGTGCGCGAGTTCTCTACTTTTAATAGAGAAAAGATCTCGGGAAAAAATCTCGGCCCGCTACACTCCGAGATTTTACAATGTGCATGTTCACTGCTTAAGCGGTTTTTCGTACGTTCTCTTCAACTGGATCACGTAATACATAACCACGTCCCCAAACTGTATCAATGTAATTTACACTGGAAGAGACTGCTTCCAATTTTTTCCGCAATTTACAAATAAAAACATCGATAATCTTTAGTTCTGGTTCATCCATTCCACCATAGAGATGATTGAGAAACATTTCCTTGGTAAGGGTGGTACCTTTGCGTAAAGAGAGAAGCTCTAACATTTGGTATTCTTTACCGGTTAAGTGAACAGGGCGCCCTGCAACTTCGACAGTTTTTGTGTCAAGGTTAACGGTGAGATCTCCGGTAACAATAACCGATTGTGCATGTCCTTTTGAACGACGAACAACTGCATGGATACGTGCAATGAGCTCATCCTTATGAAAAGGCTTCGTCATATAGTCGTCTGCTCCAAAGCCAAAACCACGAACCTTATCTTCAATGGCATTCATACCAGAGAGGATTAGGACAGGAGTTTTTATTTTTGCCAACCTTAGAGTCCGCAAGACATCATACCCTGACATGTCAGGCAAATTCAGATCAAGCAAAATGATATCATAATCATAGAGTTTTCCTAAATCGATACCTTCTTCACCCAGATCAGTGATATAAACATTAAAGTTAGCCGACTTTAACATCAACTCAATGCTTTGAGTAACTGCTCTATCATCTTCAATTAATAATACGCGCATTTTAGATCCCTCACTTTGCTCCTTCACGAATCATAAGGAGCATTTCTATTTTATATCAGTTAGCAAAACCACTGTTATAAAAACAATTCATTAAATCAAACACTTATAACAAAGCGTTTATGAACATTTCAGTAGTACGCGTAACAATCACTACTAAATTCCCCACTATCCATGATAGTGGTTAACAAAATATTTTTATTTTTGAAAGAGGCTACAAAATTATTTTAGAAAAATCCTATATTTTTTAACATAATAAAAAAGGAGGGCTTTTTCTATAAACTTTAACTTAAAAAAATTTGTAAAAGAGCTTTATAAATTACTTTTTTATAATTTCAGTGTTTATTTACTGAGCTTTAAACCTCTTCAGTTTATAATGGGGGAAAAGTTAAAGAAATAGTTATTGCTC
The DNA here is from genome assembly GCF_042196845.1 of Bartonella sp. AA9NXGY. Classification (NCBI taxonomy): domain Bacteria; kingdom Pseudomonadati; phylum Pseudomonadota; class Alphaproteobacteria; order Hyphomicrobiales; family Bartonellaceae; genus Bartonella; species Bartonella sp. AA9NXGY. The sequence continues at coordinate 6,356 of NZ_JBHIRB010000008.1, forward strand.
TTTAAAGCAGATTGTATTTTCAGATGCTTTAATGCAAGGCAAAAATTATTATAATTTCAAGTTAATAGACTGTTTTTGTCGGATAGATATATAACTAAAAGATATTTATTGGGTGTGAATGCGAGTTTTGAGTTGGCGCAATCAAGGAGTAGTGAGTATGAAGCCACGAGAAAATATGGTGCGATTGAGGATGTTTCAAGTGCGTGGAAAGCGCCGTGAAATTGCACAGCTTGAGATGATGATCGCAGAATTTGAACGAATGGTGTTAGAGTTGGAAGCACAGATTACTCATGAAGAACGTAAATCTGGAAACAATGATGTTCACCATTTTGCTTATTCTGCTTTTGCGCGTGCAGCGCGGCAAAGACGTGATAATCTGATCAATTCAATTCGTGATTTAGAACTTCAAAAAACAAATGCTGAAATTGCTCTCCATGAAGCTAATACAGAGCTGCAACGTGCACAGCTTTTGGAAGCACGAGAAAAGAAGATTGCTGCGGATGATAAGGATATTTTGATTCAATCTAATTCAATGGTTGGCTAATTTAATGGCTGGATGATAAAAGCAATTATTGAAAAATCCATTCTTTCAGGTTTATCTTTTGGATATAGTATAAAACAGCCAAACTTTTATCAAGTTTGGCTGTTTTATAGATTGCTTTATGTTATTAATCAATGGCAACTTAATGCCTGTAGTGTTGAATCTTGGTCGTTCGTAATCCCGCTAAACCGTGTTCATCGATTAAACTTTGCCATGAAAGAAATTCTTCTACGGTCAAAGTATAACGGTGGCACGCTTCGTCAAGACTTAACAATCCACCTCTGACAGCCGCAACAACTTCAGCTTTGCGACGAATCACCCAGCGCCGTGTTGTTTGCGGCGGTAGGTCGGCAATTGTAAGCGGACTTCCATCTGGCCCAATAACATATTTCATTTGTGTTTTTATCAAGTTGCTCATTCGTATCCTCTACCTTTAGTCAAGGACTTGATTCGTTTATAGAGCATGAAATTTAAAAAAGAGCTAAAAGCGCTGAAAGAAAAAATTAATAAAGTGATTGGGTATGTAAAAAGAAGCTCAAGTTGAAGTGTGTAGAAGAGATTCTTGCAATATTTTACCGGATTTTTCAAAAGAGAAAAAAGGTTTTCTCCTAAACGATTACCATTATGCCTTATTTCTATCATTCTTTTTTTGTTTGCAGCAGCTTTTAAGAAAGTAATGCCTATGGTTGTGGAAAGGATAAAAAAATAATATAAAGACAATCAATCGTGTAAAAGTGCTAAAGAGCGTGCATCAAAATGTCAACATATGGCTAGCCATTAAACAGAGCATTAAATAGAGAATGAATACATGTTTTTAAACAGTCTTGATTTACCAGGACAACCTGAGGATTATCGCATTGTTGTTGCAATGTCGGGGGGGGTTGATTCATCGGTTGTTGCAGGTCTTTTGAAAAAGGAAGGGTATAATGTTATTGGCATTACGTTGCAGCTTTATGATCATGGGGAAGCAATGCATCGGGTGGGGGCGTGTTGTGCAGGACAAGATATTGAGGATGCACGCCGCGTTGCAGAAACATTAGGAATACCGCATTATGTTCTTGATTATGAAAAGCGCTTTCGCGAAGCTGTTATTGATCCTTTTGCAGAAAGTTATGCTCATGGAGAGACCCCAGTACCATGTATTGCATGTAATCAAACGGTTAAGTTTGCTGATTTATTAGCAACGGCACGCGAATTGGGGGCGGATGCTTTGGCTACGGGACATTATATTCGTTCGCGTTCCAACGGAGCGCATCGAGCACTCTTTCGTCCTCTCGATAATGATCGTGATCAGAGTTATTTTCTCTTTGCAACGACACAAGAACAGATTGATTATTTGCGTTTTCCACTTGGTGACCTTCCAAAAGCCCGCGTTCGTGAAATGGCAGCAGAAATGGGCTTTGTGGTTGCCAATAAGCATGATAGTCAGGATATTTGTTTTGTTCCACAAGGAAAATATTCAGATGTTATCGCAAAACTGCGTCCAGAAGCAGCTAATCCTGGCGTTATTGTCCATATTGATGGAAAGATTTTAGGTAAACATTCGGGAATTGTTAATTATACGGTTGGTCAACGTCGTGGTATTGGGGTGTCAACGGGTGAAGCGCTTTATGTGGTTTATCTCGATGTGGAAAATGCACGTGTTATTGTTGGACCGCGTGAAATGTTAGAAACGCATAAGCTTTTTTTACGTGATGTGAATTGGCTTGGTGATGAGTCGTTAGATAATTTCCCTTCTCAAGGTATTGAGGTGGCTGTAAAGGTGCGTTCAACGCGTCCTCCTCACCTTGCGCGCTTACATTATAAAGAAGGTATTTTTTCTGTTGATTTATTGGAATGTGAAAATGGTGTGGCACCAGGGCAAGCTTGCGTTCTTTATGATGGAAATGGTCATGAGGCGCGTATTCTTGGAGGAGGATTTGTAACACATTCAGAACGTGCAGCTGATACTGAAATGATGTTGAAGCGCGTTTTATGCAATCTCGAAACAAAAGATCCTGTTTCCTCAGAACTAAAAACAACAGCTTTATAAAGCATAGTAAATTGATTTATAATGATATTTTTTAATCTTAAACTTGAATGAGAGACTTCCGGAAGATTTTCTCATTGAAAGTTTGTTTTATGATTGAATCCATCAAAATTATATCTTCTGCACGTCATAAGCGGGGTTAGGGTGTGGAAAGTGATGAAAAAAATGTAAAAATGTTTTTTATCAATGCTTTCAAAGGCTAGGGAACGGCAATATTATTGGAGACTGGTAGATAACATACAACATTAGGTATGTTCTATAACTTGAAGTGTTATCATCTTTAGTGGTCAAAGTTGGTAAAATGAGCAAGTGCAATACCTGAGGCTGTGGCAACATTAAGGCTGTCAAAACCGTCAGTCATGGGAATACGTAAGGTGTTTGATTGTTTTAGTATGTGGAGTGGTAAGCCATCGCCTTCTGTTCCAAAAATAAGTGCTATTCTTTTGCTTTTGTTGGCTTGTTTGAGAGTGTGTGAGGCAGAAGGGGAGAGTGCATAAAGATGAAAGTTTTCATCGTTTAGAGCAGCTATAATGTCATCTATATCAGCGTTTTGCGTATAGGGTACTTTTAAAGCAGCGCCGGCAGAAACTCTTATTGATTTGCGATAAAGTGGATCGCATGAGGTTTTGTCGACAATAATGCCATTACTGGCAAAGGCTGCTGCATTACGAAAAATTGATCCCATATTATCGTGATTCGAGATACCACATAAAACAAGAATCAAAGCTTTTTCTGGAAGATATTGTAAAAAACTTTGTAAGGATGGTAGTATTTTTCGTTTACCAATACCCAGAACACCACGATGAACATGGAAGCCGGTGATATTATCCATAACTTTTTGTGGAACGCAATAAATGGGACATAGGGGCTGTGTTTTTTCTAAAAGCGGTAGAAGTCCAGAGAGACGGTTTGCTACGATGAGCAGTGAGATGGCAGAAAACTCTTTCGAATGTAGTAATGCGGACAATGTTACTTTGCCTTCAGCAATAAATTGATGTTGCCGTCCAACAAGATCTTTTTCACGGATATTATGATAGGCTTTTAGGCGTGGATCATCTGTTTCATTGATTGTTATGATATTCAAATGCATGCGAGATTTTTAGTGCTTTTTTCTTATGATTTCCAGATGTTAGAATTTGTTTTATTTAAAAAGAAGAGATAAAAAAATATTTTTTAAAACTTATGGTAGAATTTGTATTGACAATATGCAACCATAGGTATAATGTAAAAATACTGATACGGAATCATATATTTTTTCTCGTATCGGGTGCAGTGTCTTGGGTCCCCGCTATTTCCCAAGTTCTGTATGCCCTTAGTTTTTAAGGGAAAAGAATCTGGGTCCCCAATGCCCAGATTCTTTTTTTTTGAGGGTAATCATTGTTCTTCTTTTTATATCTAAATTTTTCAGTAAATCATATTTTAAAATCCTGTTGACCTGTAAAGTTACTGTAGAGTGCTAAGATATTTTTTCTAAGGTGCAAAGATGGCTTATAGATGGGTTATAATGCACATCATAAGACTGAAAAATAATGCATGATCATGATAGATTTGAGCAAAAACAAGTTTTTCGTTTATGAGAAGTGAGGTGGCTTTAAGTTATTCAGAAAACGATTAATAATGAAGGTTATGTGTTTGATTGCTCTTGGGAAAGCTCTTTTCTCTATTATTTTCTCTCTTCTTTATTTATTGGTGCTGTTCGTGTAACTGAGCAGTTTTTACGATAATAATGGTGAGTTGAGGCGTTTATTGTATGATGAAGCTTCTGTAATATTGAGGAAAGATCGTCGTTATGCAAAAAGTATAATGATATGGTTGAAAATATTAATTCCCTATTTCGTGAAGAAAAGGATGAGGTTCATGGATGTAAAAATCAATATACAAAGCTTAACTTTATACTCTATTTTTATTGCGTGTATTGTTTTTGCTTTGAAATATTGGGCATATCACATCACAGGTTCGGTTGCACTTTATTCTGATGCATTGGAATCAATCGTTAATATCCTTGCGTCATTGGCAGCATGGTGGGCTGTTAAAGTGAGTATGAAGCCAGCAGATCATGATCATCCCTTTGGGCATCATAAAGCGGAATATTTTTCCGCAATTCTTGAAGGGGTACTCATTATTATTGCGGCAATTGTTATTTTAAGAGAAGCATGGATAGCTCTTTCTACCGTTAAATTGTTGCAGAAACCTGGAATATGGCTTGTTATTCATCTTATTGCAACTGTCATAAACTGTATGTGGGGAATGGTTCTTATTGGGCAGGGAAAACTCCATCGCTCACCGGCTCTTAAAGCTGATGGAGTACATTTTATAACTGATGTTTTTACGTCGCTTGCAATTTTAATTGGTTTAATTGCCGGTTTTGTCGGAGGATGGGGAGCTTTAGATCCAATTTTAGCGATAATCGTTGCCGTTAATATTCTCTTACAGGGCTGGAAGGTGATTAGAAATGCTGTTCAGGGATTAATGGATGTTGGCGTTGAATTGAATGAAAGCATGCGGATTCGTGAGCTGATTTCTGCAAATGCATCGGGTGCGCTTGAGGTCCATGATTTGCGGACGCGTGTTGCTGGGAGGGTTACTTTTATAGAGTTTCATTTGGTTGTACCTGCTATAATGCCGGTAGGTGAAGCACATAAAATTTGTGATAAAATCGAAGCTGTTCTTCAAAAAGAATTTGATAATGTGCGTATTTCTATTCATGTCGAGCCTGAAGATGAGGCAAAATTGCCTCCCGGTACAACGGTAATCCCTTTTATATAAAAAGATTTTTTCAAATGGGTTGTCATGTTACGAACATTAATTTTTTACGGTGTGGCAACTCATATCTCTTGAAAATACGATGATGCTCTTTTGTTGATTGTATTTTTGCATCAATAAAGGGGAAGATTAAACAGAGTCTCTTAAGGCAAGATTTATTCTGTTATCGTACACTGTCATTTAAGGTGTGGTGAGATAAGACCTATAAAATTTGATCTCTTAAGCATTTTTTGAGTGCGCGGTCAATGCCGAGCAGTAAGGTTTGCTGGTGGCGTTTAATTGAATTACATGAAATGGTTATCCGCTGAAATTGGCTTAAGAAGATGTATTGTTTACGGGGCTGTCAAGAATAGATCTCTTGTTTTTGAGGGCGAGAGGAAATAGAGCTTAATTATAAATTTTATATAAAATACTTTGTGAGACAATAATCATGACATACCTTATTTTACTTATGCTTGCAAAAAAATATTTTTTATATTCATAAAGATTAGAATGGCGGTGGTCTATAGATAATTCTTAGCTCGAGCATATGAAAAGAAAGTATGATACAAGAAATAACAGAGTTTTGCTTGCCTTCAGCCTTCAGTCAGTAAAGGTAATTATAACCGCCATTCTTCAAATATGATTTTATCCGTGTAGATTATACAAAGTTAGACGTTTATCTGAATAGCTTCAGTATATCTATTAAGAATAGAAAAGCTATTTCATATCGCTATGATGTTATTCAAGGGCTCTTAAAACGACGATTCCTGGTGTTTTTGCAACATAATCCATAAAAGGGGTATCGACGACTTTTTCATTTTCTTTGTGTGAAGGAGCATGTCGTAACATCGGCCCTTTATCTGTCATGATAAAGAAACTCACATGTGTTACATCCAATCCAGCAAGTTTTGCATAAATACCAATGAAATCCCCTGATTTTAAACGGCTTATAACCTCTTCATTAATAAAGTTACTTGGAATATACGTTATTGTGCGTTTCACAACTGGAAGTCCAGGAAGATAGCTTTCACCATCAGCTTTTTTGTTGAGATATTTTTCTATTTTTACCGCATGGGGACTTATTTCAGCGGTAATATCAGTGGCGAGTTTATATTCTCTATAAGCCCAATCCGTAAAAAAATGTTTCCGATTTAAAAAATCAACATTACCGTTAATATAACGCGTTTTTATGACGTTATTTATGAATTCTGTTTGGGATGTTGATTTGCGCAATGCTTCAACATAATCCATACAAGTGAAGTTATCTAAGCTTCTAAAATCAATAATCAGTTTTTCTGGTGTATTTTCTGAGCCATGTAACATATTAGCTTTGTAAGGTGTTCCTAAAAAAGCTTCAGAAAGAAAGTCAATCACGGCTCCTTTTTCGTGATCATTTATTTCTGAACGTTTTTTGAGAAGAGCATTTAATTTATTTAAAGTATAGGGATCTAGCTCTACGCTGGTTGTTTGTTGTGTTTCTATTTTATTTTCTATCCCCCCCTCTTGTGAATAAGAATTTTGGACATCACGTCCTATCACTAACATTAAAGTGAGAATTAATAGGGATATTTTTTGCATTTTACACACCATTTTTAAATTTAACAGTTCACGGACAACACGTACTAAAAGAACTGTTTTCTCATGCTTATTAGCATTTTAATGTAATAATAACATATAATATTGATTGATTCAATAAATATAATCAGTTTTTACAGTATTAATATATTTTACGATGATTATTAAATATTTAAATTATTATATGGCATTGATTTATCTAATAGAGTTGATGTTTTAAAAATTAGCAGTATGATAAGTTGTAATAATGTATTATAAAATTAATCATAATATCTATCAAATTATTTTGATATTCTATGTCTTACGATTAATTGTTAATGATTTATTCTCATAAGTATTTTTTTCATTTAATATAAAAGATATTTTTTATACTTTGATAATGATATATCAAGTAAAAAATAATTTTATATTTTTATCTTGACTCTTTTTGTAATTTTTAATTTGTTATTATTTCATATATGAAAATTATACAGCATAGAATACTTTTAAAAGGAAAAGGGAGTTAAAAGAGAGCGGGGGAGTCATTGTATGCGTAAAATAGTGTGTATGTTATGCAAGACCAAATGCTCAATCCGAAATTTGTTCAGCGTGGGCTCATTTTAGTGTTCATCACTTTATTGTTAGATATTCTTTGTATTGCGATCATTTGTCCTGTTTTGCCTGAATATTTTTCTCAATTAACTGGAAAAGAGGTCAGTACATCTTTTGTAGAAAGAGGAAAATTACTTGCAGCTTATTCAGTGATGCAGTTTTTGTTTGCTCCTGTTATTGGCAATCTCTCTGATCGTTATGGTCGTCGTCCTATTTTGCTTCTCTCTATTATTTGCTTTGCTCTTGATAATCTCATATGTGCTATAGCATGGAGCTATTCTATGTTATTTATCGGGCGTCTTTTGTCAGGGATAAGTGGCGCTAGTTTTGCAACTTGTACAGCTTATCTTGCGGATATATCTGATGATAAAACCCGTACACGCAATTTTGGTCTGTTAGGCATTGCATCCGCATTGGGGTTTATTTTAGGATCGTTTATTGGTGGTTTTTTAGGTCAGTTTGGTCCGCGTATTCCGTTTTATTTTGCTGTTGGTTTTTCACTCATTAATTTTATTTTTTCTTGGGTTATGCTTCCAGAAACCCTTTCTTTATGGAATAGGCGCTTTTTTGATATTAAGCGGGCAAATCCCTTAGGTGCTTTTTGGCATCTGAAACAATACCCGATGGTTCTTTGGGTGTTATTGGTCTTTTTTCTTTATTGGTTTGCGGAATCTGTATGGTTAAGCATTTGGGCTTTCATTGCAAAAGAACGCTATGATTGGAGTTCTTTTTCTATTGGACTCTCCTATAGTGTTTTTGGGATAGGCCAATTTATTGTAGTCGCTCTCATTTTGCCTTATTTTTCTAAACGATGGAGTGATTGGCATATTGTTATAGTAGGGCTTTTGTTTGCCTCTGTTGCTATGCTGGGTTATACATTTGCGACGCAGGGGTGGATGGTTTATATGGTTTGTGTGTGTACTATGCTCGAGTATCTTGTTCATGCACCTATACGTGCTATTGCTTCAGCGCAGGTACCGACAAATGTACAAGGAGAACTGCAAGGAGCGATGACATCTGTTATTTCGTTGAGTTTAACATTTGGTTCTGTTTTTTATGTGTTTCTTTTTGAATGTTTTACAGATAAAAATGCACTGTTTTATTTTTCTGGTGCTCCTTTTGTTGGAGGCTTTTTTCTTCTTGTTGTTGCGACAGTTATTTTTGTCTTGCGGGTACGTTAATTTGTTGAGAGGGGCTGGTACGTACTATTTTGCTAAAGAATGCACAAGATAAACAAAATGTATCATTTTATAGGCAGAAAGTTTTTGTGATATTTGTTTCACAAAGTGTTGTATAAAATATCGATATATCCTTCTCATTTAGTAAAAATAATTTTTTTATTTTGTGATATTGTTTGTAGAGGGGGAGTCCGTATTTTTTCTATTGCTTGCAAATTAATATCCAGTGCTAATGCAGCAGCATATTGAAAACAAAGATTAAAACGTATCTGAGTTAGATGTATCAGTATTGTATGAACAATTCCAAATTTTATATGGCAAATTGGAAGTAAAATATTGCTTATATTTGTTGGCATCACTTCTGGAATCGAAAGAAAACCTCATTTTGGAAGAATATAAAGTTGTAAAATTGAAAAGATGTTTTCTGTTTTGCTATTACTTTTTTATTCGGCTTTACAGTTTTCAAAACCATCTACGGCAATATCTTTTAAAAAGTAGAGATTTGTTGCATTGTCTCACACTTTAATTTTTTTTTTATTCTTTAGGAGGAGTTATGCTTCTCATGCACAATAGAATGCTTAAAATTGTATTGTGAATCAAATGCTTATTTGAAGTTTAGACACTTTACTCTTTTTAAAAATAGTTTTTATCGATACACTTACCTTGCTTGGGGGGAGAAGCCAATGATTTTGATGGATACGACCTTAAGAGAAGAGGAGGGAGAAAAATTTAAGTTATTCAGTGCGCTCTTTTTAGTTTTAGAATGATCAATAAGAATATTTATTCAATAAGTTGTAGGTATAAAAATAATATAATTGTGCGTAGGAAGATGATATAATTTAAAGGAGAGAAGTTAAAAGGTGAGGCTTTTTATTTTAAGATATTTTTTTATAATTCATAATGAGATCACTAAAATGCTGAAAGAGGTAGTGGCTATCTTGTGGTCCAGGAGAAGCTTCGGGGTGATATTGAACAGAAAAAACAGGTTTTCCAATGATTCGAATACCACAGTTTGAACCATCAAAGAGAGAAATATGTGTTTCTTGAACATGTTGTGGTAAAGAGGAAGAATCTACGGCAAAACCGTGATTCATCGATACAATCTCAACTTTTCCAGTGTTAAGGTCTTTAACTGGGTGGTTGGCACCATGATGTCCTTGGTGCATTTTCACGGTCTTTGCACCAACCGTAAGAGCGAGAAGTTGATGACCAAGACATATTCCAAAAATTGGTAAATTATGATCAATTAATGTTTTGATTGTTGGAATGGCATATTGAGCCGTAGCTGCGGGGTCTCCTGGTCCATTAGAAAGAAAAACGCCATCAGGGTTCATTGCCAGAATTTCTTTTGCAGTTGTGTGGGCAGGCACAACAGTAATGCGTGCTTTTTGTGTTGCCATAAGGCGAAGAATATTACGTTTAATACCGTAGTCAATTGCAATGATATGAAGATTGTGCACATTGTTTGTACCGTATCCTTTATTCCAACTCCATGGTTTTTCATTCCATTGCATTGATGATTGAGATGTCACGTCTTTCGTAAGGTCAAGATTGACGAGACCTTGCCATTTTTGCGCACGTTTCTTTAAAGAAGGAATATCAAAGTTTCCATTAGCATCGTGTGCAATGACAGCATTTTGTGCACCTTTTTCACGAATAAGAATTGTGAGTGCACGTGTATCAATACCACAAAGTGCAATAATTTTACGCGTTTTAAGCCATTGATGAAGATTTTCATTGGATCGATAATTTGAGGGATGTGTAATGTCTGCTTTGAAAATAGCGCCAACAGCACCATGACAATTGAGAGGAGAGAGATCTTCAATATCTTCGCTATTTGCCCCTACATTTCCTATATGAGGAAAAGTAAAATTAACGATTTGTTGTGTGTATGACGGGTCTGTGAGGATTTCTTCATAGCCTGTGATGGCGGTGTTAAAACACACTTCAGCTTCAGCTATACCTGTAGCACCTGCTCCTTTGCCTTCAATAACGGTTCCATCTGCTAAGACTAAGAGGGCTGTCGGTTTTTTGATACTCCAAGGGTGGCTGGGTGAAGTCGCTTGTATCATAGTATGTATCCACAATTTATTCTAAAGGTATGATGGCTTATTCTCTGAAAGGTATAATGATCAACTTTACACAAAAATCATACCTTTAGCAGATGCTGTGCATATTATTCTGGTAACGTTTCGCTTGAAATAGGCAGTATAAGTACATTCCATGAAGAGGTAAAGTCTTGTTTTAGCTTTTCGAAGATCGAGTCCTTAATTATTTTTTTATTCTCCATTGCAAGATGGATAAAGATTGGTTAAAAGGCATCTTCTTCTTGAACAAAAATTGGATAAATTTATGTTGCGTAACCAGATTGATGGGGCTCTTAGGGCTGCTTTGAAAGCGCAAGATAGTGCGCGTCTTGCTACACTTCGTTTAATGAATGCTGCAGTTAGGGATCGTGATATTCTTTATTATGATGAAGGGAAGCTAGAAGTGGATGATCAGCAGATACAGTCTGTTTTCACTAAAATGCTTCAACAGCGTGAAGAATTGATGCGAGCCTATAAAGAGTCTGGTTGCTTGGAATTGGCAGAGAGAGGACAAGCAGAAATAGAAGTTATTCGTGAATTTCTTCCCTATCAACTTAAGGAGATGGAAGTAGAACAGGTTCTTTGTGAAGCTTTGGCACAAACAAAGGCAGAAAAATTACGCGATATCGGTAAGGTGATGGCATGGCTTAAGGAACGGTATGCGGGGCAAATGAATTTTTCTAAAGTGTGCAATAGTCTTCGTCAAAAATTGCAATAGATCTTGTTAATTCAAGGGGATTGGAAAATGTTTTTTATTGTGCGTCGCCTTTGTAAATCAGTAGGATGTTGATAAATGTCATTTATCTTGTACTTACATACTATTATCAAAAAAATAACTTTTTGATATCAACGAAATTTTTTTGGCTCTTATAGAGCAATAAACATTCTTTTAAGTATTATATTTTTCTGTTCTTCAAAGCTGTTAGACCATTAAAAAACAAAAAGATTATAGAGTTTTTACTTTTTTAAAAAGATCTATTGTCAGCACTGTTAAAAATTTTAAAACAGAATGATTAAGCTAATTGATACAGATTTCCAATTTTGGGGAGTGTATTATTGTCTTTTTTGCTGTTTCAAAGCATTTGTTTGATAAAGAGTTACCGTATTTAGAGTAGTGATTATTCAGCAAAAAATTTAAACGTAGATGGTTTTATCAATATGGTGTGTATCTTTTTAATTCAAGTGCTGGTTTTAATGATAAGAAAATCAGAATTTTAGAACGTTTTTTCTAGGGAAGAGATTTTTTAAGCTGAGTTGATGAAATAAAAGGATATTTTGAAAAGAAGTCTTTGTTTTTAATGTGTTCTTGAGATGATTTTGAAATTCTTTTCTCTGATTAAATCCCTTATAAGCTATATGAAATCTATAAGTTATGCAGAATAAAATGAGTAACCTCTATTTGTGGGGATACAGTGGTGAATCTGTTAAAAATAGTTCAGTTAGCAACAATGGCTTACCCGTTAACCGCAAACGGGAACGGCGTGCCCATAGCGCACCTTGTTGACCAATATGAATGTAATCGCGGGTTAATTTGTCATTGTTAAATAAATAATGTCCTAGAGGTACAGTTCCCAAATGCATCAAGGCTTGATTGTGTAGGAGGGTTTCTTGTGGAATTACAGTGCGTCCAAGGAGCCAAGGTTTATTATCTCCCATTAATATGACTTCGCGTAGCCAATAACGCGCATTTTCGGGGAGATGCTCTGCTTCTTCTGTTAATTTATCTCGCGTAATAAAACATTCGCGTTGTGGTTGAACTTGGAGGCAGGTACAATATTTCTTTAATCGAAGCGTCATTGAGCCCGATTCCATGAGCCAATCGCGAACATTTTCTGGTATTGGAGGATTTTGATCAGAGAACCACTTTAGAGGTGGTAAGATGGAATCTTCAAGATCAGACATCGTTTTACTCCACAGCTAAAGTCTTATTCCATATGTTATGTTGGGTTAAATAGATAGCTCTATTGTAATACAAGGAGTATAAAAGCAGCAAGATTTTAACAGGAAGATATCAAAGGGAAAATCGAAAGCAAAGGTCTTTAAAAGAAGATATGCAGGAAGTATATATTATAGGATTATTTTCATTTAAAAAAGTAAAATAAAGTATTATGTTTTGTTCAAGGTGCTTTCACAATGCATTACGGAAATTTCTTTATCGCATGAGAGCAATGGGAAAAATGTTTCGTGCTTTAAAATTCGTTTGTAACGCATATAAAGAAGAGCTAAAAATTCATCTATGCAAGATGATATAAAGAGGAAATTTTAAGAGGAACAAAACTTTATTTTATACTTTAGAAAGAGAAGAGATATTCAAATCTTTTGAATTGAGATGTAAAGGAGATCGTATTCTTTATAATCAAGAAGTTTATAGTAATGCATATATTTTTGCAAAATATATTATATTATTAAAATTTTGAAATATTACATCACATAATGTGTATTAATTTTATAATAAATTTGCATTAATATTATTAATTTTTAATTATATATTTTTATTATTAAAAATAAATTTAAAAAACAAATTATAATTTAATTTTTATATTTATTTTAGATACTATTTTATTTCATAGATTAGAAAAAATATTTATCATTTTATTCTTGCCGTCTCTCTTTATTTCTTAAGATGCAAAAAAGCTCTTCGAGTTTTCTTGGTAAAAAGGGTGTTGTTGATAGAGTGTATAGGTGTTAAGCATTATACGGTAGAATTTTTAATCATCGTTAGTGATTTTTGTAACCTTATGAATTGTTATTACAGTGAGATAAGCTGGATTTGCGCACGTGGTACATAAATCAGTTCGTATTTCGTTAAAATAACGCAACATATCTCTCCTGATATGCGTAAGTTTATATAGGTATGAAATGGTGCGTTATAAAGTTCTTTACTGCATTTCGTTTTATAATACGGTGATGGTGTATGCCTAAAATCGCAGCTTAAGCATCTCACCATCATATCAAAATTGGTAACACCAAGTTACAAGAAAATATTTCAAACTCTGCTCGTTGTTTCCTAGTTTTGTATTGAATTCCAAAAGGTGTAAAAAATAAATACTCTATGATCGAATTTTTTGTCCTATCCATATAAGAATACAGGCTCCTATAAAACCTGAAATAAGATAGCCAAGCCAACCAGCAAAACTTACACCTAAAAGACTAAAAAGAAAGCTTGCTAGCGCAGCGCCAATAATTCCTAAGATAATATTTAACAATATTCCTGTTTGGCTTTTCATAATATACTGTGCTGCCCAACCTGCAATCCCGCCGATAATAATAGCAGCAATCCAACCGATGTTTGCATTTTCCATGATACCCTCCTTTGCCTGAATTTAAATTGTAACTAGAGTAAACTTTGTAAAAATCAAGGTTTATTCCTTTTTTTACCAGTGGAAAGGATATTTCTTTTAGATATTTTACTTATTACTTTCCTTTATATAAAAATAATATTCACATTTATATAATAATAATACTTAATAAGTATAAATATACAACATATTTTAATTTATAAATAAATTAATTAATTGATAAATATGAATAAAAGAAGAAAATATTAGTAGAAATGTTCTAAGAACTCATAAAGTGTATTTATAAGCTTTTTAAATCTCTCTCTTAAATTAAAAAAACAATTGTGATTAAAGCAATAAGTAAAATGGATATTTAAAAGTTTGGAGCTTGCCAATTGATATCAATGATGTTTGAAATGAAAACTGTTTCGTTGATACGTTATAGCATGGCTGTATAGGTTGAACCTCTACCAATCTTGATATAAATGTTGCATTTTTGTGGGGTTTTGTATTTCTTATAGAGTATTTCTGTTTCGCTGCTACTGTGAAGCGGTTCCCTTTTTACAAGGCGGGTTTAGGTTGGAACTATCATACTCTTGACCTACTCTTTATGTGTTTAACAGTCTTGGCTTTGAGATGGTTAGGCATTTTTACATCTTTCTTCAAGAGTTCTATTCTACATGCTGCTTTGTTTGTAATGTGCAAGCAAATGACTTTGAGCAAATCATCATGAATAGATTTTAAATGAAAGAAACTTACGATGAAGAAAGCTCATTTAAATTATCGAATAATAAGATATTATTGATTAGATCAATATCTTGACCATATTCAAAATTGAATAATCGATGTGATGTGTGTTTTATTCAAGTTATTTGAAAAGTTTAAGTTTTTTCTGCTTGTTCTTCAGCAGGGTTGCGTAGACGAGAACTTTGAAGAAGTCCCTGTTCTTCTAAAATGGGGTAGATCATTGAGGTCAAAAGAGAGTTGATTTGTTTAAGGTCGCGTACAGTGTCGAGATGAAGACTGGATGATTCTACATTTTTGAGATCCCCTTCACGCAGACGTTTAAAATGTTTTAAACTCATCTCTTTTTCTAAGTTTCGTAGCTGATCTTTTTTTTGTACCAATAGGTGTGCAGTGTGTGTATCACGTGAGACGAGAACGTTAAATGCTATATGCGCGTTGGCTAGTACAATGGCGTGGAAACGAAGGAGGTCACTCCAGCCCTCGCTGCTGAACTGTAAACCTTTTTGTTGTTTCTTTTTAACCAGCATCAACATATTATGAATAATGATATCGCCTGCTTGGTCTAATTTTATACAGGCGCCTAGAAGTTCTTGCGTTTGAAGAGCTTCTTCGTCAGATAATTTTTGTCCCGCTAATCGGGCAAGATAAAGTTTGATGGCGATATGTTTTTTGTCCAATATGGTGTTGAGTTGGTTGAGTTCACGAATAATATTGGGATCAGGCTTTTCATAAAGTCCCATAATTTTTTCTAGCATGATGTCTACAAGATCACAAATATGAATGACTTCACGCATGACATTCGAGAGGGCGAGAGTTGGGCGATCAAGAACACTGTCATCAAGAGCTGTTTGATCGGATAAATTGAGCGTTTTGTCGGCTTGCATTTTTTTTGCACTTATATTCACGATCTGAGTGGTTAATTTTAAAACCCATTTTGAAAGCGGTATTCCAGCAAGGAGAATGAAAACATTAAAAATGATATGGGCGTTGATTACTTGAGTAGGGGCGTTATTGCCAAGCCATGTGATGGGAGGGTGAAAGGAGAGAAATAAGATAAGTATAAGGATTGACCCTGCCCCACGCATGAGTAAATTTCCTAAGGGAACGAGGCGGGTATTAGGAGAGGCGTTGCGCGTTAAAAGTGGTGCTATAAGAGAAGAGCCAAAGTTGACACCAAGAACCATGACAACACAGAGTTGCGTATGGATAAGATCGTAGTTGGCAAAATTGACCAGCAAAATGATTCCTGCAATGGATGAATGTAAGAGGTAGGTTAAGCCAGCAGCCAACAAAAAAGTGGAAATAGGATCGGTTGAAAGATAACGAATGATGCTAGGCAAAATTTCGCTTTCACGTAAAGGTTCTGTCGCGGTACTTATCATCTCTAAAGATAAAATCAAAAGACCAATACCGATGACAATACGTCCTATTTGACGCCATTCACGTTTTTCTGTTGTCATGAAGATACAAGTGCCAATTAAAAGACATAAGGGTACAACAAGAGTGAGGTCATAGGTGAGAATTTTTACAACGATTGCTGATCCTAATTCTCCTCCACGTACAGCCATAAGTCCTGCTACTCCAGAGACAAAACCAGATTCAACGAAAGAGCCAACGAGGAGTGTTATTGCTGTAGAGCTTTGTAAAATCATTGCTGTAAAAAGTCCAAAACTTACGGCAAACAATGGTTTTGAAACGACGTGGCACATTTTATATTTAAGTCTGTCACCATAAGCGCGTTCAACTCCTGTGCGCACCATGCGTGTGGCCCAAAGAAGTAAAGAAATAGCGCCGGCAAGATGAAGGAGTACCAATGAACCATTCATGATACTTTATTCTTTCTTTGTTGTTGTGAATGTGGTTGCCTCAAATTAATAAATTGAAGTTTATTGTTTTTATTTCACTTTTGCTTTTAATACTTGATTAAAATCATAACCGCTTGGATTTTGAAAAACCTTTAGACCGAAACAGGGCAGAATGGAATAAAGGTGATCAAAGATATCGCCTTGAATTTGTTCATAGTCGATCCAAACGGTGGTGTTCGTAAAGCAATAGATTTCTAAGGGTAAACCATTTTCTGTAGGAGGTAATTGTCGTGCCATGAGGGTCATATTAGGGTTGATGTTTAGATGCTGTTGTAGATAAGCAAAAACATAAGCACGAAAAGTTCCAATGTTGGTTAAACGGCGCGTATTGGCTAAGACATCATGATTTTTATCTAATTGAGCATTCCATTGATCAATTTCTGCTACTTTTTGTGTGAAATAATTTTCTAATAAATTAAATCGGGAAAGATATTTTTGTTCTTCTTTTGTGAGAAAATGGATACTTGATTGATCAATAAAAAGAGAGCGTTTGATGCGTCTGCCACCCGATTCTTGCATTCCACGCCAATTTTTAAAAGGGTCGGTCACAAGTTTACGGATAGGAACTGAGGTGATGGTGTTGTCGAAATTTTGAACTTTAACAGTATGCAAGGCAATTTCAATAACATCACCATCGGCACCGAGATTGGGGATTTCAATCCAATCCCCAACACGAACCATATCAGTAGATGAAATTTGAATACCGGCAACGAGAGAAAGAAGCGTATCTTGAAAAATTAACATGAGAACCGCGGCCATTGCACCAAGACCGGAGAAGAGAATAAGAGGGGAACGGTCAATCAATGTAGCGACCATTAAAATTGTTGCAACAGCAAAAAGTGCAATTTTAGCAATTTGAATATAACCTTTTATTGGTTTTAGTCGTGCTGTTGGTCGTTGTTCGTAAAGGATGTTAATGACATTGAGACAGGAAGAAATTGTCAGGACGACAAAGAAGATAATGAAGGCGTTGGCAACATTACTGATGACAGTGCTAAATGCATCGGGCAATGTTGAGATAAAATTAACACCAATTGAAAGAATAAAAGCTGAAATGATATCCGCTATGTATTGAATAGCATTATTAATATCGATCGTTGTATTTTTGGGGAGAAAAGAAGAGAGTTTTTTTGCTCCGTGAATAAGTAATTTTCGTCCTAAAAAGTTCACTAAAAGGGCAGCTATAGTAAGAATAACAAGCCAAGAAATAGCCTCTAACCACGGATATTGAGCAATAAATTCGATCACTTTTTATTCTCCATTTCTAAAAATATATGCAGTTGAGGATTTAAAATTTTACAACTGCTTAAGAGGAAGTATTGGAATTATGCTCTAAAGTCGTTAAATATGCAAAAAAGAATTTTCAAACTCTGTGAGAGATAATGCGTTTTCCGCCCGATTTCCTTAATGAACTGCGTACGAGACTCCCAATTTCAACAGTGATTGGTCAACGGGTGGATTTTGATCCTCGAAAAAGTAAGCCTTCACGGGGAGACTTTTGGTGTTGTTGTCCATTTCATGGTGAAAAAACGCCAAGTTTTCATTGTGATGATCATAAAGGGCGCTATTATTGTTTTGGTTGTGGTGTAAGTGGAGATATTTTTACCTTTTTGTGTGAGCTTGATGGATTGCACTTTTCAGAAAGTGTAGAGCGTTTGGCTGATTTTGCGGGAATGAAACTCCCTATTTTGGATTCACAAAGTCATAAACGTCAACTGGAAAAAGCTGACCTTTATGATGTGATGAAAATTGCTACAGATTTTTTTCAATATAATTTACGCGATAAAGGAGGTACGCAAGCACGTCGTTATCTGGATGCACGTGGTGTTACACCAGAGCTTGTAGAGCGTTTCCGCATTGGTTTTGCACCGGTAAGGCGTACAGCTTTGAAAGAAGCTTTAGGTACACGGGGCATTTCAATAAAGCAAATGGAAGAATGTGGGCTTCTCTCAGTGCATGAGGAGAGCGCGGATTCTTATGACCGATTTAGAAATCGCATTATGTTTCCTATCGAAGATTTGCGTGGACGTGTGGTGGCTTTCGGAGGGCGTGCATTAGAGAAAGAGACACGAGCAAAATATCTCAATAGCCCTGAAACAGTGCTGTTTCATAAAGGAAATATACTTTATAACGCGGCAGCAGCTCGCAAAAATAGTCGCTTTGTTGGCGATGAAAAAATTCATTCACTCCTTGTTGTTGAGGGGTATATGGATGTCATTGCATTGACTAAAGCTGGTTTTGAAGGAGTTGTAGCACCCTTAGGGACAGCATTAACGGAAGCGCAAATTGAGCTTTTATGGCAGATGGGGAAGGAACCTATTTTGTGTTTTGATGGTGATGATGCTGGTTTAAAAGCTGCTTTTCGTGTTGCTGATCGTGTGTTGCCTCTTTTAAAGGCTGGGGTTTGTGTACGCTTTGTTTTGTTGCCACAAGGGAAAGATCCTGATGAAATTGTTTGTGCTGGTGGAGCACAGCTTTTTTCTTCTTTTTTGCAAAAAGCTATTCCTTTGAGTGAGCTTTTATGGTGGCGTGCTACCTATGGAAAGCATTTTGAAATTCCAGAGGCACGAGCAGCGCTAGAAAAACAACTAAAACAACAAATTTTTACGATTAAGGATGAAGATGTCCGTCGTTATTATTTGCAAGATGTAAAAAAACGCCTTTTTGATTTTTTTCGTCCCTCTTTTTCAAAACAAAAGGGGGAAGGGCGATATGGTCAATCTTCACCAAATAGGACCTTTAAAGATCAAACCTTTTCTCTGTTAGCAAATTCTGAAATAGTACGAAATTCTTCGCAATCTATCCCTTTGCGTGAAGCAGTGATTTTACTCACTTTAGCTTACTATCCTGAGTTGTGGTATGAAAATTTTGAAATTCTTTCTGAGTTAGAATTAAAAAATACTCAATTGATAATTTTTCACCAAGCTATGTTGGAAATTCTTGGGGACCAACAGCTTCATGATAAAGAGACGATGGTTGCGTTCTTAGAAAAAAGAGGGCAAAAGGCTCTGTTAGAGCGTATGAAACATCTTGTGCAAAATATTGGTATGCGTATTATTCCTGGTGGAGCCCCTATAGAAGATGCGCGTGCTATATTAAAACAAGCTGTCTACTTGCATCTTCAAGAACACCACCTACATAAGAGGTTACAGGATATTGAAGAGCAACTTGTAGAAAATCCTAAGAGTGAGGTTTTTGATCTGCTTCGTGAGGTAAAAAATGAGCTGGAGCAGATGCAGGCAACAGAAGCGTTAATTGAAGGATTTGGAAGTTGGTTGGATGAAAAAATAGACGGGAATACACAAGATACGATAAAATGATTCGCTTTTTTAATGCGAATCAGTCACTTAAATTTTAGATGAGGAAGTTTATGTGGAGTGACATTTTTATAAAGATGACAATTAAATTTTAGGAAAAGCGGGTAAATTTTAGGAAAAGCGGGAAATTGGTTCTTACGATAGGGTGCAGAGATTATCTCAGAAGGGCTGAGAGGTGTCGGGGAAACTTCTGGAGTTTTCCCGCGTTTTTGTCTGGATGTCGAGTTTGTCTGGATGTCAGGGCGTATACAAAATGTATTCTTTCCAATGGTAATCTCTTAACAGGAAGTATATATGAGTAACTATTGGTAGATTTTAGTGAGAACAAAAAAACTGGTCACATGGAAACTGTGAAGTGATCGAGTGGAGTTATGGTATGGCAACAAAGGTTAAACAGAAAGATAATGCAGAAGTAACAAACCAAGCGAGTTTGGATAGTCCTCTTCTTGATTTTTCTGATGATGCCATCAAGAAAATGATTAAACTTGCCAAAAAAAATGGTTACGTAACAATGGATGAACTCAATGCAGTTCTTCCTTCTGACGAGGTTACATCCGAACAAATTGAAGATATCTTGGCGATGTTCTCTGAGATGGGGGTTAATGTTGTGGATGATGAGGATGAAGTCGAGTCTGAAAATTATGAAGAAGAAGTTACGGTAGAGGGGGGTGATTTAGTAGAAGCCTCTAGCCACGCAATTGCAACGACAACGAATAAACGCGAAGTAACAGATCGTACGGATGATCCGGTGCGTATGTATTTGCGTGAGATGGGAGCTGTTGAGCTTCTTTCGCGGGAAGGCGAAATTGCCATTGCTAAGCGTATTGAAGCAGGGCGTGAGACAATGATTGCAGGACTTTGTGAGAGTCCTTTGACTTTTCAGGCTCTTATTATCTGGCGTGACGAGTTAAAAGAGCAGCGTATTCTTCTTCGTGAAATTATTGATCTTGAAACGACTTATGCTGGTCCAGAAGCAAAGCAGGCTCCTGTTATTGAGCGAAGTGAAGTTGATAAGACCGTAGAAGAAAAAATGTCTTCTGGTATACGTAATATGGGGGAGAGCGCAGGAGAGAGAAACATTGAAGACGATGATGAAGAGGACGAGGACGATGTTAACTTATCGCTTGCTGCAATGGAAAATGAACTTTGTCCTCAAGTTATGGAAACATTAGATTTTATTGCTCAAACCTATGTAAAATTACGAAAATTACAAGATCAGCATGTTGAAAGCAGTTTGGCAGAGCGTAAAGAGGGGGCCCTTACATCTTCTCAGAAGAAGAAATATATTCAATTAAAGGGTGAGTTGATTCAAGCAGTAAAATCTCTTTCTTTAAACCAAAATCGTATCGAAGCTTTGGTTGAACAGCTTTATGACATTAATAAGAGATTGATTCATAATGAAGGTAAGCTGAAACGGATTGCCAATAGCTATGGCATTGGCCATGAGGATTTTTTAAAAGAATACCAAGGGCGTGAATTGGACGCAGATTGGATGAATTATATTGCTGCTTTGCCTACACCTGGTTGGAAAGAGTTTTCGGTGCGTGAAGCAAAAGAAATCCAAAAACTGCGAAGTGAGATACAAAATCTTGCGCAAGAAACGGCTATTTCGATTGGTGAATTTCGTCGGATTGTTATGCAGGTGCAGAAAGGTGAACGCGAATCAACAATTGCAAAAAAAGAGATGGTAGAATCTAATTTGCGTCTTGTCATTTCAATTGCAAAAAAATACACCAATCGTGGTTTGCAGTTTCTTGATCTTATTCAAGAGGGCAATATCGGTTTGATGAAGGCTGTGGATAAGTTTGAATATCGGCGCGGCTACAAATTTTCAACTTATGCAACATGGTGGATTCGTCAAGCTATTACACGTTCAATTGCTGATCAGGCACGTACAATTCGTATTCCTGTTCATATGATTGAAACAATTAATAAAATTGTTCGTACCTCGCGTCAGATTCTCCATGAAATTGGACGAGAACCAACACCAGAAGAATTATCTAGCAAGCTTTCTATGCCGTTAGAAAAAGTACGAAAAGTTCTTAAAATTGCAAAAGAACCCATTTCTCTCGAAACGCCTGTTGGTGATGAAGATGATTCCCATTTGGGTGATTTTATTGAGGATAGGAATGCTTTATTACCAATTGATGCAGCTATCCAAGCTAATCTGCGAGATACGACAACACGCGTTCTTGCTTCATTAACACCACGAGAAGAACGTGTTTTGCGGATGCGTTTTGGAATAGGGATGAATACCGATCACACATTGGAAGAAGTGGGACAGCAGTTCTCAGTTACAAGAGAGCGTATTCGTCAAATTGAAGCAAAGGCACTTCGTAAATTGAAACATCCTAGCCGTTCACGAAAATTGCGCAGTTTTCTCGATTCTTAAATAAAGGAATTCGTGTGCATTTTAATAACTTCCTCCTTCTTCTTAATGAAGGGGGAGGTGCGTCACGTTGTACTTGGATGCTTTCTTGAGAAAAACATAGGAAGAATTTGAACAATCTAGAAAGTTTTCGATGTTTAATGTTTTTCTTAGCTTTGGGGCTTTATACTTCTCTGTCTCAGAAGAATAGATATAGGGCAAAGGGTGGTTATGGAGTAGAGAGGGGGAGCTTTCAAGAAATGAACGATAAAAACATTACCTTGCGTATAGCGCGGCTCGTTTTTAAGAAATGAGATCTATTAGGAATAAACTTATATTGCAACATACGGACTTTTTGATGAAAAATGTATATTCTTTGCGGAATTTTTCTATCATTTTAGGTGACGCATTTTACTCTTTGTCAGTTTATTAAAGAGATGTTTCAATAGGTTACGTTCATTTATATACGCTATTTTTTGAATATTCTCTTTTATTCAGATAGATTTTAAGAACATGGTTTAAAGTATACATTGAGTTAAATCTTTTTAAGAGACAAAAATAGATGAAATTATAGAAATTAAATGTTTCATTTTTTATAGATCGTCTTAATTTTAAAAGGTGTGTCTGAGTTTATGAGTGGAGAGCTTCCCTTTTGGAAAGTAAAAAAATTAGAAGAGATTTCCATTTCTGAGTGGGAGAGCCTTTGTGATGGCTGTGGCCGTTGTTGTCTCCATAAAGTTGAGGACGATGATACGGGTGACCTTTATGCAACCAGTATTGCTTGTCGTCTTTTAGATGGGGAAACCTGCAGGTGTCGAGATTATGCTCATCGTAAATCAATTGTACCAGATTGTATATCGCTAGATATTACGACAGTTAAAACAGCGCGTTGGCTTCCAGAAAGTTGTGCTTATAGATTAATTTATGAGGGAAAAGATCTTCATTGGTGGCATCCATTGGTATCAGGAGATTGTCAGACGGTACATACAGCGCGTATTTCTGCACGCGGACAAATAGAGATTTACGAAGACGAATTATTATCTGAGGAAGATTATCTTTATCACATTACTGGTCTTCTACGTGAAGGCCAGTAATATGATTTTTTATACAACTTGTTTGTGACTTAATCGATCGCAAAGACTACAGTGACGCTCACGTTATAATTTAATTCACCACCTGCAAAATTTGTATTTGCGTAGCTTACATCTGCTGCTCTACTCATGAGACGTGGTGTTGGGTGATAGTAATCATCCTTTTCATTGATTTCAATAATTTTTCCTAATTTTAAATCGGCTGCTTGCGCTATCGTTTGCGCTTTTTCAATGGCTTCAGTAATGGCTTTTTTACGTGCTTCTTGATAAAATGGCTTTGTATCTGCGTTGGTAAAAGTAATGCCGTTAACTGAATTAACACCTAGTGTCATCGCTTGATCAAAGATTTTACCAGCATTGGTAAGATCACGAATGCGCACCGTTAAAGAATTTGAAACATGATAGAGTTTTTCATTATTCTTTTTTTCGTGGTGTTTATCAGAGGTCGACTGATAAATTGATAAGCCTGATGTTTGCAAATCATTTGCTTGGATGCCATTGTTTTTAAAAGCGTTTATAATATCATTGATGGATTGATTATTGGAATCTAATGCCTTTTGGGCAGTTTTGTCATAGGTAACAACGGCTAGATTAATAATGGCCATATCCGGTGCTGCTTGACTTTCTCCGATTGCTGTCACTGTAATCGTTGCATTTTTCATTTTATTCTCTTCAGCATAAGCACGTACAGTCAACGATGTGGCTAAGAGTGTAAATGCTAATATAACTGTTTTAACCAGAGAACTCTTCAGTGGTTGAATTTTCTTTTCTATCATATCTATACCTTTATATTTGTCAGTTAATTATTCTCTCATTTTTAAGAGTTTTTGTAAAGAAATTAGAGCACTGAAAAAAAAACCAATAGAAAAGAGAAAAAGATGGGTTATAATCTTTGTCAGCTCTTGTATCATAGGGCATTTTAGTTTAGAGAGAAACAACCTATGTGGGGCCTGTAGCTCAATTGGTTAGAGCCAGCGGCTCATAACCGCTTGGTTGGGGGTTCGAGTCCCTCCGGGCCCACCAATAGGGAAATGTACAATAGAAAAATGGATCGTTTATATAAAAGTTTTGAGATTCTACCTTTTTCGTTTTTTATTTATTTTCCTGTTTGTTTTAGAAGCTTTTGGTCGTTGTTTGTTGCAGTTTTTCCTCTCAGTCGCTTTAATATGATGGTATGTTTTCTTAGTCTCATCAAAGAAGTTCTCTCATTTGCAACCTTTTAGCATTTGGATTAACTGATATGGGTCGCTATTTACTTTCTTAATTCATATACTGTTTTGTACTTTTTCTATATGGTGTTCTTCATAAAATAGAAGGCTAAAAGCTTCATTGGATAAGTTTATTTATACTTGTTCTGCAAATAAACAGACCTCAATAAAACCAATTTTAAAGATTGTACCTGTTCAGAACAAATGGCTCAAAAAACATTTAGTGTAAATTTGCTTTTTTCTAAGTGATGTTAATGTCTTTTAGATGTTCGAATAGCATCATTGTGATGAAAGGTTAGTGTATAAGAGAATGTGATCTATGGGCATTCATATGTGTCATGGGGGCAACGATGATAACATTTGTTGATATTTTCTTTTTCCCAAGAAAGGAATTCTATTTAATGTCTTGAGAAATATTGTTCATAGTGACGGTGGCGTGTTTTCTGAAAAGAATTTTATTAATTGTTCTTTGAAAAGTCAATTGAGTGATTGTTTCTATCGCTTTGCATCATCCAGATTCTATTGTAATAAGCATTTTATTATTCTGTAAGAAATGTTTTCTATGATATTGGAAAATTTGTTAAAATACCATTTTCTGTTTTTGTGTATTTTTTGCTTAATGTTTAAATTATAGAGTTTTCATGTGATCCGAATTATTATTGAAGAGCAGATGTCTTTTTTGATTTTACTCTGATAAGGAATTGGCAATATTGCGGTAACCCTAGCACTTTTTTGTATTGCTAACATTTTTCTCGTATTGATCGTATAGAGAGTTTTATCTTTATTATGAGTTTTTTCTCTTATGAAAAATTATTGGCAGGGAGGGTGTTTTTTTGGAAAAGTATACTTCTTCTTCAAAGTCATACTTTGAAAATATAATTCTTCATTTGCATAAGGGAATTTCTCTCTTGTTGTAAATCTGTATAAAATTTACGTACAAAGATTGTGCGTGATGATTCGTTTTATTTTTTAATAGTATCATTTTTGCTTATGATAGAGACTTATATTAGTATTTACAAGGTGCGTTTAGAGGAGAGGTTACCTGTAAATGTGTTACAGAGTTTTAGGTAGTGTGGCTCTGTTTATAAGAATTTATTCCTATAACATTGTTATATTCTTGCTTTGCAATATTGTTAAAAAAACATAGATGGTGCTATGTAGAATAAATTGTGATGTATTTTTTTCAAAAAAGCTTTTTCGTGTTCTCTTATATAGAGTTCAGGAGTGTCTTCAGGGATATTTTCACATTAGTTTTTATTGGTCCGAATCGCAAGATCTGCGTAACATTATTCGCGTTTTTGATAGATTATACCAATTTTCATAAGAAGGTCTGGATCGTGTGATGCTTTCTGTTTCACTATGGTACATGACTAATAGAACTTCATCTGATTTTGTAAAATAAGTTTGTACACAATTGCTTCCATACTGCCTATTGCAAATATTTTTTTCTAAGGTATGAGATATATTTTGAACGCTTTAGCGTTATATAGTGTGACTACATGGAGTATGACTATGAAGAATGATAAAAAATTTGAAACAACTTTATCTGATATTATTGTGAAATGGGAGTCTTTATCGACGTCTCAAAAGCAAGCGATATTGGATAAAGTAGAAAATGCTACAGATTCTGCTCATTCAACAGAACATTTAAGGCTTCAATCTTCTTTTTATCTCCAGACGAAATCAAAGTTATGAGTTTTAAGTCTTCATCGGAGATATTGAAACCAGTTATTACATATATGGCACTAGCATTTCCCAGTGTATTCAAAATAGCCATGAGTTTATCTACAGAAGGTCTCTTGCCTCCATTTATCATTTGTTGGACGTAATTTTGTCCACAGCCTGCAGCTCTGCTTATTTCAATCATTGTTCGTCCGTCACTTTTTATCAATTCAACTAAGCGTTGGAACCAATCTTTTTCAGTCTTTGTCATTTTTAGACCTTTACATATTTACGCTATAGCGTTAATATTGCGTTGCGAATCCAGAATATATGATACAAGGAGCGTGAAAATATCCATGTGTAGCTCTTCGCTAAGGAAGCATATAGAGTTGTTTTTAACTAATAACAAAATGTCCCCATACACTTTCAGATTCGAATCAATAAAAATGGTTGCTTAGTTCCACGGTTGTGAAAAAGTAAATGTGTATACCAGAAAGGGCGATACACACTCGTATGTTTATGAGATTTCACTATGATAGTATACGTAGCAGCATTATAAATCAAGATATACCCCAACATCAGAATTTGTAAAAAAAACTCTGCGTTGAGGTAGTGTGTGAATATAACGAAGCTTTAGAGCCTTAAGAGATAGGATAATGGCTGTAGAAAAAATGTAAATTGCATAGCAAAGAATACTGATTTCTTCTTTATTGTAATAAATTAGATCACTATCAGATGGTATATCGTATATATGCGTAAAAAAATGGGAAATATCAAAAAAGTGATCTTGGATATTTTATTAAACAGGAAGGTAATCTGATCCACAAAGGTGGTTGTTTGGTAGAATTGTACATTCGATCAATGCCCTTATGGGGATGAATGTGTTTTTATGATGCTGCGGTTTATAATGAAGTCTGTGTTTATAATGATGTTGTTATTGATAACAATGCATTAACATATGGTTGTTTAGTGGTTCGTAAGAGTTCGCATGTTTATGAAAAATAAGAACTTTATCGTTATTTGAATATGAGTGGAGATGCATATGTTTATGCTAATGCGGTCTTTTTTGATCAAGTTTTGAATGCTCAATGTATTGAATTTTGTGGTGATACTCGTGATTTTAGAAAGGCTCGAGTTTATAATGATGCTTTAGTTTGTGGTGATGTAAAGATTTGTGGGAAGGCAAAATTTTACAGAAATGCTGTGCTTTGTGACACTGAAGATTTTTGTAATAATGAAAAACTTTCATATATAGCCGCATTCCACATGGCGTAAAAAGGAAGATAGGAACGATTTGGGCAAGGCTTGTATGATTGGATTGCGTCGTTAGTTTTATTTGACGTTCCTTATTTTTTGTATTTTGTGTCAATAAATGTGTCGCAAATAATTGGTGTGAGTGTAGATTTAGCCGCTTTCAGAGATTTGTTTGCGTCATTTATCAATGCTTTAATGGAGAAAATAAGAACGCCGAGAGTGATTGTTCACACTTGGAACATGCAATTTATTGCATTCTTTTTTTGATTGAGGATGAAACAAATTGGTCAAGATCATCACTTGAGCGACAATTAAGGGAGATCCAAATGAGTGTAAACGAAATTTTATTGGGAGCAATGATTGTTGTTTTGTTGTGCAGCGGGGTTATATTTCGATTTTCTTTATATTATCGCAGTCAAGTGAAAATTTTAAAAGAGGAATCTAGAAGAATAAAGCATGAGTTTTTAAGAGATACTATGAAGATGACTGAAGAACGAGATAGGGCTATTAGAGAGCAAAGTATGGTGATTAAAAGACGCGACCAAGCAATTGAAAAACTGAAAAAACAAATTAAGCAATATGAAAAAAATGAAAAGAAATATAAAAAAATGCTGAAATCTGAAGATGATAAAGAGTGATTGTATTCATATTTTGCATTAAATGGTTTGGAAATGTGTTAGGAAGATTGGAATGACGAGAGAGATAAACTTTAATGAAGCCAATTATGGTGCTGATGGAGAGATTGTATTGGAAGAGAATATTCAAGTTTACTCTGATTTTATGACAACATTTAAGTTTATAAGACAGAGCGTCGTTAATCATAAAATAAGAGTTTATGATGATAAACCAGTTTATAGGTAGGCTAGTTATTAAAAAGCGCGTCTATACAATCCAGCAATTTTATATTATTGCTGGAAACAGTTTTGCACATTCTTTTTAGATGTAAGGTATAAATGCTACGATAGTTTCAGCTAATAGGTATAAAAAATTGCATGATAATAGAAAGAAAGAGATATTTGCTTTTTATGAAGATGAAATGGGTAAGTCAGTTATGATTATCAGATACAGAAGAGGAATATGAACGTAAAAGATATTAATATCTTGTAGAGTAAATATATTTCTCATTGATGATTTATCTTCTCTTCATGTGCGTTTATTTTTTATGAAAAATACAAAACTTAAGAGATTTTCTTTTTGATAAAGGCTATAGAGATTTGAGTATGATTGAAAATAAACATATAATCTGTAAGAATATGAATGTTCTTTGTGAGTGTCAGAAATAATACAAAAACTTCCTCTCATTGAGGGCAAATCAATCACTTTTCATTTGTCACAAAAGTAACTACCATACCATTATACAAAATAAACGCTTGTTTTAATGGTAAAGAATGTTAGGACTGTAGTTCTCTAATAAGAGCCTTATGTGTAATTTCTTTTATTTGCTCAATATTAATTAGGATATCTTGTTTTGTTGGATAACCTTTACTAGAAAAAGCAATTTTTTGTGCATCTCCTGAGATTAAACGCCAGTACCATTGATTGTGAACTCCTTGAAACACCTCAAAATACATGCTTCCCACCTCATAAAATAGCTGATAATTTTCAGGATAAATATTTAACTAATCCGCTTGTAAACATTAATGTATGTCTCTCTAGGAAGTCGTCAATATATTCCCCTTAAATTTTCTGACCTTAAAAATAATTTCTATGAGAGCTATTATTCTTTTAACAAGAAAAAATTTATTGTCAATAAGATATGAATGAGAATTTTATACTATAAAATTATTTTTTTTAATTTAAAGACACTATACTTTCATTTACAACGCAAATATTTTTCTGTCGTTACAGAAATAAAGTTTATAAATTATATAAAACTTCACCAGCATGGATAAAGTAAAAAATACTTTTTTCCATACTGGTGTTTAATCATTTCTTGCTTTTTCTTTTGAAATAGACGTTTATTGATTAGCTATAACCTCTTTTTGGGATACGCTTCGAATGAGTAAATCAATGAATAAGCTAAGGGTATAAGAATTGGCCATTTTAGCTTTCATATCGATAAGAGAGGTTGTAGTTTTAGGGTTAAAACCATTTGATAAACCTTGTCTTGACAAATATTGCTGCAATTTTTCATAAGAACTGTCGATTTTTTCTTGATTTAGTTTTTCGTTACGATCACTATCGGCAAGTGTTTCTTCCAGTCCCTCGATTTTTTTAATAAAATAATTCCAGTCAAAATCACCTTTTGTATATTCGGTGTCAAACATTTTTCCTTGCCCAGTTAAAAGCCAATTAATATTGACACCATATAACGTGCGGTATGTTTGTAAGACACTAAGATTGGGTTCTCTCTCTCCACGCTCATAAAAAGCAATGGAATTTTTTGTCATGCTAAAACTTTTAGCTAAGGTTTCACGTGATGGATCGCCTAAAGCAAGACGTACATAACGTAAACGTTTTCCAAATATGGTTTTTGATTCAGTTTCAGGACGTGCCACGAATTATCTCCCTCGGTAAATCATCATGGTATAAATCATTAAATAATAAAAGCACACTATGTATTAATATTCTATGATATAATGTCAATATTATAGCTTTAATTTCTTGTTATTTTTTTTATTTGTGTAGATAGAAAGCAATCTTGCACTTATTGTATTGACAATTGATATTCACTTCAAAACAAAATTCCTTGTTGCTACATTTGTCTCTTGCTTTTTTTGAGAGAATTTTCATGTAACTTTACCATATATATTCTATACACCTCTGCATTAATAGATGCAACTTTAAAGAGATGCAAACTTTGGATTGGTACTGGGTGTGCTTAGATGAAGTAGAAAATAAACTTTGAGGAATGATCATGTCCCTATTACGCTATTTTGGGGTTGCTTTTTTTTTCACGATTATTGGTGTCTTTTTAGGAGGGGTTATTGGTTGGTTTGAAACGGAAAGTATTACTGGTTTTCTTAAATATTTTTTTATTTGCTTTGTTTTAGGAATTTTGGAAATTTCTTTATCTTTTGATAATTCTATTATCAATGCGCGTGTTCTTAGTAGAATGAGTCCATTGTGGCGTCGTCGTTTTCTTATATGGGGCATTTTGATAGCTGTATTTGGGATGAGAATTGTTTTTCCATTATTGGTGGTTGTCGTTGCTGTTGGGATTAATCCAATTGCGGCAGTCAAATTAGCGATATGGGAACCACATCGATATGCTGAAGTTTTAACCGATGCGCATATGGGGATTGCTGCTTTTGGAGGAACTTTCCTTATGATGGTTGGCTTAAAATATTTTTTTGATTCTGAAAAAGAAGTACATTGGCTTAATGTTATAGAGAGACCTGCTCAAAAGTTTGGGGCGCTTGTTGGAATTGATATTGCAATTGTTTTGATTTTGATCTTATTTGTTTCAGCTCAGATTGATGCAGAAAATAAAATAACTTTTTTATTGGCAGCACTTTATGGACTTTTGACCTTTATCGGTGTTGAAGTTGTCGGTCATCTCTTGGATACTCCTCAAAAGACTTTAACAACAGTAGCTCACGGGGGAGTAGGGGCGTTTCTTTATTTAGAAGTTCTTGATGCTAGTTTTTCTTTCGATGGCGTGGTTGGTGCTTTTGCCTTTTCACACAACCTTTTTATTATTGCGATAGGTCTTGGTATCGGAGCATTTTACGTTCGTTCTATGACAATTATGTTGGTTGAATCAGGAACATTATTGCATTATCGTTATTTAGAGCATGGTGCTTTTTATGCAATTCTAGTTCTTGCAGTGATTATGTATCTGCAAACGATTATATCGGTTCCTGAAGTTTTAACAGGACTTGTGGGAGTCTGTATTATTGGAATGGCATTATATTCTTCGATTCGTTTTAAGCATCGTCAATTAGATAAACATGTTGTATCTAAGTAATGGAGATTTCTTCCTTTTTCACACTTTTGTTTATCGCATATCTTTGAATAGAAAGAGGTCTTTTATGCAAAATAAAATACTATTTTATTGCTTATTTGCGTTTTTTTAAAGTTGAGTTCATTGTATGATACTACCCATGAAGCCAATAATGTACAATCTCTAGGATACTTTTTGACCTAAATATAAGACAGAAAGCTGATGTTATACTTTTTACCAGCTTTCAATATTATGACAAGCCCTTGCATTTAATGGGTCATAAGAAGCATTCTTACTGTTTTTTTGAATGATTTATTCATACATTGATTCTCTTTGTAACGTGTAAAAGAATGTTTTTGAAACAGGTTTGAAATGAGAGAATTTACGATATTCTGGACTCTTACTTAAATATGTGCAAAATGATTTATCCTTTATAAATCAGTGTATTATAATGGTAGATTAGAGAAGGATCTTTTAAGAGACCATTAAAAGTTCTATACCGGCTTCGTTCATTGTTTTAAGCATAGTGTTTAGTGATCCGTTTACATCAATACCAGCACAGGCATTTAATGAAACACTGACTTTAAAACCGCATTGTATAGCGTGAAGAGCAGAAAATCCGACACAAAAATCAGTTGCTAAGCCACACATAATGAGTTTAGTAAAACCATGTTCTTTGAGATAAACTTGTAAACCTGTTGGTGTTTTTTGATCATTTTCAAGAAAAGCAGAATAGCTATCCATTTTTTGATTATAGCCTTTTCTAAGGATAAGTTGTGCCTTTTCTGCTCTAAGAGATGGATGGAATTCTGCTCCTTGTGTTCCTCGTATGCAATGATCAGGCCAAAGTATTTGAGGACCATAGTCAAGAATGACTGTATCATAGGGCTTTTTTTCAGGATAACAGGAAGCAAAGCTGCAATGGTTTTGGGGATGCCAGTCTTGGGTTAAGATAACGTGGTCAAAATGATTTATGAGATTATTGACGGCGGGTAAAATAGCATCACCTTGAGGTACGGCAAGTGCTCCACCTAGTAAGAAGTCATTTTGAACATCAATGACGATTAAGGCTTTTTTTTCCATAAATATATTCCTATACGAGATGAGCTTTTATCGTATTTTTAAAAAGCTATATGTCGTCTTGAAGTTTTGAAATGATGTGCTGGATATTGATATTATTTTTATAATTATCAAGCCAAAAGAGGGGGATGGATAAGTTTTTACAATTGGTTTTATAGTTTTTTACGAATTGTAACCACGTACCAATGGGAAGTGCGCTGTAGTCATTTGTTGCTACGTGTTGATGCAAAGCTTTCATGATCATTGGGCTTGGGACGTCAGATCCCATAAGGCGGCGGTCGTTTTGTAAACGTAATTTAAGCCATATCAAGGCAAGGGGTGAAGTCCATTGCTTTCCGTAGCAAAAAATCGATGAAAAAAGAGAAGGATTTTTTACTGCGTAATATAAAGCCCATAAAGCGAGAAAAGAAGGCGCATAGAGAATTGCTTTTCTTTGTGGTATCATATTACATTGATAAGTCGGTTTAATACGATAAAAATACAATGTTATATCTGGTATGGAAAAGAGAGGCAATGTTTGATAACAGGTTTCAGGTACAGCTAAAAAGATTTGCTTTTTGCTCTTTAGGGGGATGTTTTTTTGCATTCAGGACCATACTGGGGCTTGTGAGATTAGAAAAAATGTACCAATATAAAGCGAAAGCTTTTGATACGACGTAAGTGCTATTTACTGTACAGTTTCAAAAAGCAAAAGCAGTTTTTTCAAAATCCTAATCTTTAATATCGCATAATATAAAGAGAAATTTATGGCACGTCAATTTATCTATCATATGGCTGGGCTTAACAAGTCTTACGGCAATAAAAAAGTTCTAGAAAATATTCATTTGTCTTTTTATCCAGATGCGAAGATCGGTATTTTAGGGCCGAATGGTGCAGGGAAGTCAACTATTTTACGTATTATGGCTGGGCTAGATAAGGAATATACCGGAGAAGCATGGATTTCTGAAGGAGCACGCTGTGGTTATCTACCACAAGAACCTTTGCTTGATGCGAGCAAAGATGTACGTGGTAATGTGATGGAAGGTGTTGCAGATAAACAGGAAGTTCTTGAGCGTTATAACGAATTGATGATGAATTATAGCGAGGAAACGGCTGATGAAAGCGCACAGCTTCAGGACATTATTGACAGTCAGAATCTTTGGGATTTAGAAAGTCAAGTGGAAATGGCTATGGCTGCTCTTGGCTGTCCGCCAGCCGATGGGGATGTAACAAAACTTTCGGGTGGTGAGAAGCGGCGTGTTGCACTTTGTAAATTGCTTTTGTCAAAACCTGATTTATTACTTTTGGATGAACCGACAAACCATTTAGATGCTGAAACGACGGCTTGGCTTGAGAGGCATCTACGTGAATATCCTGGGGCTGTGCTTTTGATAACCCATGATCGTTATTTTCTCGACAATGTAACGGGTTGGATTTTAGAATTAGATCGCGGTAGAGGTATTCCTTATGAGGGGAACTATTCTGCTTATTTGGGGGCTAAAGCCAAGCGTTTGGCTCAGGAAGGCCGTGAAGAGGCAGCGCGTCAACGTGCTTTATCACGTGAGCAAGAATGGATTGCTTCTAGTCCAAAAGGGCGACAAGCAAAGTCAAAAGCTCGGATTAAGGCTTATGATGAGTTGGTTCAATCAGCACGTGAGCGCCGTCCTGGAGAGGCGCAAATCATTATTCCTATTGGAGAAAGATTAGGACAAGTTGTTATTGAGGTTGATAATCTCTCTAAAGCTTATGGTGAACGTGTATTGATTGATTCTCTTTCTTTTAAACTTCCTGCTGGTGGCATTGTAGGCGTTATTGGGGCCAATGGTATGGGAAAGTCGACCTTGTTTAAAATGTTGACGGGACAGGAAAAGCCCGATTCAGGTCAGATACGTATCGGTGAAACAGTTCACATGAGTTATGTGGATCAGAGTCGCGATTCCTTGGTGGGGGATAAAACTGTTTGGGAGGAAATTTCTGGTGGAAATGACATTATTAAATTAGGCAAATATGAGATGAATAGCCGCGCTTATTGCGGGGCTTTTAATTTCAAGGGGGCAGATCAGCAGCAGAAGGTGGCAAATTTATCAGGAGGGCAGCGCAATCGCGTACATTTGGCGAAACTTCTAAAAGAGGGGGGAAATGTGCTTCTTCTTGATGAACCGACAAATGATCTTGACACTGAAACATTGGGTGCATTGGAAGATGCATTGGAAAATTTCGCTGGTTGTGCAGTTATCATATCGCATGATCGTATGTTTCTTGATCGATTGGCAACACATATTTTAGCCTTTGAAGGTGATGGTCATGTAGAATGGTTTGAAGGTAATTTTGCTGAATATGAGGCTGATAAAGTTCGTCGTCTTGGGGCGGAATCTCTTAATCCTAAGCATGCAAATTATAAACCTCTTACACGCTAGAATTTTTTACCTTATCGCAACTTTGTTAGAATAATAGTGTATTTTATTGCGTTTGTTATTTCATAAATAAAGTGTGTGTGTACTCTGTGGGAGTTTTTATTCATTGAAAAGAGTAAGAGACACTTTATGAAATTATGACCTAAATAGGGTTATTTTACTCATGATATATAACCGGTTATTTTTTGTAAAACTGCAATGAAAAGGAGGGGATGAAGCGTATAGTATTACTTCTACAAATGCCTTGGTCATCGAGCATTATCATCTTTACTTAATAAAAATGCAAGCTGGCATTATCATGTTATTTTTTCTCAATAGTATGCAGTTTTTGTTTTGAGGTGGGCATAAAAGGTATTTTTATCCATCTATCCCCTCCGTTTATGAGCTTTAAGAGAATGATTTGGATTGATTTATCATGAATAGATTTGAAATGAGGAAAATCTACGGTATTCCGGTTTTTTATTCAAGTTAAAAATGAATTATTATTATAAATCAATGTATTCTCATTATAACGAGAAGCAGGGAGATAAGATCTGTTCGTTTTTTACATTAGCCTATTTTTTTCATAGTATGATAAAATAGAGAGAACAAAATAGATGAGAATATGCGTTGTATGCTTGACTTTTTTTCCTATAAACAAATGTTTATAGGAATGTTTAGGGGATAATTATGAAAAAAAGTGCAAGTTTAGATGCAATGATTGTGCTGCTGAAAGCGGTCGCAGAAGTAAGCCATTTACGTGTTCTTAGGCTCTTACATCATGAAGATTTAACAATTCCTGATTTTATTTTTATTCTTGATCAGTCGCAAGCGTGTATATCACGATATTTACGTTTATTGTACGAAGCACGATTGATTGAGCGTTATCAGAAGGGGGATAGCCTTTATTTTAAGCTTTGTCATGATTTTTGGGGTAAAGACATTGTGATGGGTATTCTTTCGGCTTTGCCAAAGAATGATGTGTTGTTAGCGCATGATTTAAAACGTTTGAAGGATGTTAAAAAGCAGCGTCAAAAAACGAGGAAGAAGCATTTCTTAAAAAATGCGTTGCAACGGGATGTATTACGGTCATCCTATATGGCAGATCATCGTGTAGAAAACTCTTTACTTGAAATCATTGGCGATAAACCATTTCAGACGATGCTGAATATTGGAAGAGGTGGAGACTCTATCTTAAAATTGTTTTCTAATCTTTATACGCATGCGGTTCAAGTTGTGTTTGATAGCAATGTTTTTCACTTGTCTGTTGGAGATACAACTTTTGATTTAGTTATTCTTCATTGGGTTTTACATTTTCTTGAAAATCCTGAAATATTCCTTCATGAGATATCAAGTGTTTTGCGTCCTCATGGCCGTTTATTGATTGTGGATTTTGGTTATCATGAAATTGAGTCTTCATATTCTGATCAAGTGCATATGCGTTTTGGATTTTCGGCTTTACAAATAGAACAATGGCTTAAAAATGCGGGACTTGTTCTAGAACAAACGGTTTGTCTTACTCCTATACAAAATGAAAACAGTGAGGAGGGGATTGCTACGCTTTGGCTTGCTCATGATCCGCGTTTATTGGTTGACGATATCAAAGATAAACAAGTAGATTTTGCATAAATCGCGTTTGTTAACGTGCTTTATACTCTGATTTTTCTCAAGGAATAGCGTAGAGATAAAACTTTATTCAATCATTGATAAGCTATTGTTTTTTATATTTGTATTATGTTTTTATATGGAAGTATTGGTGTTTTATAGCGGCGTGTAGGCTGTATAATGAAGCACCTTCTATAGAGTTAAGCCTATGAGGATCATTATTTAAGGTGTCTTGATATTATATTTATGTTATTAGCCAATATATTGATTTTAAAAGATCATTGATTTTTTTAGACTCAATAAGAGGTTTAAATACAGGAATGTTGTTTCATTTCAAATTTCCTGTTTCAGAATCCGAAAGAGTCTGTTTGTCTGCTACAAAAGAAGGTATTTATCTTAATGATACCGTTTGTAAAAGAAAATACATCTTCTAAATGTGAGGGCGGCTGCAATATGATATAATGCCGCACAATATAATCATAGTGAAGGCTCATACCTTCATAAATGTCAAAGATGGTGGTGCCCAATAGATCTTAAAATATCTCTTTAAAACAGGTTTTTAGATAAGGAGTACGTTGGAACTTTTAGTGAGGGGTGCAAAAAGATGCTCTAAAAAGACGAAAAAGTAAAAGGGTAAGACAATGCATTATATTCATAAAAATAAGATCGGCGATGATCTAGGGATAGTCTGTGGCTGAAAGTAGGAAAGAAAAGTGTGATATTACACTAAAGTTTCGTATCTCTTTATCATGAGAAGTTATGAAGGTTATTAAATAAGTTCATTGTTTTTGCCAAAAGTATTTTCTTTCTTTTTATGTTTGCCGCTCATCTTATGACGCAGTCCGTGGGTATAGCGTAAAATTGATAGGGCACCATCGTCTTTAGTTTAAGTAAAAGTTGTAAGCCGGCATCATCGTTTTATGTTTTTTATCCATATGCTTCTTCTTGTTTGTGATGTGCGATAGTATGGCTATTCATTAATTCAATAGACGAAGATTGAAAATAAGGGAATCTTACGTTCTTGAGGTTTCTCATGTAAATTGTAAAATGATGAGTTATGATTGTAAATCAATGAATTGTTTACGTTAGAAGAACAGATTATAAAAATTTTTGAGCATAGAAACTACTGTGTGTATTATTTTACGGGATCATTTAAATGATAGAGATTAAGAGAAAATGTCTGCATTGATTTCGGTTTGTTATGTTAAAATGCGTTAGAGACTGTTGGTTATTGTAAAATGGTCTATCGTTATTTGGAATGACGATGGGGCGTGATTCGAAACAAATATCTTCAGAGTTCTCATTTTCTCATAAGATTAAGCTGTTTAAGTTTCTCATTGATTGTTACATGAGGGATGTAACAATATTTTAATGATCATTTACAGAAATTTTTTATAAAGGTAGATAAGATTTTATTTTCTCTAATTTATTGTTTTAATTTAAATAATTCATAGCTTTCTTGCAAGAAGATATTTTCCATTTTTTACGGTTATTTGTGTAAGATTTTAAAAATCTACGTTTTTCTTTTTGTGGTGATTGCTGTTGGAAAAGTGATTCTACTTTTACGTAGTTTGATTTTTATAGGGTGGATACGTAGAAATTACTGTTTTTTAATATGATCATCAGAGTTATGAAAGAAACTATTTAAAAGTTATAATGATCGTAGATTCTAATTGATGCTTCTTGAAATAAAATTGCTTCAAATTGGGTCATTTTGAACTTTTTTTGCCTAAATTTAAACATTTTTAAATAATTTATAATTCTTTTATGTTTTTTTGCGTAGAAGATGATAAGAATTTCTTGTTGTTTAAAGAATTTTATTCCATAGCAAGAATATTGCATCAGCTATCTTAGTGGTTGATGTAAGAGGACAATCGGGGAACCTCCTCCCCCCCCCCCGCGTGGATCCCCTAGATTGTCTGGCCTGACTGAGGAAATCCTCAGTCAGGCTTTTTGTAATTATTTTAGGAAATGTAAGGTGTTATTAGGGGGAGGTGTAAAATTTGTTATTGTTTCGCCTATAGTACCTAAATACATAGAGGGGCGAGTCTTATTGGGCGGATAGTGTTAGCGTATTCATTTTTAATAATTTGATTTTTCTTTATTGAGGCATTGTTGAATGCTATAAGGGGAATCATAAAAGGAATCTATGTTTGTATTCTGTGGTCTTTAGGTAAGAGATAATGGGATCTTTTTCGCATCGTATTATTTTTATTTTATTCGTATTTTTTATTTTTGGCGCTGTCTTTTTTGCTTCTCGAAGTGGTGTTGTTTATCAGTTTTTTCCCGGTCGCTCTTCTTTTTCTTCTCAGCAGCTTGATGTAACAGAGGAGGAGTTATTAGAGAGATTATCCGTATCTTTTCCAGATATTATCAAGCATCTTTCTAAAATGACCCCTCAACAGCAAGAGTTGTTTATTGCGCAGCTGCGTCGTGATGTAATTGCGCTTGCTTCTAAAAGTGGTCAGAGTCGTGAGCAGGCTCAAAAATCTGGTGAAACTGTTGCTATGGCTCTCTCGAAAGCGATTTCTCGTCCTTCCGTTGCTAATGCTTATTTTTAGCTATTTTTTTAATCGCGCTTTTGGGTTTTATTTTAAGGAGAAAGAGCTTCTCTTGAAATTTTGAAAAGTGCGAGGAGATGATCAATTTGTAAGGTATTAACAGAATTTATCTCTCAAAAGGTAAGCAATTGGAGTATAAGGGTAATGTTGCAATCATTACAGGAGTGATAGAAAGTCTATCAAGGGTATTGGTCCAAGTTAATTGCATTATCAATCGCTACAATGACAAAAGCAGTATTGACTATAATAAAACACGTTAACTGCATTTTATATGCCGGTTATTTTTTTATTTGATATGAGAAAATAAAATTTTTTAAAGGATTTAAGCTTTTTTTGTTCTACGGATTTTAGGATATTTATCCACTTGTATGATTTCTGAAAATGAGGTGCAAGACTGATAAGATGATAGTCTGTGACAAAGAAAAAATATTTGAATGAAGATGAGAGGTCTATTTTTATTTAAAAAGGCTTTGGGGGTATTGAGTTTTCTAACATTTTTCAAAAAAAATAGACACAAGTAATTGTTAAGCTTTGTTGTAGGGATAAAAACGGATATAAATTTTTTAGTATATTGTTTTATAATGATAATTTATCATTTTATATTGAATGAGAATCTTAAGAATTGTAAAATCCTCTCATTTTAAATTTATCCATGGTGAAAAAATTAAAATCAGTTTCTTGTATACCACAAGTAGAGGCTTGTGTGGATAAAAACTCTTTTAAAAAGGAATTAAAAAGCTTCTTTGAGACATCTTGAGAGCTAAAAGTTTGTTGCAATATTTTGAACTGGTAAAGAGTATGATGGTTTTAGTATATTTATGAATTTTTTATGCGCAATGATGGGGGGATTTGTTTTGTGATTTTTTG
This sequence comes from Bartonella sp. AA9NXGY, assembly GCF_042196845.1. Classification (NCBI taxonomy): domain Bacteria; kingdom Pseudomonadati; phylum Pseudomonadota; class Alphaproteobacteria; order Hyphomicrobiales; family Bartonellaceae; genus Bartonella; species Bartonella sp. AA9NXGY. The sequence continues at coordinate 46,263 of NZ_JBHIRB010000008.1, forward strand.
AGGTTTTATCGGACATAAAGAGTGCAGTGGGTGTTTATTAATCAGAGAGAAGCGTTGATAACGGTTTATATTTTTTGTGAACCTTTTTTGATATTGAGCATCTTCGGTAAAAAGATGCTCTTGTCTCTCTTTCTTTGAGGGATTGATCTCAATAAAAAAATTAATAATCTTATGTAAAAAATATTACATCTAGTTAAGATGCTATTTTTTTAATATAAAAATTGATTGATACAACAGCGATAGCCGCAAGTTATAGATTATATCATTTTATTTGATACGCTATAAGATTAATTATAGTCTTTTTATTTTATGATATAGAGAAATCTGAGACTTGTGCATAAAGATATATTCTTTTATTTCATAATTTTAGCTTGAAATTGTCTTACTATTTCCTTTTTAAAGACGTTCTTTTGCTTTCTTTTTTGTATAATACATTTGCAAATTACTTGCGGCTAGAATTTGAGAATGTTTGAGTGAAGAGAAAGAAAATGCAATTTTTGAAAATCTTGTTAAATACAGCATGTGCTGTATTTTTTGTATTTGATATAAGTTGGACTCATACTGTCTTAAATGTTGCGGAATCAGGAGAAACCTCAGTGATTGTTGCTTCTAAGATTTCTGCTCGTCCTTATGAGTTTCTTATTCAGAAACTTGCGAATAAATATAATGTTCCCGTTAATTTAGCACATGCTGTTGTAAAAGTTGAAAGTAATTATAAGGCAGGTATAAAGGGGGCTGCTGGCGAAATAGGTTTGATGCAAATTAAACCCTCTACGGCACGAGGGTTGGGCTTTAGTGGTTCTGTACAGGATTTGTACGATCCTGCGACCAATCTTGAATATGGTATGCGTTATTTGGCACGGGCCTATAAACTCAGTGGTGGAAGTACGTGTGGTACAATCCTTAAATATAACGCAGGTCATGCTGCAAAAAAAATGAATTCCATTTCAGCGAAATATTGCGCAAAAGTAAAGACTTATCTGGCTTCATTAAAATAAAAACATCTGTTGAGAGAGGTTTGTCATAAAATATTTTAAGATGCTATTTTCACGGAGCAGAAAATGTTTTATAAACTAGTATGTCAGTCGGCTGGGCAGCCGCGCTTGTCTGATACTGAAATACGGCAGGTGAGGAAAGTCCGGGCTCCATGGAAAGACGGTGCCGGGTAACACCCGGCAGGGGTGACCCTAGGGAAAGTGCCACAGAAAGTAAACCGCCTATTTTTATAGGTAAGGGTGAAAGGGTGGAGTAAGAGCCCACCGCGCATTCAGTAATGAATGTGGCAAGGTAAACCCCACCGGGAGCAAGACCAAATAGAAATGACGTGCAAAATTTAATTTGCAGCCGATTTCCGGGCGAGTCATTCGGGTAGGTTGCATGAGGCGGATGGTAACATCCGTCCCAGATGAATGGTTGCCATGTAAAGTGTAAGCTTTACTCTACAGAACCCGGCTTATAGGCCGACTGATATTTCATGATGATACGCGATATTTTATAAGATCAATTATATATGGTCTTTTATGGAGTCTATGTGTTTGAAATAGACACTTGAGCAAAGAGTGTTTTAAAAAATTATAACATTTCTTTAAGTATAATGCGTTAGGATCTGTTTTGGGATAACTTTAGTTTTTTCGTTCATTGTGATTAATGTGAAAGTTGAAGGCTAGGTTATTCTAAGATCAGTTGCCATGAGAGAGCTGTTGATTTAAGACAGCATAACTTCAAGACGGATTATTTTGATAAAGCAGGATCAAAGAGCTGAACGCCATATTCCAGTGTTGTTACAGCCAGTTTTGGCTGGGCTTATGCCATTGGTTGGAGCAAAAGTGATTGATGGCACCTTTGGTGCTGGTGGTTATACGCGCGCTTTGTTAAAGGCAGGGGCACAGGTGATTGCTCTTGATCGTGATCCTTATGCTATCAGTGCAGGACAATCGCTTGTTGAAGAATTTTTTCCACGCCTTCGTTTGGTCCATATGGCGTTTTCACAGCTCGATCGTGTCGTTGAAGAGAAGGTGGATGCAGTTATTTTGGATATTGGTGTCTCTTCAATGCAGCTTGATGAAGCAGAAAGAGGTTTTTCTTTTCAAAAAGATGGTCCATTGGATATGCGAATGGCTCAGACTGGTTTTACAGCCAGCGATGTTGTCAATCATTTAAAAGCAAGGGATTTGGCACGTATTTTTAAGATATTAGGGGAAGAGCGTTATGCGGGGCGAATTGCACGGATGATTGAAAAGCGTCGTGTTGTACAGCCTTTTTTGCGTACAGGTGATTTGGCGTATGCTATCGAAATGTTGATAGGACGTAAGCCGGGAGATCGTATTCATCCGGCAACACGTGTATTTCAGGCTCTTCGTATCTATGTTAATGATGAAATTGGTGAATTGGCATGTGGTTTATTTGCTGCTGAACGCGTTTTAAAAGCTGGAGGCCGTTTGGGGGTTGTCAGTTTTCATTCTCTTGAAGATCGTATGGTCAAAAGATTTTTTTCGGCTCGTTCTGGAGAATGTATGAGATCACGCTATCTGCCAGAAATAAAGGCTACTCCAGCAACATTTTTTCCTTTGTTTAGAGGTGGGATCACGGCAACTAAAGAGGAGTTACAGAAAAATCCTCGTTCACGTTCTGCGAGGTTGCGTATTGGTGTACGGACTGAAGCAGAGGCTCTTGCAGCAGATATGAAATTATTTGGTTTAGCAGAGATTGCCAGTTTTGAAGGCAGCAAAAAATGACAGTTTTTCGTACATTTGATATGATTTTAGTGTTGATTATGATTTGTATGGCAGGACTTACTTATAAGGTAAAATATGATGTTCAAAAGCGAATGAACGAAGTTCTTCATCTTGAGCATGAAATTGCTGCAGCAAAAAATACGGTAAGTTTGCTTCATGCTGAGTGGGCTGTGATGATAAGGCCTTCACGCATGCAAAAACTTGCGAAACGTTATCAGAAAGAACTTGGGTTAGAGGTTATACAGCCGCGTCAAATCGTGGAGTTTAAAGACATTCCGGTACGGGTACATGATCAAATTGAAGAAGTGATTAAACAAAATATCTTGGAAGATAATCAAGATATTTTGACAAATAATCGGGCTTCTCAGATCAATAGTGTTGTCCAAAAAGGCGCGCAGTAATGAAATCGACTTTTTTATTCTCACAGAAGAAAAAGCGCTTAAAGAATTCGTTGAATAATCATAATGTTTCTGTTCGTCGTCCCTATTCTAGTCGTCCACGTTTGCTTTTTTCGTTGTTCTGCTTTTTAATTTTATATGGCATCATGGGGGCTTGCCTTATTTCTTATGGGTTGGAAGGTGGACAGATTGAAGAAGCAAAAGGGCCTGGAGTTCTTCAATTGATGGCACGGCCTGATATCGTTGATCGTAATGGTCGTTTATTGGCAACAGATATTAAAACTTATTCACTTTTTGCTGAGCCACGACGTATTATTGATGTGGATGAAACAATTGAATTGCTCTCAACAGTTTTGCCTGATCTTAATTGGCAGGAAACCTATAAGCGCTTAAAAAGAAAAACTGGTTTTTCTTGGATACAGCGTGGGTTAACACCAATGCAGAAGACACAAATTATGGCTCTTGGTATACCAGGAATTGGTTTTCGGACTGAAATTCGTCGCTTTTATCCTGATGGACCTGTAACTTCCCATATTCTCGGCATGGTGAATGTTGATAATCAAGGCATTGCAGGTATGGAAAAATATATTGATGATGCGGGTTTGAGTGCTCTGCGTGCTGCTGGTCTTGCCATGGAAGAATCATTAAAACAAGTTCAGCTTTCGATTGATGTGCGTGTTCAGGCAATTGTTCATGATGAACTTATTCAGGCTATGAAGCGTTATAAGGCAATTGCTGCAGGAGCTGTTATTTTAAATATACATACGGGGGAAGTTTTGGCTTTGGCATCACTACCAGATTTTGATCCTGGAAATCCTATTGAAGCTTTAAAAAGTGATCGTCTCAATCGGATGACGGCAGGAGCTTTTGAAATGGGATCGATTATTAAAAGTTTTACGACCGCCATGGCACTTGATTCCAATATTTTTTATTTAAACAGTATTATTGATGCTTCAAAGCCAATAAAAGCAAGTAGTGGGTATACTATTCATGATTTTCATGGAAAAAATCGACCCTTAACGTTATGGGAGGTTTTTATTTATTCTTCTAATATTGGTTCTGCTAAAGAGGCATTGGCGATAGGGATTGATAAACATCGTGGTTTTTTACAAAAACTTGGATTACTGGATCGTCTCACAACAGAGTTGCCTGAAGTTGCCCACCCTATTGTGCCACATCATTGGAAGGATATACATTCTATGACGATTTCTTTTGGGCATGGTATGGCAACAACCCCCTTGCAAACAGCTGTCGGGGCTGCTGCTTTAATGAATGGTGGTTGGTTAATTGCTCCGACATTTTTAAAACGGACAAAAGAACAAACTCTGCACCATGCAAAACGGGTTTTGCAGGCTAAAACAAGTCAAAATATGCGTTACCTTTATCAATTAAATAGTGATATTGGTTCTGGACGTAATGCAAAAGTAGAAGGCTATCGTGTAGGTGGTAAGACAGGAACAGCTGAAAAAGTTGAAAATGGAAAATATTCTAAAACAAAAAATTTCAATAGTTTTCTTGCTGCTTTTCCTATTGAAGATCCTGCTTATGTTGTTTTAACAATTATCGATGAACCAAAGCCAGAGGAGGGACAGCGTTCAGCAACAGCGGGAATGAATGCTGGACCAATGCTTGCTAATATTGTTCGTCGCACAGCTAGTTTTCTTGGTGTAAAACCCGATTTTAAAAAAGAATATGAGCCTCTTTTAAGTAAAAAGAGCAATTCAAGTTTCGTTAAACAACGGTAAAATGAATATAAAGGTGCGTTATCATGTTGTTGGGAACAGTTTTTACAGAATGTGTTGAAGATGAAAGTCTTTCTTCAATAGAAATAACAGGAATCAGTGTGGATTCTCGGCAAGTTTTGCCAGGCTATGTTTTTGTCGCTGTTCAAGGAAAAAAAAGTGATGGAAGACACTATATAGATGATGCGATAAAGCGTGGCGCACGAGCAATCGTTACAGATTATCATGCTGTTCTTGAGGATTTATCTGTTCCCATTTTACGTGTTTCTAATGTTCGTCATAGTTTAGCGTTGGCAGCTGCACGTTTTTACGGTTCTCAGCCTGAAACGGTCGTTGCTGTGACTGGTACAAGTGGTAAAACATCTGTTGTCTCTTTTCTTCGGCAAATTTGGACTTATGCTGGATTTTGTGCTGCGAGTATAGGAACTGTTGGTGTTGTTTCTCCTAAACGGAATGTTTATGGTTCTCTCACAACACCTGATCCGGTCGTATTGCACCGTCTTCTTTATGAAATTTCTCATGAAGGTGTGACTCATGCAGCTCTTGAAGCTTCTTCGCATGGGCTTGACCAAGGACGACTTGATGGAGTCCGTTTAACGGCTGGTGCCTTTACCAATTTAGGGCGAGATCACATGGATTATCACACGGGGGTAGAGGATTATTTGCGGGCTAAAATGAGGTTGTTTGATACACTTTTGCCTGTATCTGCTCCTGCTTTGATTTTTGCTGATGATGTTTATTCACAAAAGGTTATTGATGTTGTTACACAAGCGCGCCGCCGTGTCTTGACAATTGGTCGTAAGGGGCAATTTATCACGATTAATCGTGTCGAACATCAACGCTCAAAACAGTGTATTGAGTGTCGTGTGGAAAACAATATTTATACATTTGATTTGCCTTTAGCTGGAGATTTTCAGGTCGCCAATGCGCTTATGGCAGCGGGGTTAGCAATTGCAACGGGCGTTTCACCTCGTAAGGTTTTTTCTGCGCTTGAAACTTTGCAGGGGGCACCTGGGCGGTTAGAGTTTGTGGGAAAGACAGAAAATAATGCGCTTGTTTACATTGATTATGCCCATAAACCAGAAGCTTTGGAGCAGGTTTTGCTTTCTGTTCGTCCCTTTACGCAAGGGCGCTTGATCGTTGTTTTTGGTTGTGGAGGAGATCGTGATCAAGGAAAAAGACCTTTGATGGGAAAAATTGCGGCGGATAAAGCGGACATTGTTATTGTAACGGATGATAATCCTCGCACAGAAATGCCAGAAAAAATACGCAAGGATATTTTACAGGCGGTGCCAACAGCAATAGAGATAGCAGATCGTGGAGAGGCTATTTCTTACGCGGTGGAGCTTTTGAAAGTTGGTGATACATTAATCATTGCTGGAAAAGGTCATGAGGATGGCCAAATTATAGGGCAGACAACTTATCCTTTTTCAGATCGTCTGAAAGCGATAGAAGCTTTAGAGGACCGAAAAAAATGACAGCTTTATGGGATAAGCAAGCACTTGTTGCTGCAGTTAATGGTGTTGTAATGGGAAGCCTGCCAGAAACTTTTTCTGGGGTTTCCATTGATAGCCGTACTCTTGCGGAAGGGGATGTTTTTTTCTGCATTAAAGGGCATCATCTTGATGGTCATGATTTTGCTGCGCAAGCTTATGAACGAGGTGCAGGCGTTCTTATCGTTGCGGAACACCGTTTGAGGGATATGAAAAAGATATCGGCTCCACTCATTGTCGTTCCTGATGTTTTGCACGCCTTAGAACAACTTGCACAAGCTGCACGCAAACGTTCAAGAGCTAAGATTATCGCGGTAACAGGATCAGTGGGAAAAACAACGACAAAAGAAGCTTTGAAACAAGCACTTGCAACGGCTGGGAATGTTCATGCGAATCTCGCTTCTTTAAACAATTGCTGGGGGGTTCCACTCACTTTAGCGCGGATGCCTGTGGAGAGTGATTATGGTATCTTTGAAATTGGCATGAATCACAGAGATGAAATTCGCCCTCTGGTCAAACTGGTTTGTCCGCATGTTGCTCTCATTACGCATATTTGTGCAGGACATATGGGTTTTTTCAAGGATCTTGAAGAAATAGCAAAGGCAAAAGCTGAAATTTTTGAAGGATTGGATGAGGAAGGCATTGCCATTTTAAATGCGGATAGTGATTTTTTTTCTTATCTCGTTCAAAAAGCAAAGAAATGCGGTGTAAAAAAGATCTTAAGCTTTGGTGAGACTAAAGATGCTGATTATCAAGCGCATGATATACGTCTTCTAACCGATAGTTCTTCTATGATTGTGCGTATGGGGGGGCGGGATAGGGAGGTCCAAATTGGTGCTCCTGGGCGCCATATTGTGCAAAATAGTTTAGGGGTTATTGCTGCTTGTGATGCTATGGGGGTTGAGCTAGAGCCTGTTTTTCTTTCTTTTCGCCATTTTTCTTCTCAAAAGGGGCGAGGTGTTCGTTATCGACTGTCTTTATCAAATGGGGGTGAATTTTATCTCATTGATGAAAGCTATAATGCAAATCCTGCTTCTATGCGTGCTGCACTTGAGCTTCTTGCTACAGGGCCTGTAGGGAAAGGGGGGCGGCGAATTGCTATTTTAGGAGATATGCTAGAGTTAGGGGAGTATAGTGAAAAGCTTCATCGTGATTTAATAAAACCAATACGTCTTTCTGGTGCTAATCCGGTTTTTCTATTTGGTGAGGCGATGAAATCTTTAGTCAGTGATTTGTCTGCTGGTGTTAAGGTTCATTATGCTGAAAATATTGAGAAAATTTTATCGCTTCTTTTAGCAGAAATTTCTTCTGGGGATCTGCTTATGGTTAAATCATCCAATAGCCTTTGTTCATCAAATATTGTGACTGCATTGCTTGATCGCTATAAAGCGGTTTCTTCATAGTTTTAAGAGGTTTTTTTATTCCATGATGCTATTTTTTTCTTCGTTTAGTGATTGGCTTCCAGGTGTGAATGTATTTCGTTATATTACTTTTCGCACGATAGCGGCTATGCTTACTTCGGGGCTTATCGTCTTTTTGTTTGGACCTAGCATCATTGCTTCTCTTAAATTGCGGCAGGGTAAGGGGCAACCGATTCGTGCTGATGGTCCTCAAACACATTTTAAAAAGGCTGGAACACCTACAATGGGTGGATTGATGATTTTAATCGGCATTGTGGTATCGGCATTTTTATGGGGTAATTTATCGAATATTTATTTTTGGGTATCGCTATTGGTTATGCTTTCTTTTGGGGGAATTGGATTTTATGACGATTATCTTAAGGTCACAAAACAAACAGACAAAGGATTTTCTGGGAAAGCACGATTAAGCTTGGAGTTTTTTGTTGCGGCAATTGCGGCTTTTGCCATCTTGAAAATTGGCTCATCTGGATTAGCTTTGCCTTTTTTAAAAGATTATCTTATCAATTTGGGCTGGTTTTTTATTCCTTTTTCTGCTTTCGTCATTGTTGCGACGGGTAATGCGGTTAATTTAACGGATGGACTCGATGGGCTTGCTATTGTTCCTGTGATGGTTGCAGCTTTATCTTTTGCTCTGATTGCTTATCTTTCTGGTAATATGAATTTTGCTGATTATCTCCAAATCCATTATGTATCGGGAACAGGTGAATTGGCTGTTTTATTGGGAGCTGTTGTTGGGGCAGGGCTTGGTTTTTTATGGTTTAATGCACCACCTGCAGCTATTTTTATGGGAGATACTGGTTCATTGGCTCTTGGAGGACTCTTAGGGACTGTTGCGGTTGCTACGAAACACGAAATTGTTTTGGTTCTTATTGGTGGGCTTTTTGTTGTGGAAGCTTTTTCAGTCGTTATTCAGGTTGGTTATTTCAAATTAACAAGAAAACGCGTGTTTCTTATGGCACCGATACATCATCATTTTGAGAAAAAAGGCTGGACTGAAAGCCAAGTCGTGATACGCTTTTGGATTATTTCGATTGTTCTCGCTCTCATAGGTCTTTCAACACTTAAATTGCGGTGAGAATGTGATTTCTGTTACGTGTTATAAAGGTCAAAAAGTTGCTCTGTTTGGATTGGGACAGTCTGGACTAGCAACGGCACAAGCATTGATGTGTGGTGGTGCAGAAGTGGTGGCGTGGGATGATAGTTCTTCAAGCGTGCAAATGGCTTTTCGGCACAATATTCCAACACGAGATCTCCGTTATGAAGATTGGTCAGAATTTGTTGCATTGATTGTAGCTCCTGGAGTTCCTTTAAGTTATCCTCAGCCCCATTGGATTGTTGAAAAAGCACGAAAAAAAAATATAGAAATTATCGGTGATATTGAATTATTTGTTCGTGCGCGCCAGCATTTTTTACAACATTATGGTTTGTGTGACCAAGATGTTCCTTTCATTGCGATTACGGGGACGAATGGCAAGTCAACCACAACGGCTTTACTTGCGCATTTGTTGGAAAAAATGGGCTATGATGTGCAGATGGGGGGAAATATCGGAAAAGCAATATTGACGCTTAAGCCATTTGTTAAAAAACGTATCTATGTGATTGAATGTTCATCATTTCAAATTGATCTTACTCCCTCTCTTCAGCCGACCATTGGACTTTTATTGAATTTAACACCTGATCATATTGATCGACATGGGAGTTTTGCCTGTTATGTGCAAACCAAAAGGCATCTGATTGCTCAGGCTTCTCAGGCTTTCATTTCAGTTGATGATGCAGCTTGTCGGGTTTTATATCAACAGTTACTTCATGATGGGAAGCAAATTGAGGCAGTTTCCAAGGATCATTTTGTTGAAAATGGTTTTTATGCAGATGGGACAAAGCTCTTTTCTGTTCGTCAAGGACAGCGCCATATGCTTGCAGATCTTGCTCCTATGGCGGTGTTACGTGGGAGTCATAATGCGCAAAATGCCCTTATGGCATTAGCAGCATTGCAGGCTTTAAAAATAACCGATCCTTCTGTGAACAAGCATTTGGCAAGTTATAAAGGGTTGGATCATCGTATGCAGCAGGTGCGTAAAATGGGGGCGGTTTTGTTTATCAATGACAGCAAGGCTACTAATGCAGATGCAACAGCTCCTGCGCTTTCCACCTTTAATGATATTTTTTGGATTGTTGGAGGACAGGCAAAAAAGGGAGGGATAGAGTCTCTTAGAGAATTTTTTCCTAAAATTCGTAAAGCTTATTTGATTGGGAGCGCGGCGGAAGAATTTGCTCGCACTATTGGATCTGCTTTTCCCTTTTCTATGAGCTTAACTTTGAAAAATGCGGTGCGTGAAGCAGCTGTTGACGCAATGGGTTGTAAGGAAAAAGAGGTGACGGTTCTTTTGTCACCTGCTTGTGCAAGTTATGACCAATTTAAAAATTATGAAATGCGAGGCGAAGCATTTGTCTCTTTTGTGATGCAGTTACAATAAAAAAGCATCAGTTATAAAAAAATATTTTTGCGTTAAGACTCCAGAATCTTTTTTTATGTAATTTAGTTTTTAAAGTGTTTGTTAAACAGGCTGGGGAACCATATCACTTTGAGATAATTTATAAAATGGATAAGGTGGATATCATGGTGACGCGTGCAGATAGAGATCCAATTGCTAATTGGTGGTGGACGATTGATCGCTCTATCTTTGCAGCTTGTTTAATTTTAATGGGAATTGGCATTATGCTGTCTTTTGCTGCCAGCCCTATTATTGCAAAAAAAATCGGAATTGCTGATAGTTTTTATTTTGTTCGGTGGCATATCATTTTTAGCATTTCAGCATTTTTTACGATGGTTACCATTTCCTTTTTTTCGCTTTCTAATATTCGTCGTTTATGTGCTCTTTTGCTCATTGTAACGCTTGCTCTTATGGTTGCAACCTTATTTTGGGGTCCAGAATTAAAGGGAGCACGGAGGTGGATTCTACTATTTAGTTTTTCTGTACAGGCTTCAGAATTTATGAAGCCAGCTTTTGTGGTTATGTCCGCTTGGCTTTTTTCGGAACAGATACGCAAGAGGGGCATTCTGGGTTATACGTTAGCGATTCTACTTTATGCCATTTGTTGTGTGCTTCTGGTTTTGCAGCCTGATATTGGACAAACAGTTTTAATAAGTGCAACATGGGGGGGGCTGTTTTTTATTGCTGGTGTCCCTCTTACTATTATTTTTCTCTTTCTCATTTTAGGCGTTGTAGGAATTATTTTAGCTTATTTTTTTCTGCATCATGTGCGCGAGCGGATCAATGGTTTTTTGACAGGTGAAGGAGATACTTTTCAAGTGGATGTGGGACGTGAGGCTATTTTGAATGGTGGTTGGTTTGGGCAAGGTCCTGGGGAGGGCACAGTAAAACGTATCATTCCTGATAGCCATACAGATTTTGTATTTTCCGTTGCTGCTGAAGAATATGGTATTATTCTTTGTTTATTAATTATGATGCTGTTTGGCTTTATCGTTATGCGTTCATTGTATATAGCCATGAATACACGTGATTCCTTTATACGTCTTGGTATTACTGGCATAGCAATGATGATTGGCTTTCAATCAGCTATTAATATGGCCGTTAATCTTCACTTAATTCCTCCAAAAGGTATGACATTGCCTTTTATTTCTTATGGTGGTTCTTCGATGGTGGCGATTGCGTTTTCAATGGGCATTTTGCTTAGTTTAACACGTCGTTGGCCAGAAGCGCGCCTTTCAGCTTTTTCTTCCTCTTCTGTCTTGGATACCCCTTATGAATGATAAAAAAGTTATTATTTTGGTGGCTGGTGGTACAGGTGGACATCTTTTTCCTGCTGAAGCCCTTTCTGTTGAATTAAGGCAGCGTGGATATGATGTTCATTTAATAACAGATGAAAGAGCACGCCCTTTTGTTCGGTGTTTTGATGAAGGGCATATTCATATCGTTTCATCGGCAACATTTACACGACGCCATCCTTTTGCTCTGATAAAGACGTTTTGGTCTTTGCTAAGGGGTATGGGGCAATCGTTGGCGTTGTTTTATAAATTACGTCCTGTTCTTGTTGGAGGATTTGGGGGGTATCCGAGCTTTCCTCCTCTTTTTATTGCGGCTTTAACGAGGCGTGTGACATTTATTCATGAACAAAATGCTGTTATGGGGCGTGCCAATCGGGTGTTGGCAATTTTTGTGCGTGCAATCGCTGGTGGCTTGTTGTCGCCAAATGGCACTTATGCTCATAAAATACTTTTGACGGGGAATCCTGTCCGTGAGGCTGTGTTGAAGGCGTCCAAAATTCCTTATCATTCTTCAGAGGAGGAAAAGCCATTTAATTTTTTGATTTTTGGAGGTAGCCAAGGGGCTTCTGCTTTTTCACATATTGTTCCAGAAGCTATTGCTTTATTTGATGATAAGAACCGTAAACGTTTACGAATTGTACAGCAAGTCCGCGGTGAAGCAGGAAGGTTGATCAAAATCTATCGTGATATGGGGGTACAAGCAGAAGTTGCTCCTTTCTTTGATGATATGGCTGAACGTATGGCACATGCTCATTTTATTTTGTCGCGCGCTGGGGCTTCGTCCGTTTGTGAGATAGCGGTGATTGGTAGACCTGCTTTGCTTGTTCCCTATCCCCATGCTTTAGATCATGATCAGGCTGCCAATGCAGCTTTGCTTGCTCGTGTGGGGGGAGCGCAAATTATATCAGAAAAAGATTTAAATGCACAAAAGCTTTCTTCTCTTTTAATGCACGCTTGTTGTGCGCCCCATTTATTGGAAAAACAAGCGCTTGCTGCAAAAAAAGTTGGACAACCTCATGCAACCCGTCGCCTTGCTGATATGGCTGAATCCTTAATTGCAGGGCGATTGTTGTCAAATATAAAAGAGGAGCTTTTTAATGAAAATGCCACTTGATATAGGCGTTATCCATTTTATCGGAATCGGGGGGATCGGTATGAGTGGAATTGCGGAGGTTTTTTATAATCTTGGCTATAAAGTTCAAGGATCAGATCAAGTTGAAAGTGCAAATGTTGAACGTTTGCGGAAAAAAGGAATTAACGTTCATATAGGTCATTGTGCTGAAAACTTAGGGAATGCAGAGGTTGTTGTTTTTTCTACTGCCGTTAAAAAAACAAATCCTGAGTATATTGCTGCAAAGGAAAGACATTTGCCGCTTGTCAGACGTGCAGAAATGCTGGCGGAGCTGATGCGGTTTCGGCGTGCAATTGCGGTGGGTGGTACACATGGTAAAACAACAACCACATCAATGGTCGCAGCCCTTCTTGATGCTGGTCATTTTGATCCAGTGGTGATTAATGGCGGTATTATTAATGCTTATGGTACGAATTCTCGTACAGGAGATGGCGATTGGATGATTGTTGAAGCTGATGAAAGTGATGGTACATTTTTAAAGCTGCCTGCTGATATTGCTGTTGTTACCAATATTGACGCTGAGCATTTGGATCATTATGGAAATTTTGATGCTGTGCGTGAGGCTTTTCGGCAATTCGTAGAAAATGTTCCTTTTTATGGTTTTGCTGTTTTGTGTCTTGATCATCCAGAGGTTCAGTCATTGGCGGGCCGTATTGATGATCGTTGGGTGATCACTTATGGTGAAAATCCACAAGCGGATGTTCGTTTTCTTAATCTTTCGATGGATGGTCAAAAAACGCATTTTGATGTTCTTGTTCGCTCACGCAAAACAGGAAGAAAGATTGAGTTAAAAAATTTGCTTTTGCCCATGGCAGGGCAGCATAATGTTGCCAATGCAACGGCGGCGATTGCTATTGCGCATGAACTTGGCATTTCAAATGAAGCTATAAAAAGGGGCTTAGCAGAATTTGGCGGAGTAAAACGGCGTTTTACGCGAACAGGAAGTTGGCGTGGCATTGAAATATTTGATGATTATGGACATCATCCTGTTGAAATAAAGGCAGTTTTGCGTGCTGCACGTGAGAGTGCAAAAGGGCGTGTTATTGCGATTGCACAACCCCATCGGTATTCGCGTTTGTATCATTTATTTGATGATTTTGCTGCTTGTTTTAATGATGCAGATACAGTGTTGATTACGCCCGTTTATGCGGCTGGTGAAGAACCTATTGTAGGATTTGGTTCTCAAGAATTGGTAGAGCATATTAAAATGGCTGGTCATCGTGATGTGCGCTTAATACATGGTCTGGAAGATGTTGTGTCTCTTGTCTCAACATTTGCTCAGGCAGAGGATTATGTGGTTTTTCTTGGTGCTGGCAATATCACACAATGGGCTTGTGCTTTGCCTCATCAGTTGTCGGTATTGGATGGTCATGATAAATTTTCAGCACATTGATGGTGAGGCGTTATTGGCGCAATTGCAACCACTGTTGGGGGGTATAAGAGGCAAGCTTACACCTAATGTTGAGATGCGTAAGGTGACGTGGTTTCGCACTGGTGGGTTGGCAGAACTTTTTTATCAGCCTGTTGATGAGGAAGATTTAGCTCTTTTCCTTCAAAATTTGCCTGAATTTATTCCTGTCACAATTGTCGGTATCGGTTCTAATCTTCTGGTGCGTGATGGGGGGGTTCCTGGTGTTGTGATTCGTCTTTCGCCAAAAAAATTTGGGCAAGTGAAACAAGTTTCTCCAAAAGGCTTTTTAGTTGGTGCTGGTACGGCGGATAAACATTTAGCTGCTGCCGCTTTAGAAGCTGAGATTGCAGGTTTTCATTTTTATCATGGTATTCCTGGAGGTCTTGGGGGAGCTCTCAAAATGAATGCGGGTGCGAATGGTGTTGAAACCGCAGCGCGTGTTGTCGAGGTCTATGCGCTGGATCGTAAAGGGCAACGTCATATCTTGAGTGTGAAAGATATGCATTATTCCTATCGCCATTGTGATATTCCTAAAGATTTTATTTTTACGGCTGCTTTATTAGAAGGAAAACTCGGCAATAAAGATGATATTCGTGCTGCTATGGATGAAGTTGCCCTCCACAGAGAAAAAGTGCAACCTATTCGCGAAAAAACAGGGGGGTCAACTTTCAAAAACCCTGAGAATACATCCGCGTGGCGCGTGATTGATGAAGCAGGGTGTCGTGGTTTACAGATTGGTGGCGCTCAAATGAGTGAAATGCACTGTAATTTTATGATTAATACAGGGCAAGCAACAGGATATGATCTTGAAGCATTGGGAGAAACAGTGCGTGCGCGTGTTTTTGCAAATTCAGCCCACCTTTTACAATGGGAAATAGAGCGTATTGGTCAATTTGAGCGTGGTCGAAGTGTTTCTCCTTTTGATCCATTTCATTGATTTATTGTTCACTAAAAAGTGAAAATAAAAAATTGAGTCATTTCAAAGAGATAATAAAAAATTTCTATTAAGAATCAATAAATTAACAAAGAATCTCTTGCATCAGGCTTTTGAGTCTGATTCATTATGCAAAATGCTAGGTTATTGATTCGCAAGGATAAACTTTGTTTTTCCTGTATGTAGTGCTGATGTATTCTATATAGACTACATATAGTATGCGAAAGAGGGTGATTTATTATGAAAGATAAACATATAGCTGTGTTAATGGGAGGTTTTTCTTCTGAACGGTCTATAAGTTTATCTTCAGGGGCGGCGTGTGCTGATGTTTTAGAGGTGCAGGGGTATCGCGTGAGCCGCGTGGATGTTGATGCTCATATTGCTTCTGTTCTTGAACAGTTGCAGCCCGATATTGCCTTCAATGCGTTGCATGGTCCATTTGGT
Organism: Bartonella sp. AA9NXGY; assembly: GCF_042196845.1. Classification (NCBI taxonomy): domain Bacteria; kingdom Pseudomonadati; phylum Pseudomonadota; class Alphaproteobacteria; order Hyphomicrobiales; family Bartonellaceae; genus Bartonella; species Bartonella sp. AA9NXGY. Next base: position 61,760 of record NZ_JBHIRB010000008.1, read on the forward strand.
GAAGATGGCCGGATTCAGGGGATTCTTGAATATTTAAAAATTCCTTATACTCATTCTGGCGTGATGGCATCTGCTTTGGCAATGGATAAGGGACGTGCAAAAATTATCGTTGCAAATGTTGGGGTTTGTGTTGCTCCTTCTCGTATCATGAGCCGCTTTGCTTTGGGCCGAACGCATCCCATGGAGCCTCCTTATGTAATTAAACCTGTGTGTGAAGGATCAAGTTTTGGTGTTGTCATTGTTCAAGGAAATGAAGCTGCACCGCCGCATAATATTGGGGGAGCTGAGTGGGGGTATGCCGATGAGGTGATGATTGAAAAATATATTCCTGGTCGTGAATTGACTTGTGCTGTTTTGGGGAACGAAGTGCTGGATGTGTGTGAAATTCTTCCCGATAAACACTTTCCATTCTACGATTATGACTCAAAATATAAAACGGGTGGTTCTCTTCATATTTGTCCTGCACAACTTTCACTAAATATTTACCAAAGTGTGCAAAGAATGTCTTTAGCAGCCCATCAGGCGATAGGGTGTCGAGGTGTTAGCCGTTCTGATTTTCGTTTTGATGAAAAAACGGGAGAATTGGTTTGGCTTGAAATTAATACGCAACCAGGTATGACCTCGACGTCTCTTCTTCCTGATATTGCAAAAGCGAGCGGCCGTACTTACGGCGATATTGTTCAATGGATGGTGGAGGACGCATCATGTATGCGTTGAATGTTAATAAAACAAATGTTCCGATGGAGGTGCTTTCAGTGCCGGCTTTGCCACGTCTTTATCGTCGTTTTCTTCGGTTTATGTTTGAGTTTGTTTTTGTCAATATTCATATTCCACGCCATTTTGGCTCTTTTGCTGTTGTGTGGTTTTTCTTTGTTACGGCTTTTTATGGACTTTCATCAAGTGGTCAGATGGCTGTGATCGTAAATACGATCATATTGGATAGTAGTTTTGTGGTCACTCATGTCGATATAAGCGGTAATAAGCGCTTGGCAAAGCAGGATATTTTTAAAATTTTAAAACTTGATGTTGCGCCTTCTATATTCACTTTTGATGTTGAAAGAGCGCGTTCTCTGTTGGAAAAACAGGCTTGGGTGCAATCGGCTAATGTTCAGAAAATTTATCCCAATAGAATGCGCATTTCCATCGTGGAGCGTGAACCCTATGCCATTTGGCAACATGATGGCATAATGGATATTGTTGATAATACAGGTCGTGTCATTGTGCCTTTTAAAGGGGAAATTGTTCGGGATTTACCTCTTGTGGTTGGGCAGGGTGCACAAAATGCTGCTAAAGTGTTTATTCAAGCGCTGTCAGTCTATCCGGAAGTATATGATCGTATTCGTGCTTTTGTGCGGGTAGGTGATCGACGTTGGGATCTTGTTTTGAATAATGGAATGCGCGTTATGTTGCCTGAAAGTGGTGCGCTTGAAAGGCTTTCTTCTCTTGTTTCGTCCGGTACAATGCAAGATCTTTTATCTCGCGATATTCTCAGTGTTGATTTACGTCTTGCTGATCGAATTACTGTTTCTTTATCAGATGAAACGTTGGAGCGTTATCATACTACTGTAGCAGAAGAAGAACGTATTTTAAAAGCGCGAAAGGCAGGAAGCCTATGATGCTACTCAGATCACATCATTTGAAGGGGCGTAAAACACGTTTTTTAACGGTACTTGATGTCGGTTCAAGTAAGATTGTTTGTCTTATTGCTTGTTTGCGTCCTTTGAAGCATGCGCACTATTTACATGGTCGTACACATTCTACGGAAATTCTAGGTTTTGGTGTGCAGCGTTCACGTGGTATTAAATCTGGTGTTGTGATGGATATGTTTGCAGCAGAGCAATCAATACGCTTGGCTGTTGATGCGGCAGAAAAAATGGCGGGTTTGGTGGTGGATTCAGTGATTGTGAATTTTTCCTCAAGTCGATTACAAAGTGCTTTGATTAATGGAATGGTCCATTTGAATGGTCGTGAAGTCACCAAGCGTGATATGCGTATGGCCTTTTCAGATGTTTCGCGCAAAGCCTTTGATGCTGAACGTCATGTTATGCACTCAGTTCCAGTTTCTTATGTATTGGATGGAGATAAAGGAATTTTTGATCCTATTGGCATGGCAGGGGAAACATTTGGTGTCGATGTGCATGTGGTAACAGCGGAAACAGCATCTTTGCGTAATTTAGAAACTTGTATTAATCGTGCACATTTGAGTGTTGAAGCAATGGTTGCCACTCCCTTTGCAAGTGGTCTTGCTGTTTTGATGAATGATGAGGCGCATTTAGGGGCTGCATGTATTGATTTTGGTGGTGGAACAACAACATTTTCAGTGTTTTTTGAGGGGAAATTTATTCATGCAGATGCTCTTGCTGTTGGGGGGCATCATGTCACTCTTGATGTTGCGCGCGGATTTTCTATGTCTTTAACAGAGGCGGAACGTTTAAAAGTTGTTTATGGTTCAGCACTTTTAACAAGTGCTGATGAGCGGCAAATGATTAATGTAGCAGAAATTGGGAGTGAACAGCGTGAAACTCAATATCCTCGCGCAGTTCTTGGGCGTATCATTCGTGCGCGTGTTGAAGAAATTTTAGAAATGGTCCGTGATTGTTTAAATCGTTCTGGTTTTGGTCACATCATTGGTAAACGTGTTATTTTGACTGGGGGAGCAAGCCAGTTAACAGGATTGCCAGAAATGGCACGTACTATATTAGGAAGAAATGTTCGTATCGGGCGGCCTTTAGGTATTTCGAGGCTTCCTTTTCTTGCAAAAGGGGCGGCGTTTACATCTGCTGTTGGGTTGTTAATTTATCCGCAATTGGTGGGTTTTGAAGAAAAAACAATGCAGGCGGCAGGAAATCATTTATCGATGGGCACGCGTGGGTATTTTCAGCGTGTTGGTCAGTGGTTGCGTGAGAGTTTTTAGTTAAGTCTAGTTGGATAAATTTCATCGCTTTGGCTTGCGGTGTCTTATGAGAAGGAAAAGAAAATGACGATTAATCTGCATCGGCCAGATATCGCGGAATTGAAGCCACGCATTACCGTTTTTGGTGTTGGAGGTGGTGGCGGGAATGCCGTGAATAATATGATAAATGCTGGTCTTCAGGGAGTTGACTTTGTTGTTGCAAATACGGATGCACAGGCTTTAGCTATGTCAAAGGCTGAACGTGTTATCCAACTTGGGGCAGCTGTGACAGAAGGTTTGGGTGCTGGTGCTTTACCGGAAGTTGGGCAAGCGGCGGCGGAGGAATGTATTGATGAAATTATTGATCATCTTGCAGACTCTCATATGGTTTTCATTACTGCTGGTATGGGGGGAGGAACTGGAACAGGAGCTGCTCCCGTTGTTGCTCGCGCAGCGCGTGAAAAAGGTATTTTGACTGTTGGTGTTGTGACAAAGCCTTTTCAGTTTGAAGGGGCACGTCGTATGAAAACGGCAGAGGCTGGTATTGAAGAATTACAAAAGTCTGTCGATACATTGATTGTTATTCCCAATCAAAATCTTTTCCGTATTGCAAATGATAAGACAACATTTGCTGATGCTTTTGCTATGGCTGACCAAGTGCTTTATTCTGGTGTTGCTTCCATTACGGATTTGATGATTAAAGAGGGTTTGATTAACCTTGATTTTGCTGATGTTCGTTCTGTTATGCACGAAATGGGTCGAGCCATGATGGGAACCGGTGAGGCATCTGGTGATGGGCGTGCTTTGGCTGCTGCTGAAGCTGCTATTGCGAACCCATTGTTAGATGATACTTCTATGCGTGGGGCGCGTGGTTTACTGATTTCTATTACGGGTGGTCGTGATATGACTCTCTTTGAGGTTGATGAAGCTGCTAATCGTATTCGTGAAGAAGTAGATGCTGATGCGAATGTGATCTTTGGCGCTATTGATGATGAGTCATTGGAAGGTGTTATTCGTGTTTCTGTGGTTGCCACCGGTATTGATCGTGAAGTTAGTGATGTGGTTCAGTCCTCTCATCCTCAGATTCAAAGGCCTGCTTCTTCAATACGCAAGAGCGATCCTGGAACGTCACATAGTTCTTTTCATGTTCAATCATCGCCTCTGCGTTCTGAGTCAATGGTAGAAGTGATCGAATCACTTGAAATAGAGAAGGGTAAATCAACCGGAGAACAGTTCCGTCCCAAAAGTCAAATTTTTGCACAACCTGCAGAAGCAATGACGACACGAAGTGCCACGAATGCTGTTGCGTATGGTTCAAATGCTGTTCAGGAACAGAGATCCAATGTGCCTCGTATGCAAGTAAGCCGTGGTTCTCAACAGGCGATGACGGCTCCTGTGAGTATGGAGGCAACAGCGCATGTTCTTGATGAGATGACAGGGCTTGTGAAGCAAAAAGAAAAGCCAGTGCAACCAAAACAAATGCAACAAATGCAAGCGCGCGCTCCAATGCGTATGCCTGAGTTAAAGGATTTTCCACCTGTTGCTCATGGACAAAGTCAAAGAACATTTGTGACTGATCAAGGTCCTCGTAATCTTTGGCAGCGTTTGAAACAGAGCTTGACACATCGTGAAGAAGCTGAGCCAGAAGCGAGGCTGGAGCCTGCTGTTAGATCGTCTCAGCAGAAAGATTCTCATGTTTACAATAAAAATTCTCAGGCGCTTTCTCAAGATGCTTCTGTTTATGTTCCACGTCGTTCTGGTGAGCTGCATCCTCAGGTACCACAAGATCAGCGTACTTTTATAAGTGAAGAAGATCAGTTGGAAATACCAGCATTTTTACGTCGTCAGGCAAATTAATTGATGAAAAATGAGGTAAAGTAAGAAATTTTATTATTTCTTTAATGCTCAGTCAAAAATTATACAGTAAAATATATTACTGTTTTTTGGATAAAATACTTTGTTTTAAAAAGACCGCTTACAATAAGCGGTTTTTTTTATTATTTACTATGAATATTTTTTATAGTTTTATAAATTTTGTTAAAAGATGTACAAGCAATTTAATAAAATGATATGATGAATTTAGTACCAAAATATCAGTCTACTCTTAAAAAAGCAGTAACATTTAAGGGGATTGGCGTTCATAGTGGCTGTTTGTCAGTGGTAAAGGTTTGTCCAGCGGATGTTGGGTGTGGTATTGTTTTTAAGCGTTGTGGATTAGACGGAACAGAGAAAATATTTCAAGCCCATGCATCGCAAACAGGAAAAACTGAATTATCAACAGTACTTGGAGATGGAGATGTAAGGGTTGAAACAATTGAACATTTGATGGCGGCAATTGCTGCTTATAATTTGGATAATCTTGTTATTGAAGTGTCACATAATGAGATTCCTATTTTGGATGGTTCAGCGTGGCTATATTGCCAAGCTTTTGAAGATGTTGGTATTGTACAGCAAAATGCGTTGCGTTCTTATTTCATTATAAAAAAGCCGGTGCGAGTTGAAGGAGCTCATGGTGTTGCAGAGCTTTTGCCATTCGATGGACGTCGTTTTGATATAACGATCTCTTTTCCTTCTTCTGCTATTGGTAAGCAACATTTCAGTTTTGATCTTACCACACGAGGGTTTAGGGATGATTTGTCACGTGCGCGCACTTTTGGTTTTATCAAAGACGTGGAAGAATTAAGGCTTTCTGGAAAGGCGAGAGGCGCTTCTTTGGAAAATTCTCTTGTTATCGACCTTAATGATAAAATTTTAAATCCCGATGGTCCTTATTGGGAGAATGAATGTGTTCGGCACAAGATGCTTGATGCGATTGGTGATACTGCTTTGCTTGGGGCACCTTTTATTGGATTATTTCGTTCTTATTGTAGTGGGCATAGAATTAATGCGCAATTGGTGAAGGCTGTTTTGGCAGACGAATCATATTATGAAAAAAGCTTTTTAGAGAAAAAGTAAAAAAAATGGCAAGATTTTTTTATCGTTTATTTGATTTTTAAGGGGATGATTGACCTAAACTGCTAAATTGGTTATGTGGATTTTAAAGTGATATGGTATAAACCTTTGATAAATTGTTTTTGCTACAAGGTGATATTCTGTGGAGGCCGGAAAAACTATGAAAAAATCTCATGTGTGCATTGGAAATATGACATATAGAAAATCTAACATTGTACGCAAGATATTGGGGGTGGTGCTTTTGGGAAGCACCTGTATGTTAGCGGGATGCCTCTTTAAAGAGAAAAATACCCTTGATCCATCTGCTTATGTTTTGAAAATAGAGCCACCAGATGTTTTATATAATCAGGCGCTTGCTAGCCTTGAAAGTGGGCGGCTTGGGGATGCATCGAAGAAGTTTTTGAAGATTGAAAAACAGTACGCTTATACAGACTGGGGACGTAAATCTTTGGTCATGGGTGCTTTTACTAATTATCGACTCGGAAAGTATGATGATTCAATTAGTATGGCTCAACGCTATATTACTCTTTATCCAGGGTCGACTGACTCGGCTTATGCATACTATATTATTGGTCTTTCTTCTTTCCGTCGGATTCCTGATGTTACGCGTGATCAACGTGACACGAAACGTGCTATTGCTGCTATGCAGCTTCTTATAGAGCGTTATCCTAATTCTGAGTATGTCAAGGATGCTAAGGATAAAATCCGTTTTGGTCGCGAACAACTGGCTGGTAAAGAAATGCAGATTGGCCGTTATTATGAAGAGGGGCGGCGCTATCTTGCGGCAAGTAGACGGTTTCGTACCGTAGTTGAAGAGTATTCTGATACAAATCAAATTGAAGAAGCACTTTTCCGCTTGACTGAGGTTAATCTTGCTCTCGGCTTAACGGCGGAAGCACAGACGGCAGCAGCTATTTTAGGACGTAATTATCCCAAAAGTGAGTGGTATAAATTTTCTTATAATCTCTTGCAGAAGAATAAAATATCACCACGTGAGCATAAATCTTCTTGGATCTCAAATGCTTTAGGTGGTGACAAGAAGAGGGTACGTTGATTCTCTATGTTGGTACAGCTTTCGATTCATAATATTGTTTTGATCGAAACGCTCGATATTCATTTTACAGCGGGGTTGACGGTTTTAACTGGAGAAACGGGTGCGGGGAAGTCTATTCTCCTTGATGCTTTATCACTTGCTCTAGGGGGGCGGGGTGATGCTTCGCTTGTGCGTCATGGGGCTGACCGCGGGCAGGTCACAGCTGTTTTTGATGTGTCTGTTTCACATCCTGCACGTCAACTTATTCGTGAGAATGGTCTTGATGATGAGGGTGATATTATTTTACGACGTGTGCAATCAAGTGATGGACGTAGCCGTGTTTTTATCAATGATCAGGTGTCTAGTGTTGCATTGATGCGGAGTGTTGGCCGTTTGCTGGTTGAAATCCATGGACAACATGATGATCGTGCGCTTGTTGATGTTGCTACACATCGCCAATTATTAGATGCCTTTGGTGGTCTTGAAGATGAAGTGGAAAATTTGCGTCAGTGTTATCACACATGGCGTGAATTTGAGGAGCGTTTGCAACGGCAGCGTCTTAAAGTAGAGAGTGCTGTACGGGAGGTTGATTATCTTCGTGCGTGTGTAGAAGAGCTTGAAAAGCTTGATTTTAAAGTTGGTGAAGAGGAAGCTCTTTCTCTTCGTCGTGCTGATATGCTTAAATTAGAAAAAATAGCGACAGATATTAAAGAAGCGGATGATCTTTTAACAGGTCAAAAATCACCAATCCCAGTGCTTTCTAATTTGGTGAGGCGTTTGGAGCGGAAAATTCCTGAGGCGCAAGAACTTATTGCACCAGTGGTGAAATCTATTGATGAGGCATTGCATGCACTTGCAACAGCACAAGAAGGTATTGAGACGGCAATACGAGCATTAGATTTTGAACCTGATGAATTGGAACGGATAGAAGAGCGTCTTTTTGCTCTTCGGGGTTTTGCTCGTAAATATCAAGTTTCTGCGGATGAATTGGTTCAGTTACGCGATAAAATGGATGCTGAACTGGCTGACTTTGAAGAGGCTCAGACCATATTGACACGTTTTGAAGATGAGGCAGAGCAGGCAAAGAAAAATTATGATACATTGGCGCAAGCCTTAACAATAAAGCGTCGGGAGACAGCAAAGCATTTATCTGAAAGTGTTATGGCTGAGTTGCCGGCATTGAAGTTAGAGAGGGCTGAATTTATTGTTGAAATGCAAAGTGATATGGAAAAGCGGAGTGCAGAGGGATGTGATCGTATTGAATATTGGGTGCGAACAAATCCTGGAACACGTGCTGGGCCGATGCTTAGTGTGGCTTCTGGCGGTGAATTATCTCGTTTTTTGCTGGCATTAAAAGTTGTTTTATCTGATCGAGGATCAGCACCGACGCTGATTTTTGATGAAATTGACACAGGCGTTGGGGGGGCTGTTGCAGCGGCTATTGGGCATCGGTTGCAACGCTTATCAGAACATGTCCAAGTTTTTGCTATTACGCATGCTCCACAGGTTGCATCGAAAGCGCATGGTCATTTTCTTATTTCAAAAATTGAGAGTCATGATAAAGGACGCTTTGTTACTGCGATTCATAAAATGAAAGAACATGAGCGTGCAGAAGAAATTGCCCGTATGTTGGCTGGAGAACAGATTACTGAAGAAGCGCGTGCAGCGGCTCAAAAGCTTCTAGCATAAAGGTAATTAGTCAGCGATAAAAATACTAGAAAGCTTATATTTATTGAGATTCACTTGATGAGGAGGCGTGGGAGGCCCTTGTGGCAGCGCTTGTAATGTGGAATAGATTTTATGAACAAAGATGCATATAAAAATCTCACAGCTGTTGAAGCAGAACGTGAATTAGAGTGGTTGGCAAAAGAGATTGCACGTCATGATGTGCTTTATAATCGTGATGATCAGCCTGAAATTTCTGATGCAGAATATGATGCTTTACGTCGTCGTAATGCAGAAATTGAAGCTCTTTTTCCAGAGCTTATACGTATTGATTCTCCTTCACATAAAATTGGAGCACCAATTTCTGAAAAATTTGAAAAATCTGTTCATGCACAGCCTATGCTTTCACTTGATAATGCGTTTAGCTCTGAAGATGTTACTGAATTTATTGAGCGTATTCGTCGTTTTTTACGTCTTCCAGAAACACAAGTGTTGGAAATAACAGCGGAGCCCAAAATTGATGGTTTATCTTTGTCTTTGCGCTACCAAAAGGGGCGGCTTGTGCGTGCGGCAACGCGTGGGGATGGAACTGTCGGTGAAAATGTGACGGCAAATGCCCGAACAATTGCTGATATCCCACAAGTTTTGCAAGGTGATTTTCCTGATATCATTGAGGTGCGTGGTGAAGTTTATATGGGGCGGGAAGATTTCCAAGCACTGAATATCAACCAACAAGAGAAGGGCAAGTTAACCTTTGCCAATCCTCGAAATGCGGCGGCTGGTTCACTCCGTCAGCTTGATTCACGGATAACCGCTAGCAGAAAACTTCAATTTTTTGCTTATGCTTGTGGTGAGGTGAGTGAAATATTGGCAGAAAGTCAAATGGAGATGATGAAAAAGCTAAAAGAATATGGCTTTGTTATCAATCCATTAACAAAAGTCTTTAAGACAGTAAAAGAAATTATTTCGTATTATCACGATATCGAAGAATGCCGTCATTCTTTAAGCTATGATATTGATGGTATTGTTTATAAGGTTAATGATTTGATGCTCCAAAAGCGTTTGGGGTTTGTTTCTCGTTCGCCGCGTTGGGCTATCGCCCATAAATTTCCAGCAGAAAAAGCGATAGCGCTTTTGGAAGATATTGACATTCAAGTTGGTCGCACGGGAGCTTTGACACCTGTTGCACGTCTTACGCCTATTACTGTTGGTGGAGTGGTGGTGACCAATGCTAGTTTGCATAATGAGGATTATATTAAGGGAATTGGTCATAAAGGAGAGCCCATTCGTGAAGGACGTGATATCCGTGTAGGTGATAGCGTGATTGTACAACGTGCTGGTGATGTGATCCCTCAAGTTATTGATGTTATCATTGAAAAACGCCCGAAAGATGCTGCTGTTTTTATTTTTCCTCATTTGTGCCCAGCTTGTGGGAGTCATGCTGTTCGTGAAGTGGGAGAAGCCGTGCGTCGCTGTACAGGGGGGCTTATTTGTCCTGCACAAGCAATTGAACGTATTCGTCATTTTGTTTCACGCAATGCTTTTGATATTGAAGGCTTGGGTAAAAAACAGGTAGAGTTTTTTTTCCATGTTCAAGATGAAGCGCTTTGTATTCATACACCAGCCGATATTTTTACGTTACAACGGCGCCAAGAAAAATCTTTGATACGTTTGGAAAATATGGAAGGTTTTGGTACTGTTTCAGTGCGGAAATTGTATGATGCCATTAATGCGCGCCGAGAAATTCCTTTGAGCCGTTTTTTGTTTGCATTGGGGATTCGTCATGTTGGCGAAGTGAATGCACGCCGCCTTGCACGTGCTTATAAAAATTATACAGCTTTTGAGACTGCGGCTATGGAAGCATTTATGCCATGTGATAAGGAAAATGAAGAAGGAAATGAGGCTTGGATAGAGCTTACCAATATCGAAGGAATTGGACCACAGGTAGGGAGCGCAATTGTTGATTTTTATCAAGAAGAGCATAACCGTGAGATTTTATCTGTTTTGCTTGAAGAAGTAACTCCTCTTGATGAGGAGCCTATCATAGCAGATTCTTCACCAATAGCGGATAAGATTATTGTTTTTACAGGAACTTTGGCGCATATGTCACGTGATGAAGCAAAAGCATTGGCAGAGCGATTGGGGGCTAAAACATCTGGTTCACTTTCTAAAAAAACAGATCTTCTTGTTGCAGGACTTGGAGCGGGCTCCAAATTGGCTAAAGCTGAGGAATTAGGTGTTGAGGTTATCGATGAAGAGGCTTGGCTACAGCTGATTGAGAAACATAATGTTTAGAGGATGTTTTCTAGAAGATCGTATGCTGTTTGTATGATTATCTCTCTTACATTTTTTGGGGGATGAAATCAAAAAGAGGGATAATAGTGGCTGTTTTTTGCAAAAACAGAGCGCCATATATTTTAATATTTATTACGTTATTTAAAATAATTAACGTTGAGCTTAAATATTAAACTTAAACTATTATGATGAAGAATATACAAGGTTATTATTAGTAAAATTTATAAATTATCATTGTGAAGCAAGGTAAAAATTGTAAATAAATATGTATAATTTAATCCAAAATGCCGTAATAAACCAATTATAATGACGTAATAGAAATATAACGCGGAAAATTACAAAATATAACGAAAGTTTCCATATAAAGGAAATAGGGATATAATAATGTCTGGATGGAGATCGCCAAGATAAGTATTACCACGTATAGGTGTATCTCATCTTGCTTCACCTAGGTTAGCGTTTACCATACCAGCAAAAAACTTGAAGTATCTTGTAGAAATATTTTTCATATTTCCTGACGCAGATACATATTTTTCCCTTAAAAAGAGAAAATCCTGTGTTTTGTAGAAAGAGTAAAAGTTATAGGTTGCTTCATTTAAAGGGGCATTGTTGCTTCTTTTGCCCATTTTTTATCTTCTTCATTTAAGTAAGGTGCATTCATCTGATAAACGCGCGCATGGTAATCATTGAGCCATTGTCGTTCTTCTTGTGTCAAAAGCTCTGGAAGGATTAACCGTCGATCAATGGGGCAATTTGTAAGTGTTTCGAACGAGAGCATTTCTATATCTCCGCCATCAATTTTTTGTGCTGGCTTCACAATCATCAAATTTTCAAGACGGATACCAAAAGCGCCTTCGCGGTAATAGCCTGGCTCGTTTGAAAGAATCATACCGGAGATGAGTTCTTGGCACCCTTTGCGAGAAATATTTTGCGGTCCTTCATGGACAGAAAGATAAGATCCAACACCATGACCGGTGCCATGGGCATAATCAAAACCAGCTTTCCACAATGCAATGCGTGCAAGAGCATCAAGGTCTTGTCCTCGTGTGCCTTTTGGAAATCTGATAGTTGAAAGAGCAATCATGCCTTTGAGGACAAGCGTAAAACAGCGTTTTTCTTCTTCTCCAATATTCCCAATTGCTACGGTGCGTGTGACATCAGTCGTGCCATCACGATATTGTCCACCTGAATCAACGAGGTAAAGTTCACCGGCTTTGAGTTGTTTATTTGTTTGCGTTGTTACACGATAATGAATAATGGCACCATTTTCTCCTGCTGCTGAAATTGTATCAAAAGAAAGATCTTTAAGTTTTTCTCCCATTTCTTTTGCTGTATTTATGCGAAATTCTTCTAATTTTTGAGCAGCAGAAATTTCACTTATTGACCCTAGTATTTGTTTATCTAACCAAGAAAAAAAACGGGTTAGGGCAACACCATCGCGTAGATGCGCTTTGCGTGCGCCATTGAGTTCTGTGTCATTTTTAATGGCACGTGGTAGAGCAGCAGGATCGGTAAGTGTGATAAAAAAGCTATTTTTTTCTTCAATAACAGTTCGTAATTTTTCGCATGTTAGCTGTGGATCTAAGGCAAACACTGTCCCTTTTTGAATATACTCTTTGATCTTGGGAATAAGCTGTTCTGGTTCATATAATTTTGCATAACGTTCTAGATATTGTTTCTGTTCTACACCAAGTTTTTTGCTGTCAATGAATAAAGCTGGTGTTTTGTTAAGTGGAATGAGAGCAAAACAAAGGGAAAAAGGCGTGTTGGAAACATCATTGCCCCGTATATTGAATGTCCATGCAATGGAAGAGGGGTCTGTAAAAATAAAAGCATTTGCATGAGTTTGCTGTATATCTTTGTAAATCAAAGCGAGTTTTTCATCTGTATCGCACCCAGCATATTTGAGAGGGTGAATTGATAAGGCAGATTGTGGTAACTTTGGTTGATTATGCCAGAGCAAATCAATGGGATTATGTTGAACTTCTACAAGTTTTCCACCTGCTTTCATTTCTAATGCGTTTCTCAATGCATCGGTGGCAGCAATCGTGTGGAGCCATGGATCAAAGCCAATAGAAAGTTTTTGACCATTTTTTTCAAGCCATTGTGAGGGAGGACAAGTTATGAGATCTTCATAATTAAAAATATCAGGATCAGTTTGTTGGCGAACTTGGAGCTTATATCGCCCATCTGTAAATATGATGGCTTTGTTTTTTAAAATCAGTGCAATCCCAGCTGATCCAGTAAAGCCGGTTAACCAGCTAAGGCGTTGAGCATGAGGAGGGACATACTCTCCTTGATGCTCATCACATCGCGGAACAAGAAAACCATCGAGTCCAAGGTGATCGAGTTCTTTACGAAGGCAAGAAATGCGTTCTGCTGCATAAGCAGGATTTGTTGTCGCCTCAAAAGATTGATACATAACGACGTCCTTTTCTTTTATTTTATTTCAGGTGTATCGTAACCCATCCTTGCCGGTGGTATGTTTCGATATGCTTCAGTCCTTGTTTTATATAAGTCTCCAAAACATGGGCATGTTGTTCTTCAAGAATTCCAGAGAGTATAAGTGATCCCCCTTTTTGAAGTGCCGTTACCACTTCTTGCACAAGTTCAATAAGCGGATTAGCAAGGATATTGGCAACAATGAGATCAAAAGGGGCTCGTGATGCAATTGAATCATGGGCAAAACCTGTTGCTGTAATAGCTGTAACATATTCATTGACACCATTGAATTCGATATTGTGTTGTGCAACTTGAATAGCAATTGGGTCAATATCGGATGCAAGCACAGTAATTGGTTTGAGCATTGCTATGCCAATGGCTAGTACACCGCTCCCAGTACCAAGATCAAGGGCATTTTGGGGATTTTCGTGTTTCATGACTTTGGCAATCATTTCTAAACAACCGGCTGTTGTTCCATGATGTCCGGTGCCAAAAGCTTGATTAGCTTCAATTTCAATAGGGAGAACATTTGCTGGAATGGCGTTTCGGTTGTGACTTCCATGAAGGAAAAAAGGACCGGCTTGCACAGGTTTTAGTCCTTCTAGGCTTTTTTGTACCCAATCAATGTTGGGTAAAACTTCCATATTAATATTATCAAAATCTATAGAAAGGATTTGAGCAAAACGTTTCAATGCGTTCTCTTGATTGTCTTGATCGACATATAGAGAAAGCTCATATACAGCATTTTGTTCATCTATCTCTGTAAGAGCAAGAGGATACCCTTCTTCGTCAAAGGCTGTTTCTATAAGGGTATAGAACCGTTCTGCTTCATTTCTAGAAGCAGTATAATAGAGGCGAATTTGTTGCGACATGCTGTTCTTTCTTTTGATCGGTTTTTTTAGTTTAAGATGAGTTTTTTTAACCGTTCAATGGCGATTTCATCTTTTAATTCGCTATCGCTTTCTTTCGTGTCATAACGGATAACGCCAGCTAATTTTCCACCTTTTTTGAGTAAAAAAATTGCTGCTGTATGGTTATATGTATAGTTTCCATCTGTTTCAGGGACTTTTTCAGCAACGATGTTGAAAGAATTGACCATTTTATGAACTTTTTCAGGATCTCCGCTGATGCCAACAATTTTATTGTTAAAATTACTGAGATAATCATGGAGTACTTTTGGTGTATCACGTTCAGGATCAACAGTTACAAACCATATACCTAATTTATCAGCTTCAGGCCCAAGGGCTGTAAGCCATCGATCAAGATTCATCAGTGTGGTAGGGCAGCTTTCAGGACACATAGTGAAGCCGAAAAAAATTATTGAAGGCTTGCTTCGAACATCAGCCTCAGTAATATTTTTTCCATTAGAATCAGTGAGCGTAAAGTTATCACCTAAAGGCTTATTTGTCAGCGTATCATAAATAAAAACACCTGCAAGAAATATGATTGTCAGCCCCAAGATGCGTATTACATTTTTCATAGTTTGACTCTCTTAGATAGATCGAGAAATTGTAACATCGGCAGGTTTGTTTTGCAATGTTTGTTTCATGGTTGATTTTATTGGCTTGATTGGTATGTCTTTCCATATCTATTGATAAAACATTGGTGAAAGATGTATGAATATTGAGAAAGATCTTCGATTTCATGAAAGTGAACCTCGTATCCATACGACAGCGCGGCTGCATGGTTGTAAATTAGGGCGCTATGTGGAAATTAATGAGCGGGTGATTTTACGGGATGTAACCGTTGGAGATTTTTCTTATTTAGAGCGTAATAGTGAGGCTATTTATAGCGATATTGGGCGTTTTTGTTCTATTGCATCTCATGTACGGATGAATGCGTTGGAGCATCCTATGGAGCGCGTTTCAACGCATAAAATAACCTATCGTCCAAACGAATATTTTCGTTATATGGCATTAGATAGTGGTTTTCGTGAAAGGCGTTGTGCAAAACGTGTTATTATTGGGCATGATGTGTGGATTGGACATGGTGCGGTTATTATGCCTGGAGTGACAATTGGTCATGGCGCTATCATTGGCGCGAACGCTGTTATAACGAAAGATGTTATGCCTTATACGATTGTCGTTGGGGTGCCTGCTAAGCGATTGCGGATGCGTTTTCCCAATCATGTGATAGAATGCCTTTTAAATATGGCTTGGTGGGATTGGCCACTTGATAAAATTCACGACGCATTGCCTGATATGCAAAATCTGCCCATTGAAGCCTTTGTTCGTAAATGGAAATGATAGTCAGAATAAAACAAAGTGGTTTCTTGAAAAAACTGATCGTGGTTTACTTGTAATTAAGCTTTGTTTACAAAATTGTCTAGTACACGCTTTTCTCCGGCTTTTTCGAACATTATTGTCAATTTATGATCGTCTATTGCTGTAATATAACCATAGCCAAATTTTATGTGAAAAATCCGATCATTGACAGAAAAATCTGATGGTGCATGAGAGATTGATTGAGAGATAACTTTCCCTTCAATATTCTTGTTTTTTTGTGCACGCTTTTGTCTTGCTGTTGCATAGTCAGTATAAAAGGAATCGTGATGTTGAAAGGAAGATTTTCCATAACCACCATAGGATGTTTCCATTTCTACAACTTCTATATGTTCTGCTGGTAATTCATCTAGAAAACGGGAGGGAAGAGCAGGTTGCCAAAGTCCATGAATTCTTCGATTCGATACAAACCATATATGCAAATGTTTTTTTGCTCTTGTTAGACCTACGTAAGCAAGACGCCGTTCTTCTTCTAATCCTGAACGTCCACCTTCATCTAATGAGCGCTGGTGGGGAAAGAGTCCTTCTTCCCAACCTGGAAGAAAAACTGTTTCAAATTCAAGTCCTTTGGCTGAATGAAGTGTCATGATGTTGACTGCATCCATATTTTCATTATTTTCCGTTTCCATAACGAGTGCAACATGTTCCAAAAAACTTTGAAGATTTTCAAATTGTTCCATGGAACGAATCATTTCTTTAAGATTTTCTAGTCTTGTAGGAGCCTCTGGTGAGCGATCTTCTAACCACATGGTTGTATAACCAGAATCATCAAGGACGATCTCGGCAAGTTCTCTATGAGGAGTGTCTTGAAGCATATTTTGCCAGCGGCGGAAGTTTTCAATGAGGCTTCGTAACGCACTGCGTGCCTTAGGCTTTAATTCATCTGTTTCAATGATGTCTGCGGCAGCAGAAAAGAGAGGAACAGCACGTGCACGTGCACTCTCATAAAGAATGCGCAGGGTTGCATCTCCTATGCCGCGTTTGGGTGTATTAATAACACGCTCAAAAGCTAAATCATCAGTAGGTTGGACAACAACGCGTAAATAAGCCATGGCATCACGTATTTCCATTCGCTCATAAAAACGAGGACCACCAATGACGCGATAATTAAGGCCAAGCGTTACAAAGCGATCTTCAAATTCACGCATTTGAAATGATGCGCGTACCAATATAGCCATATGATTTAATGCATGACCGGTTTGTTGTGCGCGTTCGATTTCTTCTCCGATTGCTCGTGCTTCTTCTGCCGAATCCCATGCTGAATGAATTTTTACCTTTTCTTCCTCACTCTTTATTTGAGCAGAAAAAAGGACTTTTCCCAGTCTTTCTTCATTATGAGCAATGAGATGGGAGGCGGTTTTAAGAATATGAGATGTTGAGCGATAATTGCGTTCTAGACGAATAATTTTAGCAGAAGGAAAATCTTTTTCAAAACGTAATATGTTTTCGACTTTTGCACCACGCCATCCATAAATGGATTGATCATCATCGCCAACACAACAAAGATTAACATGTTGACCTTGAGGATGTTGGGCCAAAAGCCGAAGCCAAAGATATTGTGCTGTATTTGTATCTTGATATTCATCGACAAGAATATAACTAAATTGAGAATGATATTCGCGAAGAATATCTGGATTATGTTGGAAGATAGAGATAGAATGAAGTAGAAGGTCACCAAAATCACAAGCATTAAGATCTTTTAATCGATTTTGATAACTGTGATAAAGTTCACGTCCCATGCCGTTACCAAAGGAATGAGCATCACTTTTTGAGATATGTTTTGGTGAAAGTCCTTGATTTTTCCAAGAATCAATCATCATGGCAAGGTTTCGTGCGGGCCAACGCTTATCGTCTAATCCTTCAGCTTGAATAAGTTGTTTTAAAAGTCGAAGAACATCATCGCTATCAAGAATTGTAAAGTTTCTTTTTAAATCAACAAGCTCTGCGTGACGGCGTAAAATTTTAGCTCCAGTGGAATGAAAGGTTCCAAGCCAAGGCATACCTTCAACAACTTCTCCAATAAGTTCACCAATACGTATTTTCATTTCACGTGCTGCTTTGTTGGTGAAAGTGACAGCAAGTATTTGCTGAGGAGAAGCAAGTCCAGAGCGTAAAATGTGAGAAATACGGGTTGTTAAAACGCGCGTTTTTCCTGTACCAGCACCGGCAAGAACTAAAAGAGGCCCCTCAGTATTCATAACAGCTTGTTGCTGTTCTGGATTGAGTTGTTCTAAATAGTCTGTGTTATATGATTTTTGTTTTTTTAGAGTATGGGAGAAAAAACCAGAGCTCTTCTTATCATGGTCTGGAGGGGAATCTTCTTCAAAGAAAGGTATGGTATGATCAGAAAAATTACTCATTATCTCTCTTTTGTAGTCTTTTTTTTATTGAAGTTCTAGATTAAAAAAACTTCTCTTAAAAAGTCACAACAGTTTCAGTTGAACAGACAGAAAGAGAACGTAAAAAAATAAGCACAAACATTAAAGGCTTTGGGTGAGAACGCTTTGAAGGGCATAAACGCGTAACGAAGCCGAAAGATTTACTTGTTGTGGTCTTTTGCTATCAATATCGGTAATAATAAAGGCTAAAGATTGTCCTTTTTTGCGGGCTATATCTTTTAGAATATCTAAAAATGGTGGTTCTAAAGAGACGCTTGTTGCGTGTCCATCAACGCGAACAGATATCTTTCGTGGAATGACTTTTGACCAATCGATAGAATTATTTTCGTGCATTTTTCCACCTTTATTCGTCGTTTCGCAAACGATTTTGATCAAGAAATTTTTGCATTTTTAAAGATTTTTGCTGCTCAAAATTTTTTTCAGTTTTTGTTCGTCCAAAACGATAACGATTTTGCTCAGCACAAAGAGATTTTTCTGTACGTTTTTTTTGTTTTCGAAATTGGCGAAGATTAATCAATTCAGTCATGAGAAAAATTATTTTTTCCGAAAGGAATCTAAAGAGACAACATCAGCACTTTGATTTTGTTTTGCATCGTTATTTGAAGGTTCTTTATTTGTACTGAGATTTTGTTCTTTTGTAAGCGTATTTTCTTTTTTTTGTTTGTTTGATAAGGTAATAGGCGTAGTTGAGGTATTTTCTGAATTTTCACTTTCTCCAGAGGTCAGATTTGAGGGCAGATCAAATGCTGCTTCAAATGCTGCTACAGGATCATAAAAGACCTGAATGGAAGTAAAAGGAATCACGAGCTTTTCGGTTATTTCCCTGAAAGAGAGGGTTACTTCGAAAGCTGTTTCTGAAACACTGAGATCTCTAAATTGATGTTGTAAGACGATTGTCATTTGCTCGGGATAGCGATTTTTTAGCCGAGGAGAAATTTTAACGCCTGGGGCATTTGTCAAAAAAGTTATAAAAAAATGATGATTTCCCGGAAGACCTGCTTTGGCAACTTCCGATAAAACTTTACGGATAACTCCACGAAGCGCATCCTGAACGAGAATATCGTAACGGATTTGATCTTTAACCATCGAAGTTTATTCCTTTTATTTCACGTAGCAGAATGGGGCGTATTGATATTGTGTGACAGAATATATTTTAAATTAGCAGATTTTTTCTACGATGCACCTCAATAAATCGAATAAATACGAAACTCTATGGTAAATAATGTCTGATAATGTCTGAAAGATCAATCAACAACATTTAAAAAAGTGAAGGCTTCTGTTGCCAGGTGCCTCCGAACCCCGCTTAAACCTGCGACGGTTTAAGACTTAAATTGAAACATTCACACCACCTTAAGCGGCGAGACGTGCTTCCGCATAGTTGTCATTTGCAACTACTCATTTAGCCCGATAACGGTGGTACAATGCCGAGTAAAAGAGCGATCTTTACACCCTTGTCGATCCTATTTCGCCCCCACCAAAATATAATTTTGGTTTCTTATATTTTGGTGGAGGCGCCGGGTACCGCCCCCGGGTCCAATAGGTTTATTTCACCGTCCATTTATTACCATAGCTGGTGAACCAGCCCTCTAAATATAGATGAAGAACAGTCTTAGGAAAAGGGGGGTTGTTAATATTTTTAATCCTCTAATTATTTATGGAGCTATATGATGCGGCTGTAAAGTATAGTCCGCTCATTTTTGGAGAGGAGATGATGCAAAATGACAAATAATCTAGCAGATATTAAACTATATGATTCAAATCCCGATGAAGCAGCAGTAGAACGACTTAGCCGTCGTTTAGCTTTAGTGATGAAAAAGCAGGATGCAGCGCTTGTTGCTACATCGGATCCAAAAGAGTTAGAACGTGTTGAAAAATGGGTTCAAGATGTTTTAGAAGCCGATGAGAAGAGTGCTAAAATGGCTGTTTCAAAAGTGGCTGAGATGATGTCTGGAGAGCGTAGAAAAAGTCGTGTGACTTTTTATTATCTAGTTGCTAAGCACCTTAATGCACTTCATAAAATTTAAACAATATTAAATTTGTGATAATGATAAAAAAAAGCCCAATTTCTTGGGCTTTTTCGTTGATAAAAAGGGTTAATGTTTTTCATCCTCTTGGAGGTAGCCTCCTTTACGCATACTCGGGACAAAGAGAAGAGCAATGAATGCCATGATCATCACGACGGTTATATAAAAATAAAAGAGTGATTCATGACCGTACTTTTTTAATCCAAGCGCAACGTATTCAGCAGAACCACCAAATAAGGCGTTGCCAATGGCATGAGAGATGCTAACGCCTAATGCGCGTATTGAAGAGGGAAACATTGCTGATTTGACGACACCAGAGATGGATGTATACATGCTCATAATGAAGAGCAAGCCAATAATGACGGAAAAGGCAACCCATATACTATGCGTATTACCGATTATCCAGAGTCCAGGAAATGTAAAGATGACAGAGAGTATACTCCAAATGATAAGTAAAGTTTTTGTTCCAATTTTATCGGCTATGATACCAGCTATGGGTTGGAATAGGATGAAAATAAATAGTACAGCTGTCATAATCGTTGTTGCGGTATGTTTATCAAAGCCGGTGGTTGTGATCAGATATTTTTGCATATAAGTCGTAAAGGTGTAAAATGTGAGTGATCCTCCTGATGCAAAGCATGCAATTACGACAACGGCTTTTGTATGCTTGGTGAGAAGTTCCTTAAGACTGCCAGAGTGTTTGTGAGAGCGGCTTTCTTTCGTGGTTGTTTCGTGGAGAGAACGACGCAGATAAATCGCAATCACTGCCCCGAAACCACCAATCACAAAAGGAATGCGCCATCCCCATGCTTTTAACTGATCTTCAGAGAGATAAGATGCTAGAATAAATATAATGAAGCTGGCAAGAAGTTGACCTGTAATAAGGGTAGCTGATTGGAAAGAAGCAAAAAGCCCACGATGTTTTTTGAGGGCAACTTCGCTCATATAAGTGGCTGCTGTACCATATTCACCACCTGCTGAAAGTCCTTGCATCATCCGAGCTAAAAGTAAAAGGATTGCTGATGTTACTCCTAAGGTTTCATAGGTGGGAAGTATGGCGATGAAAAAAGAGCCACCACACATCATAAAAATGGATATAAGCATCGAGCGTTTACGTCCATAACGATCGGCGACAAATCCTAAAAACCAAGCTCCAATAGGGCGCATAAGAAAGCCAATAAAAAACACACCCGCGGTTTTTAACAGTGGTGTAATCGTATCACCATCGGAGGGAAAGAATTGTGATGCAAAATAAATTGATGCAAATGAGTAAACGTAAAAATCATACCATTCTACGAGATTTCCTGATGCGCTTGCTATAATAGCAAAAACACGTTTTCTTGCATCCTGTGATGCTGAAGTTGTTTCATTTTTCATGAATTGTTCCCCTTTTGGATTTATAGTTCATATTTTCTAAACATAATTGTTTATGATTTCCAGAAAAATTCAATGGTATTATAACAATTTCTTAGGGAAACTCTTTAAGATGATTTATTAGAGTTATGTTGTTATTCGTTTTAAGATTTTTACTTGTGTTATAGAATAAAAAGTTATCACGTTGCATTTAAAGGGAGAGAACATTGAAAAGTAGATCAAGATACCTTTAAACTTTATGATAAGAATGCAATATTGGCATCATACCGGAAGATTATAGAAGAGATGGTCTTTATGAGCAGAAAGCCCCAAAACTGAAAATATTTCAAAAAGCTTAAGTAATGTAAAAGGGGATTTTGTGTCCTCACTTATCTTATTGTATCATAACACATCATCATTTAGGGGGGTGAGGTAAGCCTCAGATAAGGTTTTCCGTATGAGGTGTTTTTTAGATATCGTGATAAATATTTAGGGTAGGGCTGCCCATAGAATCTTATCAAGTAAATTACATAAAGAGGGCAGTAACTATAGACAATTTAAAAGAAACTGAGTTGTTTGTAAGACGAATGCGGGGCGGGCTTTTCGTTCTTTACTAGGGTGGAGAGGAGATCAAAAAAAGCCCAATTTCTTGGGCTTTTTTTATCCAGAAAATAAGTTTAATGAAGTCTATCGTCTTTATCGAGATATCCTCCTTTATCTATATCGGGCATAAGAAGAATAGAGATGAGTGCAATGACCATCATACCAACGATGTAAAAAAAGAAAACAGATTCGTATCCCATATTTTTTAATCCAAGCGCTACATATTCAGCAGAACCGCCAAAGAGTGCGTTGCCAATGGCAAAAGCAAATCCAACACCAATTGCTCGGATTGAAGCAGGGAACAATTCTGCTTTTATGATACCAGCAATGGACGTATAAAAACTCATAACACAGAGTATTCCAATAATGATTAAGAGTGCTGTCCATGGATTATGGGCATTACCGATCATTTTAAGTACAGGAATGGTGCAGATAATGGATAATGCCCCCCAACTAATGAGTGAAGCTCTTGCTCCAATTTTATCGGCTAGGGAACCAAAAAGGGGTTGGAGTAGCACAAAAACAAAGAGGGCGGCAGTCATTATCGTTGTTGCGGTTTGTTTATCAAAACCAGTGGTTGTGATCAGATATTTTTGCATATAAGTGGTGTATGTATAAAATGTGAGAGATCCACCAGCTGTAAAGCCAACAACCAAAAAGAAAGCTTTTTTATGATTACGAAAAAGTTCTTTAAGACTACCAGCGTGTTGTTCAGAGCGGCTTTTGAGGGTTGTTGTTTCATGAAGCAAGCTACGCAGATAAATTGCAACGATTGCTCCAAAGCCACCAATGACAAAGGGAATACGCCATCCCCATGCTTTTAACTGATCCTCGTTAAGGTAAATGGCTAAAATAAATATTATAAAACTTGCCAGAAGTTGACCTGAGATCGTTGTTGCATATTGAAAAGAAGCAAAGAGACCACGACGATTTTTGGGCGCAACTTCACTCATATACGTTGCTGCTGTACCATATTCACCGCCAACGGAAAGCCCTTGAAACATACGGACTAAAAGGAGAAGAAATGCTGCTGTTATTCCCAAGGTTTTATAAGTGGGAAGTATGGCAATGAGAAAAGAGCCACCACACATCATAAAAACAGAAATAAGCATTGAGCGTTTACGTCCATAACGATCCGCAATGTATCCAAAGAGCCATGCTCCAATTGGACGCATAAGAAAGCCAATAAAAAAGATTCCTGCCGTTTTTAACAGTTGTGTAACAATATCTTCATCTTCAGGAAAAAATTGTGATGCAAAATAAACCGATGCAAAGGAGTAAGCATAAAAGTCGTACCATTCTACCAGATTTCCTGATGCGCTGGATATGATAGCAAAAATACGTTTCCTTGTATCATGTGGATCTAAAGTTGTTTGATTATTCATGAAGTATTCCCCTTTTAGATTTATAACTTTTCTTCTTTTTAAAGCTATTTACGATGTGCATTATAAAAACGCCATTGTATCATGATAATTTTTTAGGGAAACATAAAGATTTTTTCTAGAGCTATCAGTGGTGTTTTGGGCTCATGGTGTTGTTACATTGCGTAAATCATACGCTTTTTACTATCCTTAAGGAAATATTATTTTTTGTTTGATTGTGAATTATTTGCATATGCAGAGTGTTTATGAAGATATGATACTCTTTAGTTTATATGCTTGATGTTGTTTCGTAAAATGATGTTATTGACTATTTCATGCGAGGTTGGTGTATCAGTTAAAATAATTTTTAGGAATGATCTTAAGTGTTAAGGGGGAGTACAATATTAAGAGTTCCTCAATAGTATAATGATAGCGGCTTGCACTTTTATTAAGTGTAAAGAGAGTGATGCCCATGTTTATACTTTACGGGGCTTTTACGTTATGTCATTCACGGGTGTCGTTGTGAAATGGAGTTGGGTGCATTGAGAAATGTTTCTCAAAAAAGTGTGCGAATTCATAATATAATGGTATTTTCTATTTTTCATGAAAGGATTTGTTTTGCATGAGGGGGTACTATTAAGAACGTATTAAACAAAATCATGAGTGTAATCTTTATTATTGATAAAATTATCTTGAAAGATAATCACTTTTCTTCGATTTTGAGTGGGCATGGGAATATTAAAATAAATCAAACGTTTTTTATCTTCAGTGAATTAAATTCAGCTAAAGAAGTATTTATTACATAATAATATGAAGCCATTTATTTTTATAAGCGGCGTGTGCAGGAGGGAACATTGCTTCTTTAGAGTGTTTGAAGGGATAAAAAATTGTGAGCTTTAAACTTCTATCGGAAAGAATATAAAAAAAAGCCCAGTACTCTGGGCTTTTTTGTTAAAATCCTTGTTTGTTAACATTAAAGGTTAATGAATATCGTCTCCTTGTAAATACCCTTTTTTGCGAGCATCTGGCATTAAGAGAACAGCAATGAATGCAATAATCATCATGCCGGTTATATAAAAATAGAAGACAGATTCATATCCAAGATCTTTTAATCCAAGTGCGACATATTCAGCAGAACCGCCAAACAGTGCGTTGGCAATAGCATAAGAGAGCCCAACTCCTATTGCTCGTACTGAAGCAGGAAACATTTCTGATTTTACAATGCCAGAGATAGATGTATAAAAGCTCATAATGCAGAGCATTCCAGTAATGACTGATAAAGCAATCCATGTACTATCAGTACTACCAATCATATTAAGTCCAGGAATGGTAAAGATAATAGATAAGACACTCCAAATAAGGAGTGAAGTTCTTGTTCCAATTTTATCTGCAAGAGCACCAAAGAGGGGTTGGAGTAACATGAAAACAAAGAGTGCAGCTGTCATGATTGTTGTGGCTGTATGTTTATCAAAGCCAGTGGTTGTGATCAGATATTTCTGCATGTAAGTCGTATAGGTGTAGAATGTGAGCGATCCTCCAGCTGTAAAGCCAATAACCAGAAAGAAAGCTTTTCGGTGGTTGCTCAGAAGTCCCCTAATACTACCAGCTTGTGCACTAGAACGACTTTCTTTGGTCGTTGTCTCATGGAGTGTGCGGCGTAGATAAATCGCAACAATTGCGCCGCATCCACCAATGGCAAATGGAATACGCCAGCCCCACGCTTTTAGCTGATCTTCGGTGAGATAAAGCGCTAAAATGAATATAACGAGACTGGCTAGAAGTTGACCTCCAATCAGTGTGGTATATTGGAAAGAGCTAAAAAATCCGCGGCGATTTTTGAGGGCGATTTCGCTCATATAAGTTGCTGTTGTACCATATTCACCACCGACAGAAAGCCCCTGAAGCATTCTGAGTAAAAGTAAAAGAATTCCTGCTGCCATTCCAATGGTTTCATAGGTAGGAAGTAGGGCGATTAAGAACGAACCACCACACATCATAAAAACAGAGATAAGCATTGAGCGTTTGCGTCCGTAACGATCGGCAATGAAGCCAAAAAGCCATCCGCCGATTGGGCGCATAAGAAAACCAATAGCAAAAACACCCGCCGCTTTTAAAAGTTGCGTAACGTCATTGCCATCTGAGGGAAAGAATTGTGATGCAAAATAAATAGATGTAAAGGAATAAACATAAAAGTCATACCATTCTACTAGATTACCTGATGCACTGGACACGATAGCCCAGATACGTTTTCTTGTATCATGTGGTTTTAAAGCTTCTTGTTTTTCCATAGTCGATCCCTTTATTTGATGTTCATCCATCTTTGTTCATTTATGTCATTTTTTTAGAAGCTGTCTATAGTATTTTATCTTTTGCATCAAAAATTTAGTCAGATCATGATAATTTCTTGTGTAAGATGTTTTTGGAAAAAGATTTGAATTATCTTTGTACGGATTTTACAGTTTTTATTTTCTATAATAAGAAGAATCGGACATAATACCCTCATGAAATCATATCTTGCTCTTTTATCTCATGTTTTAAATCAGGGTATTGATCGGACAGATCGAACGGGTGTTGGAACGCGATCTATCTTTGGGTATCAGATGCGTTTTGATTTACAAGCAGGATTTCCGTTGTTGACAACAAAGAAACTACACTTACGTTCAATTATTTATGAACTTTTGTGGTTTCTTAAAGGCGATACAAATATCGCTTGGTTGAAAGAGCATGGTGTGTCAATTTGGGACGAGTGGGCTGATGAAAAGGGAAATCTTGGTCCTGTTTATGGTTATCAGTGGCGTTCTTGGCCTGCTCCTGATGGACGCCATATTGATCAAATTAACAATCTTTTAACAATGATTAAGGAAACGCCAGATTCTCGTCGCTTGATTGTATCAGCTTGGAATCCTGCATTAATAGAGGAAATGGCGTTGCCTCCGTGTCATTGTCTTTTTCAATTTTACATTGCGGAGGGGAAATTATCTTGTCAACTTTATCAGCGTTCGGCGGATATTTTCTTAGGTGTTCCATTCAATATTGCATCCTACGCATTGCTAACGATGATGATTGCGCAAGTAAGCGGTCTTAAAGTAGGCGATTTTATTCATACTCTGGGAGATGCTCATCTTTATTCTAATCATTTTGAACAGGCAAAATATCAATTGTCTCGTAGACCAAATGCTTTGCCATGTATGCGCATAAATCCAGCGGTAACAGATCTTTTTTCTTTTCAATTTGAGGATTTTGAGTTGCTTAATTATGAAGCACAACCCCATATTAAAGCGCCGGTAGCAATATGACGATTTCCATTTGTTTAATTGCTGCTGTTGCAGAAAATGGTGTTATCGGTCGTGAAGGTGTAATGCCGTGGCATTTATCAACGGATTTGCAACGCTTTAAAGCTTTGACATTGGGTAAGCCCATTGTTATGGGGCGAAAAACTTGGGATTCTATTGGGAGACCTTTACTAGGGCGTACAAATATCGTTATTACACGTGATTGTACCTTTTGTGCTGAAGGGGCTGTTGTTGCTCACTCTTTATCGCAAGCTTGTTCTCTTGCAACAAATGTTGCTTCTCAAAATGATGTAGAGGAAATTTTTATTATTGGTGGTGGTGAAATTTTTCAACAAGGGTTGCATATGGCTGATAAAATATTCCTTACAGAAGTTTTAGCTTCTATAGAAGGTGATAGTTTTTTTCCTGTTTTTGATAAAGAAAAGTGGACTATTGTGCAAACACAAGATATTCCAAAAGGGGATAAAGATAGTCATCCGACACGTTTTGTTGTTTATGAGCGGAAATAATTTTTTGTAATATGAAGTGGAAGGGTTTATCAGTTGTATTGTAATGAGGTAAGAGACACCCTATAAGATCAAGCAAATGGTTGGTGTTCGAGTAGTGGTAATCAGTTAAAGAGGTGATAATGCCCTGGACAAATCAAAATGGTGGTGGCCCGTGGAGTGGCGATAAAAACAGTGGTGACAAAAAAACACCAGCTAAGAATCTCTTTGGTTCTGGTGGCGGTAATGGTGGCGAAAATGGTCCTAATCTTAATGAAATTTTGCGCAAAGGGCAGGATCAATTTAAACAATTCGGGAGAAGCAGTTTTTCTGTTTTATTCCTTCTGCTTATTGTGTTTTTTTGGCTATACCAGTCAATTTATATTGTTCAGCAAAATGAACAAGCGGTAGAGTTGCGCTTTGGCATCCCTAAAGAAGGCATTATTGGTGATGGGTTGCATTTTCATTTTTGGCCAATTGAGACCTATATGAAAGTCCCTTTAACGGAAAAAACAATCGCGATTGGTGGGAAGCCCGGTCAGGCGCAACAAAGTGATGGTTTAATGCTTTCGAGTGATCAAAATATCGTTAATGTTAATTTTTCCGTTTATTATCGGATTTCATACCCTAGTCAGTTTTTATTCAATGTGAATGATCAAGAGGGAACTGTCCGCCAAGTTGCTGAGAGTGCAATGCGTGAGGTCATTGGTTCGCGGCCGGTTGATGATGTTTTACGTGACAAGAAAGAAGAAGTTGCTAATGACGTTAGAAAGATTATCCAGTTGACTGTGGATAAATATCAACTTGGTGTCGAAATAAGCCGTGTTTCTATCAGTGAAGCTGCTCCTCCGACAAAGGTTGCTGCTGCGTTTAATTCTGTTCAGCAGGCGGAGCAGGAACGTGGAAGAATGATTGAAGAGGGGAATCGTGTGCGTTTTACGAAAATTGGTTTAGCAAATGGTGAAGCTTCACGCACACGGGAAATCGCAAAAGGTGAAAAGGCACAAATGGTTGAAGAGGCAACAGGGCGTGCTGAACGTTTTCAGGCGATAGCTCGAGAGGCTGCGATTTCACCAGAAGCTGCTCGCTACCGTCTCTATATGGAGACGATGGGGCGGATTCTTTCTTCACCAAATAAGCTGGTTCTTGATCAGGCAAATTCTCCAGCGGTGCCTTATTTACCTTTGAATGAATTGTTGCGTAGCAAGTCATCGGAAAAAGTAAAGGCAACAGCAGCGCGTCCTGCGTTACTCTTAGATTCTCGTATTTCTGGAGGAGATTAATTATGCAGCAATCTCGCTTTTTGTTTGTTTTTAGTGCTATAGTGTTTGTTTTGATGATTTTGTGGATGTCCGTATTTATCGTCTATCCTCGTCAACAAGTAGCAATTAAGCGTTTTGGACAAATTGTTCAGGTAGAATCTAATCCTGGAATCTATTTCAAGGCGCCCTTTATCGATAAGATGATCATTGTTGATAATCGGTTATTGCGTTACGATGTTCCTACACAATCTGTACAGGTTCGTGGTGGTGCGTATTATGAGGTGGATGCGTTCTTTATTTACCGTATTACAGATCCTAAGTTGTTTTTACAGCGCATTGCTTCTGGGCGTCCACAAATTGCGGCACGTGAAAACCTTGCACCACGGTTTATTGACGCTTTGCGTGCTGTTTATGGTAAGCGAGAATTTAAAGCAGCCTTATCGGATGAACGAGGCGCGATGATGGCTGAAGTACAGAAGCAATTTTCTGTAGATGCAGGCTCGTTGGGTATTACCATTGTTGATGTGCGTATTCGTAAAACCGATTTGACTGATGCTGTTTCAGAAGATGTCTATCGGCAAATGGCAGCTGAACGTGAAGCTGCTGCGGAAAATATCCGGGCTCGTGGTCAGCAGGAGCGAGATCGTATTGTGGCAGAAGCTAATCGTGAATATGAAGAAATTGTAGCAGCTGCAAAGCGTGATGCTGAAATTACCCGTGGTGAAGGTCAAGCTGAAAGTATTCGTCTTTTATTGAATGCGAGGGAGGCTAATCCGTCTTTTTACGATTTTTGGTTGGCGATGGAACAATACAAGAATTTAGAGAAAACACCGATGGTGATTTCTCCAAATGAGGATTTCTTTTTCTATTTTCGTAATCCGCCGCAGGCAAATAAAGCATTCTTACCGACAATGAATACTGGCCTCAGTAAAACTGATCCAAAATCGGGAGAGAATAGATAAAATAATGGATTGCAGATACGAGATTTTGCATGAAAAGAATGATCTGTGACCATTTTCTTTTATGGTAAAAGTGGTAGAGAGTATCGAGCCGTGCTGGTTTTACGTAGATAAATTTAGTGGGGCTCTTTGCATCTTTGATTAAAGGCATGTCATGGATAGAAGTGTCGTGAGTAAAAATACGTTTTTAAAGTTTTTTATCACAAGAGTTGTTTTTTGTGTGACTTTGTTTCTATCAGGATCAGTGAGTTTGTCTTGGGGAGCCGAGACAAGCAAGGCATTGCTTTCTATTCCTGATTTAGCTTCTGAGCTTTTGGAAACAGTTGTGAATATTTCCACGGCGCAGACTGTTGAAGGAACAGAACAGGATGCAAACACCTCGGTACCCGTTATCCCAAAAGATTCATTGCTGGAGGAATATTTCAGTGATTTTTTTACACCCAAGGATGGTCAAAAAGATAGTCAATTTCAAAAGGTGCGTTCTTTAGGGTCTGGTTTTGTGATTGATGCGCAAAAAGGGATTATTGTTACAAATTATCATGTTATTGTAGATGCTGATGATATTGAAGTTAATTTTACGGATGGGACAAAACTAAAGGCAAAGCTTCTTGGAAAGGATAGCAAAACTGATTTGGCGTTGCTTCAAGTCGATGCAGGAAGTAAAAAATTAAAAGCTGTGCGTTTTGGTGACTCAGAAAAAGCACGTATTGGTGACTGGGTTATGGCTATTGGTAATCCTTATGGTTTTGGTGGAAGTGTGACGGTTGGTATTATTTCTGCACGTAACCGTGATCTTAATGCTGGTCCCTATGATAATTTTATTCAAACAGATGCAGCAATTAATCGGGGAAATTCTGGTGGGCCGTTATTTGATAGAAATGGTGAAGTCATTGGCATTAATACAGCAATTGTTTCACCTTCGGGAGGATCTATCGGTATTGGATTTGCTATTCCATCGGATATGGCTCTTTCTGTTATTAATCAATTGCGTGATTTTGGAGAAATAAGGCGTGGTTGGTTGGCTATTCGTATTCAGCCGGTAACAGAGGATATTGCAAAAAGTTTAAAATTGGATAATGCTGTGGGAGCATTGGTGGCTGGTAAAATAGAACAGACGGAAGAAAATAATGTAGATAATAGCCAGTTACAAACTGGAGATGTTATTCTTTCCTTTGGTAATTCCAAAATTAAGCATGCACGTGATTTGCCGCGTTTAGTTGCAGAAAGTTCAGAAGGAAAAGTGGTGGACGTTACTATTTTACGCAATGGGCAAGAAGCAACAGTAAAAGTTAAGCTTGGACGTTTGATTGAAACAGATCCAAATGAAGATACAGAAGAAGTTGATGATAAAAAAAATCAAGATCTGTCGAAAAACGTGACAATGCAATTTATGGGAATGACGTTATCTGAACTGACAGAGGATTTGCGTCATCGTTATTCAATTTCAGATAAACTTCGAGGACTAGTGGTGACATCTGTTGCACAAAATAGTGCAGCGGATAAAAAGCGTATTCGCGTTGGTGAAGTGATTGTTGATATCAATCAGAGTTCTATCACAACAATTGATGAGGCTAAAAAACGTATTCATAAATTACGTGAAGCTGGACGCAAAAATGCTCTATTTATTGTAGCGTGTCCAGATGGAGAGTTACGGTTCGTAACGCTCCTAATGGATTGATCCTTAAAAAATTATTTTTTGTTTTTTATCAGCCTTAGTGTGTGGGATATTTTGCAAGTCAGCCATGTGATGTCCAATATTTCTCAAGCTCATTTCACGATAGAGAGTATGGGGTGTGCAATATAAAATCCATTGGAAATCATTATATCTTTATGCTGAATATCAAAGTATAAATTGGTGTCATCATAGTATTTTTCAGTTCTCAATATTGTAACAGCCTAGACTTTGAAATGCTGCATAAGAGATATTGGTACACCTTTCTTAAGTCCATTTTTATCTCTGCTTGTGATGCGCAAGTAAATGGTATTGATATGATACTTTATGAGGCTCTTATTATAAACCGGCGTAGCATGCTATTTTTATAGGAAAAAATAAAGCTATTTGATTGTATAGATTAAACTTAGTATTATTTTCATAAATGATGACAAAGAGTATATTTTTAATGGCCTTAACGGACAGAATTATTATAGCTGTGGTTTGTTATTGAATTATGATAGCAAAAAATGCTTGGAAATTCCTTTGGTGTTGTTATTAAGTCCATTTTTTCTTTTTTATAAGTTTCATAAGGGGCTTTGTCTTAAGGGGAATTTGTGTTCGTATTTTTTGTTTGAAGTATTTACTCTATGATAATGGAGAGAAAATACAGGAAGACTTTAGGGGTGTCTGCATGTTGTAATAAATTATTGATTGGGAGAAATTGCTATTCATGGCACAGAGAACAGTTACATTAATAGCGGGGCCAACGGCAAGTGGGAAGTCAGAACTTGCCTTGCAAATGGCTCAAGAAAAAAATGCTCTCATTATTAATACTGATTCAATGCAGGTTTATGATGTTTTAAATATTTTAACGGCACGGCCGAGGGAGGCTGATACCGCGATTGTTCCCCATTATCTTTATGGTCATGTGAGTCCTATTTTGAATTATTCAGTAGGGCAATGGTTGTGTGATGTCGAGAGGCTATTGGCTACTTTTTCTTTAAGATCAGTTATTTTTGTTGGTGGAACAGGACTTTATTTTCGTGCTCTTTTAGAGGGGATTTCGGAAATCCCTCATGTTCCAGATGTTGTGCGGCAGAAGTGGCGTTTGCTGCTTGATAAAGAGGGACCTGAAAGTCTTTATCGCCAGTTGTTGCAGATTGATGCTGTTGTTGCTGAAAAAATTTCTTCGCACGATAGACAGCGTATTGTCCGTGCTTTGGAAGTTTATGATGCAACCGGTAAGACGCTCAGTTGGTGGCAGAAACAAAAAACAACACCTCTCATTGCGCCAAATTTGACCGAAAAAATTCTTCTCATGCCACCACGTTCTCTGCTTTATGAACGTATTCATAAACGCTTGGATTCTATGATTGAAAGAGGAGCTTTAGAAGAAGTGGTGGCTATGAAAAAACTTAAACTTTCCCCTTCTTTACCGGCAATGAAGGCTATTGGTATACCTGAATTTATGGCTTATTTGGATGGATATAGAAGCTTTGAGAATGCTCTTGAAGCGGTAAAAATACAAACGAGGAGATATGCAAAAAGACAAATGACATGGTTTCGTAATCAATTTGATGAAGAATGGATGCTTACTTTTTGATAAAAGAATTAGAGCTTTGCAAAGAAACTTATCGAAAGATAAAATATAATTCGTGAAAAAGAAATTTTTTAGAAAATATAATTTTTTATTGACGAATGGTATCAATGGAATTAGAAATCTCTCTACAAGGAATTTTTTATATATTTTATACGTTGGAATAATGGGGGTAATCATACAGTATGTGTTGTGTAATGGGCTCCTTTGGGGGCTTTTTTTATGGGCTCCGTTAGGGGCTTTTTTATTGTCCTATAAAGTAGGTGAGTGGGAAAAATGAGAAATGATCCAAGAAAGCAAGAGAGTGCAGATGGAAAAATAATGTCGGGCGCTGAAATAGTGGTTCAAGCTCTTATAGATCAAGGCGTTGAACATATTTTTGGTTATCCTGGTGGGGCTGTTTTGCCTATTTTTGATGTTCTTTATCACCAAGATACACTCCAGCATATTTTAGTGCGCCATGAACAAGCCGCAGGGCATGCAGCTGAAGGCTATGCACGCAGCACAGGGAAGGTAGGGGTTATGCTTGTGACGTCTGGTCCAGGGGCAACGAATGCTGTTACACCTTTGCAAGATGCTCTTATGGATTCGATACCTCTTATTTGTTTTTCTGGGCAGGTGTCAACAACGGTGATTGGAACAAATGCTTTTCAAGAGGCTGATACAGTTGGAATTACAAAGCCTTGTACGAAGCGTAATTGGCTGGTTAAAAATGTCAATGATCTTGCGGCTATTATTCATGAAGCTTTTTTTCTTGCTCAATCAGGTCGTCCTGGGCCGGTTTTGATTGATATTCCTAAGGATGTTCAATTTGCTTCAGGATTTTATAGAGCACCTCAAGTTCAGGAGTCTTTACATTCTTTTCCATCGTTGAAAGGGAATACTAAGGCTATTGAATCTGCCGTTTCTCTTTTAGTTGAGGCAAAACGCCCTATTATTTATTCTGGTGGTGGTGTTATTTCATCGGGGATGAAAGCTATACAGCTTTTACGTAATTTGGTTCAATTGGGGGATTTTCCGATTACTTCAACATTAATGGGACTTGGTGCTTATCCTGCTTCCGGTAAAAATTGGCTTGGAATGCTTGGAATGCATGGAACCTATGAGGCTAATATGGCCATGCATGATTGTGATGTCATGTTAGCTGTTGGAGCACGATTTGATGATCGTATCACCGGGCGCCTTGATGCATTTGCACCTCATGCGCGTATTATTCATATTGATATTGACCCTTCTTCTATCAATAAAATTGTAAAAGCAGAAGTTCCAATTATTGGTGATGTGGCTTGTGTTTTAGGAGATATGACGCAACTCTTAAAGATACAGCAACCAGCGTTTAACAGTGAAGTCCGTGAGGCGTGGTGGACGCAAATTAACCGTTGGAAAGCTCGTAATTCATTGGCATATGCGGAGAAAAAAGATGTCATTATGCCGCAATATGCTCTTGAACGACTTTATGCTTTTACCAAAGATGTCTGTCCTTATATTACAACAGATGTTGGACAACACCAGATGTGGGCAGCGCAGTATTATCACTTTGATGAACCAAAACACTGGATGACTTCTGGTGGTCTTGGAACGATGGGATATGGTTTACCTGCTGCTATAGGTGTTCAAATAGCGCATCCTGATGCGCTTGTTGTGTGTATTTCTGGTGATGCCTCCATTCAGATGAATATTCAAGAGCTTGCAACAGCTATTCAGCATGACACACCGGTGAAAATTTTCATTTTAAATAATCAGTATATGGGAATGGTCCGCCAGTGGCAGCAATTGCTGCATGGTAATCGTCTTTCTCATTCTTATACGGAATCTATGCCTGACTTTGTGAAATTGGCACAAGCTTATGGAGCCGTGGGAATTCATTGTTCAAAACCCGATGAACTTGATGATAAAATTCAGCAGATGATTGACTGTGATAAGCCTGTTCTTTTTGATTGTCGTGTTTATCATTTAGAAAACTGTTTTCCTATGATCCCATCGGGATGTGCTCATAATGAGATGTTATTACCCGATGAGGCAAGCGAAGAAGCTATTGCAAATGCTATTTCTTCCGAGGGAAAGATTCTTGTATAAAATGAATATGTTAACAAAATGGTGAAGGATGGTGATGATGAAGTCTTTGGAGTCTTCATCTCTGTCACTTCTTTGTGGAGAGTTCCTATTATCCTTAGAGCTCATTTTATGATTTTCATTCTTTGTTTAAAGACATGGGGTGTATTATTATTTGTTCATCTAAAAAATGTTATAAGTCGTGTGCACAATTATGTTTGAATTTATTTGTACGCGATGTTTGTTTTTTTAATTCATATGTTCACATTAATAGCTATTTCGTTGCATTTTTTAGATAATACATTGAATTATCTGTTATAAATTAATTATGTTGTCTCATATATGAATGATTTCATCGTGCAAGAAAAAAAGCCACAGTGCTTGAAGGGTGCAACCATGCAAGCCGTCATACTTGTGAAAACAATAGAAAAGTTTGTTACTATGTTTTGGTTTTGCATTATGAAATTACTCCAAATAGCTCTTTCAGGGGCTTGATAGGAAAATCCCCTAGCGGTTTGAAAGGAAGGGAAAAAATAACAAAAATCAAATGCAGCCATAGAAAACCAATAGGTCACCATAGCTTATAATCAGGTATGATTATGCGGGAGAAACCTATACATATGAGATGTATCGTCAATATATAAACCAGAATAATACTCAACATCATATCATTATCAGGATATTAACATTGAAAATTAAATACTCTTTCTTTTATTTGTTCTATATATCTATGATTCCATAAATCTGCAGACACAAACACTCTTTGAATCCACCGCATTGGATTTTCATAACTATCAAATGATCCAAAAAATTTATCTCTAGAGTGTAGGGTCATTCTGTTATCAATGTATAATAATCTTTCTGGTTGTACATCAATTCCAAAAGATACAGCCTTAATAGCTTCATAAAAATGATCTGAAGCTTTCTTGGCTTTTTTGACTGTGGCTCTAACATGCCTGGATAAAAAACAGCGCTGATATCTGGGAATTCACCGTCCCCTTGAACTAGGGGCACTTTACTTGTAGAGGTTACCCCATTTTTTCTCCATCTATAGGGAACATTAATTATATATAAATTATCCCTTAAGCTCCTCAAATCCTCCTCACTTAAAAGTTTTAAGGCTAGACGTGCATCAGATATTCTCGTTAACGGGCCATCAACACCATTGCGAATACCAGATAAAAGTATCACCTTTAGGAGATAAATTTAAATCCGTTATAAATTTTAGTGCAGCATTTTCATATGAAAATCTAACTCAACTTCAGATCCTAATCCTGTATAATCTTTTTTATTATCCTCTAAAGGAACTAGGTTATTTACTATATGTTCGCCTTCAAACTTAATTGAATAAGGCTCTCCGATCAATAAAGAAAACATTATAATTAAATTTTCGCTAATATAGCCACTTTTACAAGACACATCTAAATTGTAAGGATTAGGTGACATAATTAATTTGTTTATCAACAGGAAGGTTTTCAAAGATTAAATATGGTCTAGGGGTAATAGACACCTTTTGGTTCATAAGAATTGTCAATATTCTATGGGGTAGCAGCGAAAATGCTATTTTTTTAACTCAACCGAATATTCAATACCACCGTATGGATCATAAATAACATGGTCTAAAGCCTCTCAAAGTTTGTCTCTTTCGACATTGCTCAACTAAAAAGTATTTTCCATTTATCATTATAATTTCCCCAATTATATTTCCCTACTTTTTTATTAAAAAAGTGAAAAAACAATAATTAAAATCAGCTATGTTAGTAAATAAGTGTCTGTAAAATCTTGGATTAATCCAAATAATGGTGGAGTAGTAATAATTGCGATTTGATTTACAGATATTGCTAAACCCAGAGAAAACACAACGCTTTCTTTCGGTTTAAGAGTCTACAATATAAGCAGCTCAAGGGCCATACCATTCCATTCCCAAAAAACTAACCAAGCAGATAAAATAGTTAAATAAATTATGGATCCACTCATGCTCAAAATTAATATTAAAAATCCAAAAACGATTGCAATCATGCAAAACAAGACAGGAAAAAATCGTCCTTTTCTACAATGATCACTCCACGCTGCTAAAATAATTCTTCCTAAGGCACCAGAAGCCTGTGAAACAAAAAATAAATAAGCACTTTTATCTAGAGACAGGTGATAGATTCTATAAAAATAAATCGTTATAAAAATGGTTAAAACATATTAAATGATCACAAGTGAAACGTTTGAAAAAATATTATTCTTCATATGCGGCGCAGCCACATCGCAAGACGTGACCTTACATTTGCATAGAACGAAACTTTTGCCTTGCTTTCTGGAACGATAGTGATAACTTTTGCTGGTGAGTGATAAAAATAATAAAGATACATCCACCTAAAAAAGAAACTATGGTACCGACCAAAAACGCACCTTGTATGCCATAGACAAGGGCACTCGCAGGAATAACTATACCCAGCTAATGCCCTCTACCTAATGGTAGCCCCGCCTGCCTTATTCCCATTGCAAATCCGCGTTGCGATTGTGAAAACCATGAAGAAACGGATTTAGCACTACCGAGTTGAGCAGAATTATAAATCCCCCTACAATTAGCAAACAAACCAAAAGGGAAATATAGTTATCTGCGATTGCTTCCAACAAAAGAGCGACAGAAACGCCGATCGCGCCAACTCAAATAATATAGTGCTCGTTAAACTTGTCTAGTAATTCACCAGCTACAAGTAATCCAATAATAGGTAGGAACTGCGCTGCTGAAGATAGTAAACCTATCTGAGAATCACTAAGCGAGAAATCCTTCTTAAAAAATTCAGCTAAAGGACCAATCCCTTGAACAAAGAAGCAGGCTGATGCTTGAGCGATAGTGGCAACAAGCAATATAATACATCTATAATAATTCTTTTCTATAAATTTATTATTGCTCACTCCGCCCCCCTCCAATTAAATTGTATTCCAATGAAGTAGCCTTTTTAATAATGCTTGCAACAATAAATTAGGTATTTTATGCTGATTACATAAAAATCTGTCAATACAATTGGTATTAATATGAAAGCTAAGGAATATGCTTCATTTAAGGAAATAAGCTATTATGTGTCGTGCAAATTTGATACGCTAGCGATATAAGATAAATTTTACAAACATTGGCTCAGCCGGCATTAAGTGCTCTTTATAAAAGACGCTATATTTTGGCAAGCTTTTTCAATATAATTCTCAAAGCTTTCTTCAGTCACATAGCCCAGATGCGGTGTGCAAAGAACTCTATCTGATTGCAATAATTTGCTCTCATATACTGGCTCGCTGTCATAAACATCCAGTGCAAAGTAAATTGAATTTTCCAAACTTAGTATTTTTTCTATCGCCCCTTTTTCAACCAAAGCTGAACGCGCTGTGTTGACAAAAATAGCATGAGGTTTCATGCTCAATAGATCATCTAATTTTATGATTTCTCTGGTTTTATCGCTTAAACGTAAATGGACGGATATAACGTCAGGACGTGTAAAAAATTCATCTTTTGAATGCGTAAAATGATAACCTAAATTTTTTGCTTCTTGCGTTGAACGCTCGCTCCCATAAACCAAAATGGACATGCCAAAAGCTTGAGCATATTGAGCAACCATTTTACCAATACGGCCAAACCCGAATATTCCAAGAGTAGCCCCTTTCATTTGGTTGCCAAATGTTGTTTGCCATCGTCCTTTTTTCATATCAGATACAGATTTACAGAGTTTTCTACGCGCAGACATAATTAAGAGCCACGCAAATTCAGCAGCAGAAGTTGGATCTCCACCACCGTCTAATATTTCAATTCCTAAGTCTCTACAAGCTTCTATATCAATATGTGAACCTATAGGGCCTGTTTGGCAGATTAATTTTAAATTTGGCAGTTTCAGGAGAAGATTTCTATCAACTATAGTCCGCTCTCTGATTAAGATCAGAATATCTATCTCTTTGAGCCTATCTTCTAAATCATATTCTTTAGCTAAATTATTTATAACCAGCACTTCATGCGATTTCATTAATTTTGTAATAGACTGTAATGGTAGAGTGGCTTTTTGATAGTCATCTGGAATTAATATTTTCAATTTAAACCTTCCGTTTCATTCATCAATATTTGAGCTCATTATTTCATTTCTAAAACAACCAAAAAGCAATCTCATCGCTGATATTTTGATATAACACCAAGCCTATTAACAAATTATACCCCTTGATTTATTGTTATTTCTAGCAAATAAGAATAGCATTAATCAGTTAGTTTTTATAAACTTTAAAACATTGCGACAAAAAGAAAAAGTTTAACTCAGTCGATGGAGAATTGCGCTTTTCTCATATTCTAGAGGACGAACCTGAAGTGCTACGCTGGACTGAAGCCATGTCCCAGTTTTCTATAATAGACTACCAAGAAGGCCATACTTACGAACCATATTTTATTGTTGAAACAGAAAAAGCTACATATTTGTGCGAGATAAAGCGTGCTTCATATAAGTGTGATGTCTCTCTTTATTCGTTGAGATATCACTTATTTGTAGCATGAAGAGTAAATTTATTAAAATCATGATGAGAGGGAGATAGGAACTTTATAGGTGTATCATCATAGGATTAAGTCGTTTTGTTGAGAGCTATTTTTATTTCAGCTAAAAGGTTTTTGAGATATTTAATTATTATTTCGTAATAGTGGATGTACTTTATTTTTATGTGCAAGAAAGCTGATTGATTGTGTAAAATAGCGTTCAAAAATTACATTATTTTTATCCTGTTAAGGACATTTTTTCTAGTGAGGGTTTTGCAATTGCAATACTCTTTTTCTCATTCTAAATTTTGGTTAGAAAAAGCGTATATAGGTGTTATTTTAAATTTAAGATATGCATCTTCCATTGTTGGTGTTACTGTTGTAAAAAATGATGTTTTATTTGATACGCATAAGGTGTTACCAAGAAGATCGATGTATAGATAAAATTTAGATTGTTACAATATCTTGAAAAAACAATGGGTAAATAATTGATAATTGTGCTACGAAAGTTGTTAGATGGGCGTGTGTCAGCAATTCTTAATAAAAAAATTTTTCTTGATAGTTGGTTTTTTTCAAAATACTGCTCTTTTTATGCAAATCTTATGTTGGTAAGCTATGCAGTTTTCACGGGAACAGGATAATGCATTGAAGGCTGTTGCCGCGTGGTTGAAGGAAGGGCGTTCTCCTCTTTTTCGCCTTTTTGGCTATGCGGGGACGGGTAAGACGACGCTTGCGCGCTATTTTGCAGAGACAGTTGATGGTTCTGTTCAATTTGCTGCTTTTACAGGGAAGGCGGCGCAGGTTTTGCGTTCTAAAGGTGCAAGCAATGCTTGTACGATTCATTCGCTAATTTATTGTCCACGTGGTGAAGAGGAAGTTTCCGATGAAATAACAGGAAAAAAATCTATTGCTCCAACATTTACGTTAAATCGAAGAAGTGCTGCTGCACAAGCTAAACTCATTATTGTTGATGAGTGCTCGATGGTAGATGAAAAATTGGCCCGTGATTTAATGAGTTTTCGAACGCCAATTCTTGTTCTTGGTGATCCAGGTCAATTGCCTCCTATATCAGGTGGAGGCTTTTTTTCTAATGGAGAACCAGATTTTCTTCTTTCAGAAATTCATCGGCAAGCGCGAGATAATCCGATTATACGTCTTGCTATGGATGTACGTGAAGGACGCGATATTGCTTATGGTGACTATGGAGAAGCGCGCGTTGTGACACGTAAAGAGGTCAATCAACAATTGGTTTTGGATGCTGATCAGGTCTTGGTAGGGGTTAATCGTACACGCCACCTTTATAATCAGCGTTTGCGTGTGTTAAAGGGATTTACAGCAGATTATCCACAAGCGGGAGATAAGCTGGTGTGTTTGCGAAATGATCCGATTAAAGGTTTGTTGAATGGCTCCTTATGGAAGGTGATGACTTCACAGAAGGAGACCGTTAAACCAAGTATTAATCTTCTTGTGAAACCAGAAGAAAGTGAGCGTGGGGTAGCAAAGATTAAACTTTTAAAAGCAGCGTTTGAAAACCCTGATCAAGAAATTTCATGGCAATTAAAAAAGCGATATGATGATTTTGATTATGGGTATGCATTAACGGTTCATAAGGCGCAAGGTTCTCAATGGAATAATGTCGTTTTGTTTGATGAAAGTTTTGCATTTCGTGATATGTATGCGCGCTGGCTTTATACGGGAATTACCCGCGCAGCAGAACGTTTAACGATTGTTCGATAGAAAAAAGATGTGTATATCATCTAAGTTTCAGATGGAAAATGCCTTTTTTCTATCTTGTTACACACTATAAAAAAATGGAAATGGGCATGGCGGTAAAACTTTCGGTTAATCTTAATGCTGTTGCTGTTTTGCGTAATCGACGTAATCTTCCGTGGCCAAGTATAACGAATATTGGGCATATAGCGCTTGCTGCTGGAGCAGCAGGTTTGACGGTTCATCCGCGCCCTGATGAAAGGCATATTCGTTTTGCGGATTTACCAGATATATACTGTTTAATAAAGAACACTTTTCCTACTGCTGAGTTTAATATTGAAGGTTATCCCAGTGATCAATTTTTGGATATCGCTAAAAACTATGCGGATCAGATTACCCTTGTTCCTGATGATCCAGATCAGTCAACGTCTGATCATGGTTGGAATTTTTCTCATGATGCAGAATTTTTAGCACCTATTATTCAGAATTTAAAAAACAGAAAGATTCGTGTATCCCTTTTTGCTAATCCTACTGTCGATGGTCTTGATATTGCTAAAGCAATGGGCGCTGATCGTGTGGAATTTTACACGGGACCTTACGGTGGTGCATTTCAGGATAAAACAAAACAAGATCAAGAGCTCAATAAACTTGTTTTAGCAGCAAGAAGAGCAAAAGAATTGCAGTTAGGTATAAACGCAGGGCATGATCTGACACTTATGAATCTTCCTGCTCTTGTCAAAAATATTCCTTGGCTTGATGAAGTTTCTATTGGCCATGGGCTCATTGCTGATGCATTAGAGTATGGAATACATGAGACTGTTCAGCGTTTTATCCGGTTATTATCGTAATCTTTTTCTCTCTATAAAAATTGGAAAAGAAATTTTTATAGAGGTTTGCCAATTTATCTTAAAAAACAATTTTATATATGTTGATATAAATAGCACTATTATCGTGCATTATAAATATTCTATTGTTCCTCTATTTATTGGTTGCTTTCTATCTTTTGTTTTTGAGTGCATGCGATGTTTTTTATTTGTACTATCCATTATGAGGAAGTTTTAAAATCTTCTTATTATAATTTCTTTGAATGGAGAAGAAGTAGGGTTTTGAAAGTATTTCCCTTATAAAAGGAGTGCGTAGGATTTTAATGGATTAATACACAAATTTTCTTGATATTTGAGCTCATTTTTGGGTTATCTGTAAATAGTATAACGTAAAATCTCCTTATGAATAAGCTTAATGCAATAGGAGCTGTTAAATAGAATGATGATATCGACTTGTAGCTTTATGAAGTAAAGAGAGTGATGTGCAATAAATCTTACACTATTATAGGGAATTCTTGAAAAGGGCTTGAGCATATTAAAATTTTTTTATAAGGCGCCATAAATGGATAACATAATAGCCGTATGGGGGCTTCTTCGTGTGAGAGGCGTGGATATTAAAAGAACGTAAAAAGTAAAAACATCCTCTCTATTATTCTAAAGATATTGTTGTATATGCTTTTGAAGGTTGTATTAAAACAATACTTGTTATTTTGTAATTTTTCTTGCTATCCGTATTGATTTGGTTCATGTTAAAGATTGTATGTTGTATCTTAATTTTTAGAATATAGCGTTGTTGCACGATAAAAGAGTAGAATATTAGCTAAATTTTCTTTAGAAATCTTATTTTGTGTAATTATTGTTTTTGTAGAATAGCAGTTGAAGTTTATTTGGGGATCCGTATATGTTTTAGGAATGTTTGGGGACTACAGTTTTTTCTATGCAATATGTAAACTTTAAAATTATTCAATTGCTGTGTTCTTATAAGCGGTTTTTTTTTGTCTTTATAAGTGTGTGATGCACTGTAGATAATGTTTCTTATTGAATAAAAATAATTTGAAATCCAGTTTAAATAGAGAAAGAAGGAATTTTTTATGCGTGTTTATTATGATCGTGATGCGGATGTTAATCTCATTAAAGGGAAAAAAGTAGCCATTGTTGGTTATGGTTCTCAAGGGCGTGCGCACGCTTTAAACTTGAAAGATTCTGGTGTTAAAAATGTGCAAATAGCTTTGCGTTCAGGGTCGGAAACAGTTAAAAAAGCCATGGCTGATGGTTTTGAAGTGGTGAGTGTTGCTGAAGCAGCAAAATGGGCAGATCTCATCATGATGGCAACACCAGATGAATTGCAAGCTGATATTTATAAGGAACATATTCATGATCATTTACACGATGGGGCAGCGATTGCTTTTGCGCATGGTTTGAGCATTCATTTTGGCTTGATTGAACCTAAAAAAAACGTTGATATTGTGATGATTGCTCCTAAAGGTCCAGGGCATACAGTTCGTCATGAATACCAACGGGGTTGTGGTGTTCCTTGCTTAATAGCGGTGGCGCAAGATGCTTCAGGGCATGCACATAATGTAGCATTATCTTATGCATGTGGACTTGGTGGTGGACGTGCTGGGGTGATTGAAACAACATTTAAAGAAGAGTGCGAAACTGATCTTTTTGGTGAACAAGCGGTTCTTTGTGGTGGTCTTGTTGAATTGATTCGAGCAGGTTATGAAACATTAACACAAGCAGGTTATGCGCCGGAAATGGCTTATTTTGAGTGTTTGCATGAGGTTAAACTGATTGTTGATCTCATGTATGAAGGGGGCATTGCAAATATGAATTATTCGATTTCTAATACAGCTGAATGGGGTGAATATATGTCTGGTCCACGTGTGATTACGGATGAAACCAGAGCAGAAATGAAACGTATATTGAAAGATATTCAAACGGGTAAATTTACATCGAATTGGATTCAAGAATATAAAGCTGGTGCTGCTCATTTTAAAAGTATGCGGCGTTTAAATGATAATCATCCTATTGAAGAAGTTGGTAAAAAACTTCGTTCTATGATGCCTTGGATAAAATCGAATGCTTTGGTTGATAAAGAGCGTAATTGAAGATTCTACAGAGATATTTTGTCAATAGCTTTTATAATTTTATAGATAAATATCAAAAAAAGGGTAACTTTAGTTACCCTTTTTTATATGTTTTTGGAAACATAAGCTTTATTTTTTAATTTTTTGCATAATTCTTTTTCCCAAAAAGAAAGTATACAATTCCTAAAAATATGAACCATGCTGGAGTGTATTTTAAAGCTATGGCAGTGTCAGCTTCTAATGACAATAAATAGATAATGAATGCAAAGAAAACAAGAAGCGCCCAACACATAACAACACCTCCTGGCATTTTATAAGGAGAGACAGTATGCTGGAGAGGACGATTGCGGCGATAGACGATATAGCTGATCAAAATGATAGACCATACAAATATAAACAAAGTTGCGGCAATTGTCGTAACAATTGTAAAAGCAGCTATGAGTGTTTGAGATAACGATACAACGGCATAACCAAATAAGATGCATATACATGAAAAGAATAATGCGTTGGCTGGAACGTGGTTACGAGAAAGTTTTCCTAAAAATTTAGGAGCACCTTTTTGTGTTGCTAGCCCATATATCATACGGCTGGTAGAAAAAATTCCACT
This sequence comes from Bartonella sp. AA9NXGY, assembly GCF_042196845.1. Taxonomy (NCBI): domain Bacteria; kingdom Pseudomonadati; phylum Pseudomonadota; class Alphaproteobacteria; order Hyphomicrobiales; family Bartonellaceae; genus Bartonella; species Bartonella sp. AA9NXGY. The sequence continues at coordinate 106,087 of NZ_JBHIRB010000008.1, forward strand.
ATTTGCTGAAGATGCGGCAGCTGTGAGGACAACAAAGTTCATCAAACCTGCAGCAGTTGGGATACCAATAAGTGCATACATTGTTACAAATGGGCTTTTTTCTGGACTGATTTGATCCCACGGCGTCACAGACATAATCACAAGAAGAGAGAATATATAAAAGAATACAATGCGGATTGGTATTGAATTAACAGCCTGTGGTAAAGCTTTTTGAGGCTCTTTTACTTCAGCAGCAGCTGTTCCAGCGAGTTCAATGCCAACAAAAGCAAAAATAACAATTTGAAATCCAGCAAAAAAGCCTGTAATTCCTCGCGGAAAAATATTCCCACCGTTCCATATATGGCTAAGAGAAGCAACCGTACCGTTTGGAGAGACAAAACCGGTAAAGATCATATAAAATCCTACAACGATTAGGACTAGAATTGCTACGATTTTGATAAAACCAAACCAAAACTCAAGTTCGCCAAATAGTTTTACGGCGACGAGGTTAAGAATTAAAAAGGACATAAGACCAATTATAACAGGAATCCACGGATTGAGCTCAGGCCACCAAAAGTGTGTATAAGTGACAATAGCAATAATTTCAGCAGTTCCAGTGACAATCCAACACAACCAATATGTCCAGCCGATAAAGAATCCGGCACATGGCCCTAGAAGATCGGTTGAGAAGTCAATAAAAGATCGGTATTGTGTATTAGAAAGCAATAACTCTCCCATAGCACGCATGACAAAGTATAGAGCACAACCAATAATTGCATAAACGAGTAGAATTGAGGGGCCTGCTACACTGATTGTTTTTCCTGATCCCATGAAGAGACCTGTTCCAATCGCTCCACCAAGGGCTATAAGTTGTATGTGTCGGTTATGTAGTCCACGTTGCAATTTCTTCTTAGGTTTTTTTTCTAAATTTTGTTTGTTCATTTTTGGGGAGTTCTCCTTAGTTATTTTTAAATAAAAATTACCCTAAAAAAGGTAATTCCTTCTATCGGAACACGCTATGGTTAAGGAGTAAAGGAATTTTTTTCTATGACTATATGTGAATAAAGCAAAAACATTATTAATTAATGGAATAATTATTTTATATATAAGAAAAAAAAGATAAATTGTATTATATTTTTTTGATTTTTTATGTTTTATACATAATTAATATATATAATATAATTTATATTATATATTATTATATGTATATAAATAATAATTTATATTTTATGTATATTTATTTATAGTAAATTTTTATATAAATATATTTATATTTAAAATTATTTATTTATAGATATTGTTATCTATATAAAAATATAAATAAAATTGTAAATTTATTAAATATAAAACTTTGTATATAAATAAAATAAGTTTAAATAGTTAAACTATTATTTAAAATATTAAAAAATATATTTAAAATTTACATTTAAGTATTAATATTTAAAATTTATTACAAATAGAAAAATATTTTCATAGAATCTTTTTTTATTGCAGATAGCTATTAAGATATATTCTGTTTAGAGCTATATTTTTAATTTTGATAAAAAATTGAATATAAATTTTTTGGGGGGAAAGTTTTAGATAAATCTCATGTTTTATTAGTAAACAATGTCAGTGAAGTTTATAGAGAATTTTTTACAGAATAGCTCGTTTCTTATCCTATTGTGCAGTAAAATACTGTTGTGTAGAGTAGTGATATAAAGCATATAACGTTTTACGCATTAAGTATTTTTAGAATGGGTGGTGAGTGTTCAGGGCAGGGCTAGCCCATAGAGCCTTATGTAGGTGAACCATATAAATGATCAGCAGCATTCCCCCTTAATAAGCCGGTTTGTTTACAAACCGGTGCCGGTAGGAGTCGTCGTTTTTTGATGTTTGGGGAGGAGGTTAAGTAGAAAAAGGGTAACTAAAATTACCCTTTTTTGAGATGTTTTTATGTATAGACTTTATTTGTTACCTTGAGTTATTTTTTTCTTTACAAACATAAAATACATTATACCTAAGAAAACAAACCAGAATATACTATATTTTAAGGCTAGTAGAGTATCAGCTTCTAATGTCAACAAATAGAGCATGAAAACAAAGAAAACTAAAATTATCCCACACATGATAACACCTCCTGGCATTTTATAAATGGATTCAGCGTGTAGATGAGGGCGATTGCGACGATACACAATATAGCTAATCAAAATTACAGACCATACGAATAAAAATGCAATAGCTGAAATGCTTGTCACAATTGTAAAAGCACTTATGAGGCTTGGAGAGAGTGAGGCAATTGTATACCCTATTAAAATACATAAACAGGAAAAGAATAGAGCATTGGCTGGAACATGGTATCTGGAAAGTTTACCTAAAATTGGAGGGGCACCTTTTTGTGTTGCAAGTCCATATATCATACGGCTGGTAGAAAAAATACCACTATTTGCTGAAGAGGCAGCTGAGGTAATAACGACAAAGTTTACCAAGCCAGCAGCTATCGGAATGCCTGCAAGCCAAAACATCGAGACAAAGGGGCTTTTATCTGGAACAATTTGATCCCAAGGTGTGACAGACATAATTACAGCGAGAGAAAAAATGTAAAAGAGTACAATACGGACCGGTATTGCATTAATTGCTTTGGGGAGCACTTTTTTAGGTTCTTTTACTTCAGCAGCGGTTGTTCCAGCAATTTCTATACCAACAAAAGAAAAAATAGCAATTTGAAATCCAGCAAAAAAACCTGTCATTCCTCGCGGAAAGATATTTCCATCGTTCCATACGTGATTGAGAGAAGCAACCGTACCATTGGGAGAGGTAAAGCCCGTAACGATCATATAAAATCCCACAACAATTAATGCTAAAATTGCGACGACTTTGATAAGACCAAACCAGAATTCAAGTTCACCGAATAGTTTTACGGCAAAGAGGTTAAAGATTAAAAAGACACTAATGCAGGTAAAAACGGTAAACCATGGATTGAGTGTTGGCCACCAAAAGTTCATATAAGTGATGATGGCAATAATGTCAGCAGCTCCAGTTACAACCCAGCTCAACCAATAGCTCCAGCCAACAAAGAAAGCGATTCCCGGTCCTAGCATATCGGTTGAAAAATCAATAAGAGATCGGTATTGTGAATTAGAAAGCAACAATTCTCCCATAGCACGCATGACAAAGTATAGAGCAAAACCGATAATAGCATAAACGAGTATGATGGAAGGACCTGCTACACTAATTGTTTTTCCTGCCCCCATGAAGAGACCTGTTCCAATAGCACCACCAATGGCTATAAGTTGTACATGTCGGTTGTGTAGTCCACGCTGTAACTTATTCTGAGAATTATCTTTTAAATTTTGTTTGTAGCTCATTTTTTGGGGGTTCCCTTTAATTATTTTGAGATTAAATTACACTAAAAAAGCATTATTTTGTATCGAAGCATGATATAAATGAGGTGTAAAGGAAAAAAACGTTTTTTATGATTTTGTGTGGATAAAGAAAAGAATATGTTTTAGGAATATGGTTTTGAAAAAAGAGAATGTTTTCCTCTTAAATAACGTAACAGATATTTGAATGGGGAGCTTTTTATTGTTATGAATAACAAATTAATTGTTCATTAAAAGACGTGGGGCTTTTAAAATTATTTCAGAAAGTTGTCAGGAGTTTTTATAATTTTTTGAAACTTATTATTTGTAATCAGTGCATTATTTATTATTATTCATAATGGTGAGAGTTTACTTTTTGCTCAAATAGCACTCGAGAGTTCTCATCTTAGTTTAAGAAACAATTTTTAATGGAAAATTAAAATGATTTTTAAATCATTTTTTTGTTTGTATGGTGCTATCATAAATCAAAAAGTTACTTTTGTTTCATAAGCGAAAAGAGGAATATCATAGCTTATTTTTTTTAAAGTGATGAATAAGGATTTTGTTTAGATATTGGTAACATTTTATAAAATATTGCGAGAAACTCACATTGTTTACACAAACGTCCTTGAGAGTATGATAAAGAAATGCAACGTAATTCAGTTATATAAAGAAAAAAAGAACTGGGGATTGTATAAGCTCTGTTAGAGATTGAGCTATTCATAGTGAGAGACAGAATCAGGAAAAGATTGCTCTATTAACTTTACAATTTGTTATCAAAGATAAAACTATCCAAAGAAAATGAAAAAAGAAAACAGAGATAAAACTGTTCCTGTCGCAATGTTAATCGAGCCTTTTACCCGCTGCTTTTTTAAGGCGGTACTGGCAAATGATATAAAAATGGTCATTAAAGTAAACCATGCAAAGATGTTGAAAGAATGTATTGTGACAAGTTCAAAACCTTTTTTAATGCTACCTCCAGAAGCTAAGAATTTTGGAAAAGCTGCTATATAAAATATAGATACTTTGGGGTTTAGTATTTGTGTCAGAAAACCGTCCATATAGCTGGTTAAAAGCTTTGTTTCACTCGTAGCATGCTTTTCATTCGTTGAACTTCTTTCTTTTGAATTTAAGCTGTGTATTCCAGATTTAATTGATTTAAAGCCCATGTATAATAAATAGCTGCCACCCATGAGTTTTACTAAAAAAAACAGCGTTTTGTTGTTGAGAATGAGCGCTGATACACCTAGGTGTGGAAAATGCCCCATGCACATATGTTGCTGTACACAATCCTAAAACGTTTACAAATGCGTTCTTTCTTCCCAATCTCGTTGCATTATCGATGATAAGGGCCATATTCGGCTCCGGTGAGATGACTAAAAAAAATGAAACAATGAAAAAGGTCAGTATTTGATGATTCATTTTACTTTTAGCTCTGAAATTAATTGATTTTCGAGATACAATTCTATTCTGTCAAACTGAGAAAGTTTTCCTACACCCTGTGGAGTACCTGTGTATATGAGATCACCACGTCTTAGCTGAATGTAGTGACTTAAAAATGAGATTATCTTCTCAAAGTTAAAGATCATATTTTTCGTATTGCCAACTTGTCTTGTTTCGCCATTTAACTTCATTGCAAAGGTTATTGGGTTGTTTATTTTTTCCTTGTTTATGAAGTCAGAGACGTATGCGGCGCCTTTAAATCCTTTCGATAAAAGCCAAGGAAGCTTTTTTTCTTTCAGTTTTGTTTGCAAATCCCGCGCTGTGAGATCAAGACCTATTGCTACGGCATCATAGCATTCTTCTGCTTCTTCCTCCATGATCATGAAAGCGTCCTTTGAGATTTTGAGTACAATTTCGGTTTCAAAATGTATTTCTTTGGAAAAATTAGGGAGATAAATTTCATTGCCTAAAACGAGTGAACTTTTTGGCTTGCTAAAGATAACGGGTTCATCTTCAACAACATTACCTAGTTCATGAACATGTTCAACATAATTGTATCCAACACAGTAGATGTCATTTATCATAGGGCGCCCTCCAAATTTTTCATTTTCTCTTTGTATAGGCAAGAGAGAACTTTGCAAACAACATTTTTTCTTATATCGCGTTGTGCGGTTTCTGAAAAAGAAGCATTATGTGGGTTGATGATTAACCATGATGACAGTTCTTCGCATTATCCTCTTTTGAAGAGTGCCCAATCTTATAGTCTTTGAGATTATTTTAATTTTGATTGCCAATTTCCCGAAATTACTTTATTATTTAAAGAGTGATTTTGCTCGTCTACGCAGCGATCAGTAGGGGTTGAAAGCCCTAAAGTTCGATCATAAATGAGCCCACTCTGTGGGTGTCTCGGAATTATGGGATATTTTTCTATGTCTAGGTGCGGTGAGCACTAAAAGCAAAAAATCTGACTCGAACTCAGTACTTTCAGGCTCTCGGAATACTAATGCGAGGGTGCTCGCACCCAGCGGGGGACTTGAAAGTGAAAAGCAAAAAGCCACATTTTAACGACATTTCTATAGGCAAAAAATCGCTTTCAAAAAAAATGCTGGGAATGTCGTAAAAGCAATTAGGGCACCAATTAGGGATAACTTTTCAACAAATCCAAAAGTATGAGAAAGTCTGTGATGGTTAAAAAGAAGCAGACCGTGGCAAACTTATTATGGCATTTGGAACGGAGAAGATTTTTACCAGCTTTAAGATAGCACAACAAATATCCGGAACTGGAGAGCGTGTTTTGTTTCTCGTGCCTTTTCTGGCTTTGATGTCATAAACAATAAGAGAATGGACACGCTATACAGAAGTGCCGTTTCGTTCCTTTGCGGTGTATTCTGATACATAAGTTGGCAAGCGTCGAAAAACAAAGATGCTGTTGTCGAACTTGATGTTTCAGATATTGCTCTATCAGCTACCAACGGATGTTCAAAAGCTTTGAAAAAAACAAATAAAGTCTTAGCGAATGCAATGACCGTGGTGTTTGCTACTTACCAATTAATCCAAGTGATTGCGGATGCGCAAAAGAAATACGGTTTACCAGAATTTGATCTGATCATTCGTGAAGCAGCACAGGCTAAGGCAGTAAGGTAGAACCTTTGGTTGTAGAAGCCAAGGAAGTAGCTGAGACTGCGAAGACAACAGCGGAAGAAGCGATGAATGTTGCGGAGCAAGCAAAAGAAGAAGCTGATACGACGAAGCAAGGGCTTGGAGAGGTCAAGAGTTCATTAGACACGGTGACAGCAACAACAAATTCTGCGAATATAGCCGCCTCTGAGGCAAAAGTGTTAGCGGAAGAAGCGAAGAGTGCATTGATAGAAGTTCAAGAGAAGGCACAGAGGAACAGTGACAGTCTTTCTGAGCTTCAAAGTAAGGTAGGTTCTCTTGCCACTAGTTATTTAGAGGATGTGCGTTTTCATCAACCTGACAGAATTCTGGAAGTCGATTCGAAAAATAGAAAAGGTCTTGTGATCAATGAAGGGGCATGTTTTCGCTTTTATCATGGTGGAGAGAATGGGGATAGGTCCATCTTTTACAGCGTTCCAGGGCGTGGAAGGATGACTTTTGACGAAGATCTTGAAGCAGGAAAGGATTATTATATATATCTCATCTTAAAAGATCAGACGAATGAGCTATGCTTTGAGCTTTCGCAAAATCCGACGGCTCCTGATGGCTATACAAAGGATAATTCTGAAAAGATCGGTGGATTTCATACGCTATGTGCGGATGTTGGTGAGATTGAAGGTCATCTCTTATCGGGTTACCAAGCGGGGGATGTTTTGCCCAATTCTGTTTGGTGTTTAAATCACTGTCCGAGGACTGATCCAGAGGGAATGGTTTACGATCCGTGGAAGAATATTTGGGTTGATATTTATCTTCAATCAGGGACAGATGCAAATGTAAAGTTGGCATATGGTGTTCCGATTACGACCAATCGTAGCTATGCGGATCATGCATTTGATTTTTGGTCTGTTAATAAGAGATTTTTGACGAGTGATGAGTTTTCGCCATGCATGTATGGAAGTAATCAAGCAACCAGTATTGTCGGCAATCAAGCGCCTTCTCTTAAGACGTCTGGAGGACACGTTGATACAAACAATAGACGGATGATTTCGCATATCGGTTGTGAGGATGGTTGCGGTTATGTTTGGCAATATTTGTCTGGTTGTTATCCAGTGACTAAATGGCATACAGGGGAGCAAGGAAGCAGTTTACGTGTAGACATAAATGTTATGTTGGAAGGAGGCGATTGGACTGGTGGCTCTAACAATGATCATCTTGTACGGAATTTTGCGCATTCTCGTTATGTAGAAGATGAAAAAATAGGCGCCCGTGGATGTAGCGAGCCACTTTATTATAATTAACGCGAGATTGATTAGAACATCATTTTATCCAGCCCCACTTTTGTGGGGCTTTTTTTATGGAGCGTCAGATGAGAAAGATATCGAAAGAAGGATAGGCACTTCATCTTGAAGTTTTAAAATCAAAGCTTTTTCTACTAAACTCATGATGTCAACCAGAGCAGTACAATCTTATCACTCATATTTTCATGTCTAGAAAATTGAGATAATGCCATCCATAAATCGCATAAGAAGTTAGAATCTACCTTCATTGCACACCTCCGTGGACTTGTTCTCTCAAACATGCCGCCAATCCTTTAGGTGTGATTTTTGTTGAAGGCAGCACCTTTTCTGTTCCATCCGATTTTTGAATGGTGATGGCAGAACAGTCCATGAATCCTTTGTTGATTTTATCCTGATTAAGGTAACAATGGACCACGTCGATACACCCAATCATTTTTACGTAAGTAATCTATTAAATCCTTTGGTCTTATCTCCAACATCTTCGCGGCTTCAATCAAACCAAACAAACCATCAGAGCGTTTTAAGCCTTCTAAAGCTTTTGCTTTTGGTGCTAATTCTGAAATAACATGGTTTTTCTGCTTAATTTGATTTTGTAGATGATTTAAGGCGCCAAGTAATACCTCGGGTTTGGAGTAATCAATTTGTGGAATAGCTACTTGTCTTTCCAACTCTTTCCAACGGTCAATTATCTTTGCTCGTAAGGCAGTGCTGTAACTAGAAACAAGAATTAAGCATTCACGCTTTGGCAGGTTATAACAGGGCGGCTTTCACTTTTGTTATCAAGGTAGTGCCCACCAAAATCAACCTCCTCAAATTTGAGGGCGTTAAGTTCTTCAAGCGTTTTCTTGATGTCACGCATAATATTGTCATGCCTTTTGCCACATAATTCAGTAATTTTAATAATGGTATTCATAAAGAATTCTTAGATGTTAGACGTTCCTTAATGACATTCTAAAAGAGTGCTGGGCACTAAGAAACACGGCATCTAGTCCGTCGTTACGCCTTTCCCCGAAGGGTATTGTATAGCATAACTACACCCGACAAAGTTATTATATGCGCCTAACATACAATGAGTCAAAGCCTTCAATGTACGGAAAACGATTGTATCGGCAATCCATCCGCTTATGGTTTTAAGGTGTTTTCAGGCACCTGATTCGAAGATACCTATTACTGTAGAATTGTCAAGTAATAAAAATTACTTTTTGCTAAGAAAACGTTTCACATACTGTACAGTGTACATATTGAAATTGTTATCTATCAATGAGTTAAGTGTACAATGTACAGTTGATTTGAAAATTCTGTCGCTAGCGATAGTTCGCGCTGTCCTGCCCCGCAAAGAAGCCAACCCGCTGGGAAGTACCTTTTGAATTGATTTTATTGATTTTTTATGAAAAAAACAAAGCATAAGTGATAATCTGTTTTTAAAATCGCAATAAGAATATGTAATGCCTAAACTCATAAGGATATGGAATATATAGATAAAGCTTGAGAACATGATCTAGCCTT
>NZ_JBHIRB010000009.1:0-101035 GCF_042196845.1 Bartonella sp. AA9NXGY
AGAGCCCAATTAAGGCGAGGGGCTTGAAGGCTTGTGAAGGTATCTTTTGCCTGTTGAAGATACCATTTTTGGTGGATGATTAACTTCAACTTCTAAGCCTTTTTGGGGGTAGGTGTTGATGGCTTGGAAGCTTTAGGTGTTTTGGGTTGTTCGAGTGGAATTTCCTCAGCTGCTGATTCAGTTGATGTTTGTACGGCTTCTTGTTCTATCTGCTTAATTTGTTCAACTCCCTTGTCAGGCTTTATCTTTGTTTTAACATCAACAAAAGGTTTAGCAGCATTTGCACGCTTGAGACGTGCGTAGACTTGATTAGAAATCTCCACAAATGGATTATTGGGAGTTGAAGTTTCAAAACGAACAGTGCTTTTATTATCGCCAACAACACACATTGGCTTGGTGATGATTGCTTTCATCTTCGCTCCTTTTGAGGCAATGAATTAATGACATCATTGGTTACTGAATGGCTTTTGATATGTGCAAAATAGATTAGTCTGTTTTAACAATAAAAACAGCAACTTAATCCTTTTTGAAAGCTTAAGATTTTACCAAACTTTAGGAGATATTTTTGAATTTTAGACACAACACACCTAGAGACAGCACAGCCATTAAATAAAAATTTTTACACATTGTCAAGAGAAAAAATCTATATTTTGTACATTTTTTGTTTCTAAAAATCTAGACTTAGTATTCAGATAAACAAGAGATGCAATAATAATCCCATTTAAATGAATCTTTTACTTGGCTTTTTGCCTCGTTTCAAAGAACGATGTTTTACGGCACGAGATAAAGATTTGAACCAACTACGTAAGAAATGTTGCTAGCTTAGCAAGGACTTCGTTCATAATCATGGGGGGAACTGCTTCCATTTTCTTTCCCTGACGCACTCCAATATCAAGAGCACGTGGTTGGTCACAACGTATTATGCCCGTTGTATGTAATCCCACTCCCATTAATGAGACAGCAAAGCCTGCTGTTCTAGCAAAATTTCCTCCGCTTGTAATAGGCAAGACAATAGGTGTTTTCGTTACACGATTAAACGCTTCCGGTGATACAATTAATACAGGACGCGTTCCTTTTTGTTCATAACCCGAAGATGGATCAAGAGATACTAGCCAAATTTCGCCTCGCTTCATCACAACAGCTCTTTACCAACAGGTTTAGCATCAAACCATTCTATATCCTCATCTACAAAATCATCTGACGGATTACATTGGGCTAACAATTCATCAAGAGTATAATTAGGAAATGTTTGTGGTTTCACAACTAATTGTCCATTATCAATAGTCAAACCAACTTGCGCATTTTCAGTAAGATGAAGGACATCAAGCAGTGAAGGTGGTATAGAAAGCATCACTGACCCTCCAACTTTACGTAATTTCGTTGTATGCATAAAAACAACCTCTCTAAAATATTATATAAAAATATAACATTTTAAAAGCTATTTCAAGAGCTTCTGATGCTTTTATAAATATACTAGTAAAACATTTAGCATTTATTTTTTTGGTTAAAATATTTCTGGAGAGCGTTAAGGACTATTCGCAATGAAGGTACAAGGTACGGTAATTCTTGATCTTCACTAACAAGATACTGTAGCGCAGCATAAAAATTATGCTGTCTGTAAAGGTGTTGTGTTTCTTTTATTACCTCTTGCATATTCAAAAATTGTTTTGTTGCAAATTCAACCCATTTTTTTCTAGCTTCTTCATTAGAAGATGAGGGCATTTTATCATAAATTGCACTAGGCAATGTTTTTGCACAGAGATAATCATTTCTCACTTCAAGATATTTTTGTGCAGCATCATACTGATCTTGATTAATCACACCTTGCAGATAAAGCCGTCCGATATAAGTAGCAGAAAGCGGATTTTTTGCTTCTTCTATGGTCAAGCCAAAACGTTTGGCCCGTATTTCTATTGCCAACTTATCAATGGGATCATGAGGCATTTTTGTCCGTGAGATACGACCATTTGGTTCTCTGATACATCCTTTAATTCGAGGACGACCACGTTTTGCATGTTTTTTTCTTTTAGCCATATTTTTTCAATCAGAATGGGACGCTATTGTTAAGAGCTGTTCTATAATCTTGAGCACCTGAAGCGATAGCATAATTTTGAGAAGTAATGGGTGAAGGGGTAGGGGATGCTGATTGCTCTTTCTTCGCATCAAGCAAATACAACTCGCCTTTGAATTGTGGTAAAACAATCTCTGTTGTGTAACGGTCATGCCCATTTTTATTTTGCCATTTGCGCGTTTGTAATTTTCCTTCTACGTAAACTTTTGAACCTTTGTTTAGATACTGAAGTGCAATTTTTGCTAAATGTGGATTAAAAATCACAACTGAATGCCATTCTGTTTTCTCTACTTTTTGATTGGTTTTTTTATCTGTATAGCTCTCAGAAGTCGCTATACTAAAATTGACTATTTCTGCTCCAGAATTCATTGTTTTGCTTTCGGGATTAGCACCAAGGCGTCCGATTAATGTCACTTTGTTTAGCATGTTTTTTCTTACCTTAAATTTGTATTTAAATATGTAAAAAATCTTAGCGTAATTTTATTATTTTTTCAATTATTTCAATGATATATTATTAATTATTAACATATAAAATTATGTTTAATATGCTCTTTGATAAATAATCAATTGACATAAATGCATGGTGTGTAGTATCAAGAGGGTATATATGGCAATCGTTAGTTTTAAGCATAAAGGGTTGAAATTATTCTTTGAAAGAGGAGTCTGCAAAGGCATACAACCCGCGCATGCTAAAAAATTAGCAAACATTTTAGTAATTTTAGATACAATATCCGCGCCTGAACAAGTTACTCTTAAATCGTATCGTCTACATGCGCTTACGGGCGATTTAAAAGGTTACTGGTCAATGCGTGTCAATGGAAATTGGCGTGTTACCTTTCGTTTCATTGGGACAGACGTTGAACTGGTTGATTATCAAGATTACCATTGAGTTTTGAGGTGTTCTTATGATGTACAATCCTCCACACCCTGGCGGCATTTTGAAAGAAGAATTGCTTGATGAATTAGGGTTAACAGTAACAGAAGCTGCAAATCGTCTTGGCGTTGCACGTTTAACTTTATCCCGCGTCTTAAACTGCCATGCGGCGATTAGTATTAACTTAGCTTTACGGTTAGAAAAAGCGGGTTTAAATGATGCGGAATTCTGGCTTAAATTGCAACAAAAGCATGATTTGTGGCAAGCTCGGCATAACAGCCCAATCCCACATATTTCACCTCTAGAGCAAGTAGGGCATCTTTAAAAATACTTAGTCCATCTTTCTTCACACCTAGAGGTCATGTTCTTTAAAATCAAGCAGCCCACGATAGTTTTTTATGCTCTTGTTGATTTTATCGAACGTTGAGAAGAGACAACGTAATCTGAACAGTTTTATAAAATCGGAAATTTTACTATAGCTTTTTAACGGAGCACTGTAGTGTGTAAATAGATATATTTATTAAACTGCGTGTACGTAACATAAGGAAAAATACACAGACTAAAAAAGAATACCAAAGAGCAATATCTGAGTACCAAAGTACGGTATCCAATGGAAAAGAAAGCTTGTACTCCACATACTTAGAAATGAAAGGTAAAGAAACAGTTTCTTTATAACTATTTGGAAAAATTAAAACGATAAGCGCTAAACTTATTAGCTTTAAAAGTCTGTGCATATACTGTTGTAAATCACGTGTTAATGTCTTCCAACCTGTTGTATTGCCGCGTTTGTATTTTGGATTGTTCTGCAACTCAAAAGGAATATGAGAATTGCATAAAATTGCAAAAACCGCTGTGACTATTACCAAAGAAACAGATGCGAATGTCAAAATACTTTGAATAAAGTAGGGATTTTTTTTTAATTCCTAAAAAACATAAAAATATAAAAGTTATAATGCCAAACAAGGCTCTTAGCTGTTTATCTGTGAACATATTTATTTCCTGCGGTTTTCGATAATTTTTTGATCTCTCTGTTGATCTCATCTATAAGAGGTTCGTAATTGAGAATGCTTTTCGGAATAGCACCACCGTAAACCCATGCTTTCACCTGCGCTTTGGTACTAAAATCCGCATTTTCTGGTGTGGTATAATACTGTCCGCCATCAAACTTTTCACACTCTCTTGTACCGTCTTCATATTCGTAGAGGTTGTAAAAATACTCCTCTGCTCCATCCCCCCAAGGAACATAACCAACAGCTGTTGCAACAAACTCTTTTTGCATTGGCTGTTGACGGTTTTTTAAGAACAGGTGTTTTAATATTTTCATGTTTTTAGTCCATAATTTTACCAATTGGTCTATTTACCTAAAATTTGACCGTACAGAGCGTTTTATATTGCGGATATGGTTTCCCCATCGTAAAATCTTTAAATCGCTTTTTACGGTACATTTTTGTCGATTTAAATGCATGTCTAATCGTAAAATGATCAGCACTTTTCACTATTTTGCTAACTTGCAATGTTTTTCATTGTTCCCCCAATCCCATTTAAAACCTTTTCAAGCTCTTGCTTGTGAACAAGCGTTAGTGGTCTAAAATGCTCTTTCGCTGTTTTTTCTTTGAGTGCTTTCTCACGTGTGTTTTCAATTGCTCTACGTACACTTTCGGCTTTTGAAAAAGGGTATTTTCTAGTGCCTGGCAATAAGTTAAAAGCTCTCCACAAGTTGGCATAAATGTTTTTGATATCCCAATTGCTTGACCAGTTACGATATCTTCAACGCCCTTTTTCAGAGCATATGACGAAATGCGGTCCAGCATCATGCCATAGGATAAAACGACGGCTTTAGCGTCTGTATTCGCAGGGACTCTCATGCTTGAGAGTAGGAAAGAAGCTTGTTCAATTTGTTTAACTGAAGCTTTCACAGAGAGCAACGCTTGTAGACGATTGCAAGCATCTAAGGTTTGCGCTTCCTCCTGTTTCGTCAATGTATTCCCAGCCTTCAGCGTCAATGGATACCCCGGACTGATCATTTCCATAATCTTCTCCAGATGAGAGATGATCTCTGAGTTCGTTGAAGCCTTCTGCAAGCTGTTCTGTGAAAGTTTTCTGAGTGAATTTTCCATGATAACCACCTAACCGTTTTTCCTGTTCTAATCTTGCTTTTTTCTTTGCTAGCGTTCCGATAGGGCTTGTAACCCAATTGTACCAAGTCCTTTGCCAATCTCGTTTGTTTGCATTTTTACCTGGGTTTGCTATCCAGTAATTTGTGAACCGTTCGAACTCTAACAGCGCCTCATCATGCGTTAATCCTTGATCGACTGCGTATTGCAAATTAGGTTCAAAATCTTCTGGCAATCGACAACTGCGATTAGCTTGCGCTCGTTTTGCTTTTTTGGGAACGTTCTCTTGCTCGTGAATGGGGGGTTGGTTGTCTACACCCGTTGTGATTTGCTCTGATGTGGTCTCAACAGCAGCAACCTCTGTTGGTTCGTCAACCAAATCGATTGTTGCTAAACTTTCAGAACCAATTTCTTTTTTTGCTAAAACGATAGTTTTAGTTTTTTTATTATATATGTTTGTATTGTTTGTTATAGCATCACAAGCATCATGCTTAGCATCCTTAAGCATGCTGTTAGCATCATGCTTAATATCACAAGCATCATTTGTATGTTTATCCCATCTTGCCTTCGCTGCCTTCTGCGCTCTCTCTGAAAACTTATTCAAATTCTCATTAGAGTTGTTGAGTTCCTCTTCAACCTGTAAACTCCATAAACGACCGTCTTCTAAACGTATCAGTTTCTCATCACTCAATAAAAAATCTAGCGCTTTATTAAAAGCTTTTACTGAACAACCAGAAATGCGTGCTAATATAGAGGCATTCTCAAGAATTGGCTGTCTCTTCTTATACATTAAGCAATATCAACATCATATAAGTCGATATTTGATGCGACGTCATTCCACTAGCATCAGATACCCAATCAGAAGGAAAACAACGAACCCAAGTTAACTTAGTTGACATATTTCCCCTCCTGTTCTTTATTATTATTTAGATCTTCATTGAAGTTATTGAGTTCCTCCTCAACTTGTGAACTCCACAAACGACCATCTTCTAAACGAATGATGTATCCCTCTTCTAGCAAAACATTCAATGCTGTCTCAAATTTCTTTACTGAATAACCAGTGTAATGAGCTAAAACTTTAATATTATAAAAAAGAGGTTCACCAGTACGAAGCATGCGAAATCGCAATCTCATATAGATATTACCTTCTACAGGAGGTAAATAATCGACGACCACCGCCCATTTATCGGCAAACAGTCTCGTCCATGGTATTTTACTGGACATGTATATCCCCTTCTTTCATCAAATATAAAATTGCTAAAGCATCTGCTTCGTTGTCGTCTTTAGGTACATGTCCTTTTGCACATACCGCCTTAATCATTTCTTCTTTTGAGGCGTTGCCTTTTCCTGTCGTCGCCTTCTTAATTGTGCCAACAGGAATGCCTTCATATGGTATCTGATGATGTTCACATCACGCTGTTAAGGTTGCTAGAAAGCCCCCATAAATATGAGAAGCATCTGTACCCACATGCCGGCGCACCTCTTCAAAATACACCGCGTCAATTTCATCAACAGATCTCTTTAGTTCAGTAAGCCACCGTTTAAAGCGTAAATAACGCATACCACCGCCTTCAAAACGGCGTGATTGAAAATCTTCTGTATCGCTTGTTATATGACCATCCGCACCACGTATCGCCCAGCCTGTCTTAGTCCCTAGATCAAGACATAAAATGGTTTGTGCGTTAGTGATCATAATCCCCCCTTAAGGCTCTACGTATTTATATGTGTGCTATGACAGAGCGTGTTGTGATTGCTTGTCTTGAAAAAATGTTTATGAAAAAGTATCCTCCCAGCGATTCTAAAAAATTGGGGGGAGTTATGATGCAAGAATGGGTAGTTGATAAGGTTGTATTTTTATTGCACCGGATAAATGATAGTGCTGTATTTTTGCTGCACTGGATAAGTGATAATCTTACGATTGCTCCTATCATTGCTACGATAGTTACTGGAATGGTGACACTTTTTGTACAACAACGAAGCTTAAAAAAACAACTTAAAATCTTCCAACGACAAACTATAGCATCAGAAACCCAGACAGCTATTCTATTAGAAGATAAAAAAGCACGGGATTTGGGACCATATTTGAAATTGAAGGCAGTATTCTTCCCACAAAAATATGAAGGCACTTTACGCGTTAGGGTGAAATTGTGCATTAAAAATCTTACTAGAGAAGATATAATGATAAGGAATATACGCATATCGAAAAAAAGTCCCTTTAAGTTTGTTAAAAATGCTTGCCCTTTCGTTAGATGGCCATCTAAAACTTCAGGTGAACACCTCGTCATTAAAAGAACAACTCCAAAACTCATTGCGTTATGTCCCCAAAATATAAAATCAAATGCTTCATCAGAGTTCGCTTTGAATTTTTTTATTATACGTGCTAAATGCTACACTTTTTTAGATTTCATAATTAGCTGCCGTAAGCCTAATTCCCGCAACATTGCAAATTTTACACTTGACCACACTTCGATTGTTAACCCAGAGGAAACATTCACTGTTCATTTTTGGGCCTCATATCCACGCTCAAAAGATACATATGACGAATTTGGCCCTGAATATTCCTTTTTGGCTGATAATCCTCATTTGTGGTTTTTTTGATGCCAAAATTAAAAGCATTCTCCTGCAAAAATAAAATCGATCAATCTTGGTTCTTCTTTTTTGTTGATTAACTCAATGATTTTATTGTTTAATTCATCAATAACTTTCATCTGTGAAGCTAACTTTAGCCTTTGGCTGTATAGCGTTTCATTTTTTTGCTTAATTAAAGAGGATAGGTTTTCAAGTACTACTTGCTGTTGTTCAATTGACTTATCTCGCTCTACAAGAGTTGCTTCATGCCATCTCATCCAATTATCAAATTGTGACTTATGCCATTCTTCTTGTTTTGCAAGAACTTTTGTATGAGTTCTATGTCGTTTTATAAGATCTTCTATGCTACAATCACGATCCGGTATTTGTATAAATTCTTTCACAAACTTATCTCCATTCTCAATTTTCATATTACAACCTATTAATCTACAAAACTGTGTGTAGAGTTTCTTTAATATTCCGTTTCTCATGATCTTTCTTCTTTAAGAGTGTGAATGATGCTGTGGGTGTTTGTTGTTATCTGTAGAATTATTCATACGAATTGCCCCATCCGATGTTGTAAATTTCTCCGTTAAAGAAATCGTACTTTTTCCTTGTTCTGTTATTAAAAGAGAAACACCATGAGATTTATTCTCATACATATGAAGAAACCAATCTAGTGTAACCCAAGGTGGACCTTTGGATTCAGACAATTGGATAATTATGTTCCAATATTTTGGAGAAATACTATTGCGATCGCGCATTTTACGTGCAGCTTCATAGCTACAACCGATTTCCTTCGCAAATTGACCTATAGATCCCCAAGACTCAATCAAATTTTTGACATAAAAATTATTAACTATGATCAAAATAGTATATTACGTACAATTTTAAATCAAGATAAAATCGTACACAATGAATGAAAAAAATAGTGGATAATGTACGAATGAGTTATTTGCCAAAAGATAGACTTAAAATAGCGCGTAAAAATGCTGGGTATGCAACACCGAGCGAGGCTGCGCGCGCTATATCAGCTCTTAATCAAAATACTCTAATTAGTCATGAAAATGGAAATCGTCCTGTTTCTCGACAAAAAGCCGAACTCTATGGACAAGTATTTAACGTCGATCCGGGATGGATTTTATATGGTGAATCTCCTCAAGAAAATCCTAGTCTTAATATAAGTATTCCTCTTATTTCATGGATTAGTGCTGGAGAGTTAAGCGAGCAAGATGGGATAATGGATTTTTCAGATTATCCTATGACAGAAGCTGTTAATCTTCCTGCCGGTGAATGGATTGCATTGCGTGTAGATGGTGCATCCATGAATAAAATTAGTCCTCCAGATTCCATAATACTTGTAAATATGCGAGACAAAAAGCTTGTACCTAATGCCTGCTATGTAATTGCAGATGAAACTGGGCAAGCTACATATAAGCGATATAGACCAAATGATAATCCTCCTTTTCAGCCTGCTTCGTACGATAAAACAATAAAAGCTCCAAAACTTGAAGGTGCCATTTCTATAATAGGTCGTGTACGACGCACTATTCTTGACATGTAAGTACAATTAAGATTCTCTATTTAAGTTATCAATTAGATGCCATCAGCAAGTCATAGCAGATTATTGATTCTACAATAAACTGCATGCTTATTGATTCTTAAATTAGTCGATGATTCGTCATTTTTTATTTTTTTGAAAAAATAGTACACTTTGTACTCGACTGTATTTCATTCATATTGTACTAATATATCCATAAACCACGCACAAACAATCGCCAAGAGGCGTTAGGGAGGAGAAATTATGGAAAATCCAATTCTTATAAATTCTGATGAAATCTTATTAGTTGTCTATGATGATGATCAAAACATTGGTCGGTCGGGACCACTGGATGAAAGCCAAGTTCTAAAAATTATTGACGAGGCAGATGATGCAATCCAAATCTTTCGCATCAATCCTTCTGAGAATAATTGTGAAGATATCTCTGAAGAAATTGCAGAAGTATATGTAAAAGAAAATATCGAACATCTCCATGATGAGAGTAAAGTTCATGACTTTGTACGCGAAAGTGATGCTTACCAAGAACTTTTAGACGAAATCGCAGACGAAAAATATAATGATGAGATTTACGGTACTTATGAACAACAACACCGTTTGCGTCCTTGTGATGTGCTTTAAAAATTCTAAAGGGCGCTTTTAAAAGCGCCCCCTTTCATTCATCAATCCCATCAACATGAGGTTCGTAATGGAAAAGCTTCTTGCTACTCAATACAATATTATTCAGCATCAAAAGGTTCAAACTATTAGCGCTCGTGATTTATATACCTTTTTAGAGGTAAAAACCGAGTTTAGAAAGTGGATAACAAACTGTATTAAAGAACTTAGCTTTAGAGAAGATGTCGACTTTGTACTTTCTACTAAAGAATTATCAAACTCCTCACGTGGAAATCCTTTTAAAGATTATGCTCTCACTTTAGACACAGAAAAACACATTGCCATTTGTGAACCTGGTCTCAAAGGTAAACAAGTGCGTGAATATTTTCTGAAATGCGAAAAAAAAGTAAATTCAAAAATCGATTATTCAAATCCTGAAACATTAGAAGATTTCTTAAGACATCTAAGACAGCAAATCAAGCACAATGACAATGTTGTCACAACGAATGGAGTGAAGCATGCATAATTTTATCACAACATCTGAAAGAAATTTTCAAAACACAACAGTTCAAACGATGTCTAGTCGTGAAATTGCAGAGTTATGCGGTAAGCAACATGCGCATATTATGCGTGATATTCGACAAATGTTAGGAGAATTATATCCTGAAGGGGGTCAATCCAAATTTGGATCCACCTATTTAGATAAACAGGGTAAGCCCCAAAACTGTTACAACCTCCCTAAACGCGAATGCCTCATTTTAGTTTCTGGTTACAGCATGACATTACGTGCTAGGATTATAGACCGTTGGCAAGAATTAGAAAAGCAAGCAGCAATACCACAAATCGACTACTCAAGTCCTCAAGTTATGCTTGGTGTTTTAACGTATCTCAAAAATGAAAATGAACAAAAAGATAATATTATTGCAAATTTAAAACCAAAGGTAATGGCTCTTGAAAGCTTACAGCGCCATGATGGACTCTTCGGTCTTACAGAAGCCGCTAAAATACTCGAGATGCAACCAAAACAGTTCATTCTCTTCTTACAGCAAAAAGGTTGGGTTTACAGACGAGCAGCAGGTGGAAATTTGCTTCCTTATCAAGACAAAATCCAAAAGAAACTTATGGATTGTCCAACCATCACATTTCAAACCGCAAGTGGAATAGAAAAGGTCATTCCTTGCGCAAAAATCACAGCAAAAGGAATTGGTGTGTTGTCTCAAGAACTTAAACGACAAAGCATGCATTAAGAGAAACAATCATGGAAAAGAAATACGAATTTACTGATAAAATCGATATAGTTTATAAGCGCCGATTTTTTAATTTTTTATTTGACAAAATACTATCAGTATGTCTATTGTCGAATCAGGTGCCTAGAGAACACCTTAAAATACCAAGCGGATTGGTTGCCGAAATAATCAGTCTTCTGAACATTAAAGATTTTGACTCATTATATGCTGTAGCATATAACGGTCTTGTCGGGTGTAGTTACACTATACAATACCCTCACGGGAAAGGTGTGACGACGGACTTGGTACCGTGTTTTCTAGCACCCGGCACTCTTTTAGAGTGTCAATAGAAAACCTCTATTACCAAGGAGTTCACAGTGAACACACTTATAGAAATTAAAGAAAGCACTGCTAATAGTGCTACCACTCAGACTATGTCGAGTCGTGAAATTGCAGAATTATGTGGTAAAGAACATCGGAATGTTATGCGGGATATTCGGCAAATACTCACTGAGCTCAAAATTGAGCTGAGTGAATTTGCAGGATTCTACAGAGATTCAATAGGTCGTACTCTTCCTTGCTACAATCTTCCCAAACGTGAGTGTTTAATTCTTGTTTCGGGTTACAGCACTGCTTTACGAGCAAAGATTATTGACCGCTGGCAAGAATTGGAAAGACAAGTAGCAACACCACAAATAAATCTTGCCAATGCTTTGGAAAATCCTCTTACGATTAAACAGCTCCTTTTAGAGAGTATCAATCAATTAGAAGACTTAAGAAATGAGGTGAGTACACTCAAGCCTAAAGCAGAAGCTTTGGAAGGTTTAAAACGCTCTGATGGTTTATTCGGTCTTATCGAAGCAGCGAAGATGTTGGAGGTGCGCCCAAAGGACTTAACCAATTACTTGCGTAAACATGATTGGGTGTATCGACGGGCTCCAGGGGCGCCTCTGTTACCTTATCAGGATAAAATCAAAAAAGGTTTCATGGACTGTCCTGCTATCACTATCCAAAGACCAGATGGTACAGAAAAGGTACTCCCTTCAACAAAAATCACATCCAGAGGATTGGCTTGTTTGAGAGAACAAATCTTTGGGGGTGTGCAATGAATACCAGTATCGACTTTTTATGTGATTTGTGGATAGCGTTGTCTCAGTTTATCAATTGTGAATACGTAGATGACAAAGACTGTAGTGACTTGGTTGACATCATGAGCATAGTAGAAAAAGCTTTGATTTTAAAACTTCAAGATGAAATTCCAAATATTACAAAGATTCTAGCAGTTTTAACGGATTTTGGAGATTCAGAGCTGCCCCATAGAATGGATTCTTTGTTGCGAGCTTATGATCCGAGTTTGCAGAAGCCCGTCACGAAAGCGGCTTAGTTTTAAACAATTGATTTCATCTCCTCGTCCTATAGGACGAGGAGGGGATTAAGTAACATAAAAAAGAGAAAGGTAATGAGATGATATTTGATGATGGAGATAGATATGTAACGACACGTGAGTGTGCACAGCTTTTTAGTGTATCCACAACAACGATTCGCAATTGGGTGCTTCAGGGTTTGTTTCCGGAGCCATATAAGCTAGGGAGAGCAGTGAGGTGGAGAAAGAAAAAGATCTTAGCCTTCACTCCAAAGAAAAATAAGGAGCAAATTAGATAAAATTATATAAACTGTAGAAGGTGGTCTAAAAATGGTTATTTAAAGAAAAAACTGTATATTTCAATATTTTAAACACAAAAAGTGGTGCCCAGACGCGGATTCGAACCACGGACACGCGGATTTTCAGTCCGCTGCTCTACCAACTGAGCTATCTGGGCATGCTTCATAAAAAATATAAAGCGTTTGCGGTTATAACATTAAAATTTTCTCTGTCCAGTCATCAAAAGAAAAATAATTGATTTTTTAATAAGTTTATCTCCCTATTCTAGAGCGTTATCAATGAATCTTTATCATAAAATAAATTTGATAGGTATATTGGACACTTTAGTGTATTGTTATTAGAATGCTGTCTTATCGTGGTGGTGATACGAAAAAAAGTTAAGAGAATCAATCGAGAAGAATGATTAAGAAAGATTTTTTTATAAAGTTTCCCTAAATTTTAAGCATACGAAATAAGAGACAACATTTTTGACTTTTTTCTAAAAAGATTATTGATTAGTCTTTATAATAATTTGTTTTTCTTTATAAAGAAAGAAAAACATCTAAAAGGGGAGAAATAATGATAATGTTACAAAAACCAAGTAATCGTCCCAATAATACTAATTTTTCTTCAGGTCCTTGTAGCAAACGGCCTGGTTGGACTCTTGATGTTCTTAAAAATGCATTAGTTGGGCGTTCACATAGATCTAGAGAAGCAGAATTAAAACTTGCTGAAGTTGTTAATTTAACCCGTGAGATTCTTGAGGTTCCTTCTGATCATCGTATAGGAATTATGCCAGGATCAGATACCGGTGCTGTTGAGGCTGCTCTATGGTCTCTATTAGGTGAGCGTGGCATTGATATGGCAGCGTGGGAAAGTTTTGGGTTTGGGTGGAATAAAGATGTTGTCGAGCAATTAAAGCTTTCTGATGTGCGTCGTTTTGAAGCTCCTTATGGTGAAATACCAGATTTAACACAACTTGACTTTGATCGGGATGTTGTTTTTACATGGAATGGGACAACTTCTGGTGTGCGTATTCCTAATGCGGATTTCATTCCGCATAAGCGGGCTGGATTGACCATTTGTGATGCAACATCGGCAGCTTTTGCGCAATATCTTGATTTTTCAAAATTAGATGTTGTTACTTTTTCATGGCAGAAAGTTTTGGGAGGTGAGGCTGCACATGGTATGGTGATTTTAAGTCCTCGTGCTGTTGAGAGGCTTGAGAATCATGTTCCAGCTTGGCCTATGCCCCAACTTTTCTATATGACAAAAAATGGAAAATTGAACGAAGATATTTTTAAAGGAAAGATCATCAATACACCTTCTATGCTTTGTGTTGAGGATTTTCTTGATGGGTTGAAGTGGGCAAAATCTCTAGGAGGTGCAGCGGCATTAAGAGCAAGGGTTGAGAAAAATTTTTCTGTACTTGATGCTTTTGTTCGCAAAACGCCATGGTTAGAATATTTGGCAAAAGATCCTGAAGTGCGTTCTAACACCGCTATTTGTTTAGATATTGTGGATCCAGTGATTACTGCTTTGGATACGGAAAGGCGAGTATCTTTTATAAAAGCGGTTGTGAAGCGTCTTGATGAGGAAGGGGTTGCTTATGATATCGGTTCGTATCGCGATGCTCCTCCTGGGCTTCGAATTTGGGCGGGTATAACAATTGAGGCTTCCGATCTTGAAATTTTAACACAATGGCTTGAGTGGGCGTTCCAAGTTGAAAAAGCACAGCTTTAAATAATTACTGTTGATTTTCACAACGTGTTTTTAAACAAAAAAGGATACGAGAGATTATGATGATCTTTCGTATTCTTGTATCAGACAAACAGCCTCTAAATATTACATGAATTGTAAAAGATTAAGACGGGGAATGAATGCTTTGTCAGGTGTTGGATACGCACAAATTAAAATCTCTAATGTTTTTACTTTTTGTAGCGAAAATGACAGATTTAAAATATTTGGGTATTTGCTTATCTTTATTATCATAAATTTGAAAATTTAATCACTTGAAGATTGAGAAAAATCTGAAATGAGGAGTCGCACTTGCTCTAAGGTTTCGTTATAAAGAAGAGTTTGTTTTTGAATGCTGGTTTTTTTGACCAAACACGACGGAGAAAGTTATGGCCAATGTAGTTGTTGTCGGTACACAATGGGGTGATGAAGGCAAAGGTAAAATTGTAGATTGGTTGTCTGAGCGAGCAGATATCGTGGTGAGATATCAGGGGGGGCATAATGCTGGCCATACATTGGTTGTTGATGGAGTCAGTTATAAATTATCACTTTTACCGTCTGGTTTAGTGCGTGGCAAGTTATCAATTATTGGTAATGGTGTTGTTGTTGACCCTCATCATTTTGTTGCAGAAGTAAAAAAACTATGTAATCAGGGTGTAAAAATCACACCAGAAATTTTGCGTATTGCTGAAAATGCTCCTTTGATTCTTTCTTTGCATCGTGATCTTGATGCAATTCGAGAAAGCGGTTTATCTGGTTTAAAGATTGGTACAACAAAGCGCGGTATTGGACCGGCTTATGAAGATAAGGTGGGACGTCGTGCTATCCGAGTGATGGATTTAGCAGAAAAAGATACACTTATGGCTAAGATTGAGCGGCTTTTGAGGCATCATAATGCTTTGCGTCGTGGGATGGGTGTTTCAGAGATTGATTCTCGAGCACTTTATGATGAATTGATGCAAGTTGCGGATAAAATTTTGCCCTTTATGGATTGTACGTGGCGTCTTTTAGATGAAGGTTATCGAGGAGGGAAACACATTCTTTTTGAAGGTGCGCAAGGTGCTTTATTAGATAATGATTTTGGAACTTATCCTTATGTAACGTCATCTAATACAGTTGCTGGGCAAGCATGTACAGGTTCGGGGATGGGACCTGATGCAATTCATTATGTTTTGGGTATTGCAAAAGCTTATACTACACGTGTTGGAGAAGGGCCGTTCCCGACAGAGCAGATAAATGATATTGGTGAATTTCTAGGAGTGCGTGGACATGAATTTGGTGTTGTAACG
Source organism: Bartonella sp. AA9NXGY (assembly GCF_042196845.1). Taxonomy (NCBI): domain Bacteria; kingdom Pseudomonadati; phylum Pseudomonadota; class Alphaproteobacteria; order Hyphomicrobiales; family Bartonellaceae; genus Bartonella; species Bartonella sp. AA9NXGY. The sequence goes on from NZ_JBHIRB010000009.1 coordinate 15,677, forward strand.
GGTCGAAAGCGTCGATGTGGTTGGTTTGATGCTGTCTTAGTACGTCAGATGGTAACAATTTGCGGTGTTCAAGGTATAGCATTGACAAAACTTGATGTTTTAGATGGTTTGGATGAAATAAAAATTTGTATTGGTTATGAGCTTGATGGTAAAAGGATTGATTATTTACCTTCTTCCATGGGAGCTCAGGATCGGGTGAAGCCTATTTATGCAACATTAGAAGGTTGGAAGGAAGAAACAGCACATGCATTGAGGTGGGAAGATTTACCAGTGCAGGCTATTAAATATATACGCTATATTGAAGAACTGATTAATACAAAAGTGGCTTTATTATCCACAAGTCCAGAGCGTGAAGATACTATTCTTATTACGGATCCCTTTGTTAATTGATTATTGTTTTTAGATTTCTATATATGCTCTCTGTTCGTTTTTGTATCTTTTTACAAAAAAAGTTTTTAAGAGCACGTAAAAGAAAGGTGCAAAATAGCATTGTTTATTTTTCATATTCATTTTACATTATTGCAATAGTTGTACCAATATTAAATGGCAACCAATTTAGAAGGCTAAAATAAAGTTTTTTGGCTTTACTATTGATTTTTTCTCAGTTTAAGAGAGATTATAGAGGAAATGGTAGATTTCGTTGGAATCTTAAAAAAGACAATTAATGCACAAAATAATATTACACCACAAGTGCGTAAGCGGATTTATAAGCGGGCTACCGAAACACTAGAACATCAATTTGTAACAGCAAAAATACCACAAGCAATAGCGGATGAACAAAGAAAGATTCTTCAAAGTTCTATTGCAACTGTTGAAGGAGAATATTTAGCAGTTGAAAAGAAACGGCTTTCTTCAGTTATTGGGTGGAATCCCACAAATATAAATGAAGATAAGAAATATACAAAAAAAACTATATTACCAAAAAATAATGAATTGTCAGAGGTAAACATAAAAAGAAAGCAAGATTTTGTTACACGTTCAAAGGATAACAAGGTATTTGTTGAGCTTTGTGTATCAGATATACCAGATGCAGAACCTGTTAATATGGAGGCTGATGTGCCTTCTCAGCATGTTAATAGCAGTGTGTTAAAGATTTCTCCTTCGCAGGAAGATAATCCGCATATTGTTTCGCACATTTTTTCTCAGGCTTTACGTCGTGCTAATAAATCGTTAGTGCAAAGGCGTATTGTGATAAGTGCTGTTTCTGTTGTTAGTTTTGTTGTTTTACTTGTTGGTATTTTTTTTGTTGGTGAGCGTGTATTTGTATCAAATGATCATCAGTTTTTAGAAGAAAATCTTCAAGCTTCTCACAGAGTACCAAAGGCATTTCCAATTAAGAGAAAGTTAACACAACGCTTATTAGAGGATGGAAGTGAAATTGATGTTGGTTTAAAACAAGCGATAGATTCTTCGGATGAAGAAGTACTCTCAACAGTTGTTGATAGCAATTTGCAATCGCTTGAAAAATCAGGTGAAGCTGTTTTCTATCAAGCACGTACAAATTATGATGCAGAAAAGATAGCAACGGGAAGTGCTCGCTGGACGCTTATAAAAGAGTCTCAAGTGAAGGGGGCTCCAGAAGAAACAACTATACAAGGTGATATAACAATTCCTGATGAAGGGGTATCATTACGGTTAATTTTACGTCGTAATACCGATCAGTCATTTCCTGCTGCATATATTATGGACCTTGTTTTTATTCTTTCTGATAAATTTTCAGGTAAAGCTATAAGCAATGTTCAAGCATTAACCTTTAAAGCAAGTGAACAATCCATTGGACAGGCTTTAACAAGAACCATTGCTGCAAAGATTAACGATGACTTTTTTCTTGTCGCATTGAGTGGAAATCATCCATTTCTTGATCGAAATTTACAATTGATGCGAGAATTAGATTGGATGCGTTTGGTGTTAACGGATAAAAACGGGCGTATAAGTGAATTAACCTTTGCAAAAGGACCAACAGGTAAGTCTATTTTTAATGAAGTTATTGGACAATGGCTTGCACAACAAGATAAGTTAACAGTTCTTGGTCAAAAAAATAAAACATAGATGCAAAAAAATAAACGGCTGTGAAGAATTTTCTACGACCGTCTTTATCAATTATATACCAAATATATTAAATAAAGCTTTACATATCAATAACTTAAAGAATTCTATAGGCTGATTTACAAGTATAAAGCCAAGGCATGCTTTTTTTCATTTTCACATTTAAAGAATGTGCAAACCATTGGCTTTATACTTAACTCTAGGTTTTATACTTGACTTTGAGATAAAGTAGAATCTTTGATAGAGTTTTGCACTTTTTCAAATGCACGCATTTCAATTTGTCTTACTCGTTCTCGACTAATATTAAATTCACCAGAGAGTTCTTCTAGGGTTAGTGGTACATCGTTTAAACGACGCGCTTTAAATATACGCTTTTCGCGTTCATTGAGATTGTCCATGGCATTTATGAGCATGGAACGGCGATTTTCTAATTCACTTTTTTCAATTAAAATTTGTTCTTGATCGTTAGATTCATCCACCAACCAATCTTGCAACTCACTGTTTTCCCCTTCTTTTGTTCGAATTGGTGCGTTGAGTGAAGTGTCACCACCAAGCCTACGATTCATTGATACAACTTCATCTTCTGTGACATTCAACTGGATTGCAATTTTTTTCACTTGTTCTGCATTGAGATCGCCACTATCAAGTGCTTGAAGTTTACTTTTTAACTTACGAAGGTTGAAAAACAAACGCTTTTGATTAGCTGTTGTCCCCATTTTCACCAAACTCCAAGAGCGCAATACATATTCTTGGATTGATGCTTTAATCCACCATATTGCATAGGTTGCAAGACGAAAACCCCGCTCTGGTTCGAAACGTTTAACAGCTTGCATGAGTCCAACATTGCCTTCTGAAATGACTTCCCCAATGGGAAGTCCGTAGCCCCGATATCCCATCGCGATTTTAGCTACGAGACGCAAATGGCTGGTTACTAGCCTATGCGCAGCTTTTAGATCATTATGCTCACGGTAACGCTGAGCTAACATATATTCTTCTTTTGGCTCAAGCATTGGAAAACGACGCACTTCTTCCAAGTAACGGTTTAAAGCACCATCACCTGTCATTACTGATAATAAATTCATATGGGCCATATAGCACCCTCCTTTTGTTTGAATTCCCTGATAAGGCAAATTCTATGTTTTAGATAGCTAACTATCCTCATAACCTCACTCTAGCATATTTTTCAATTTTGTTCAAAAAAAGATATTTTATTGTGAAATCTTGAGAAGGGGAAAAGTTTCAATTCATTTTTTTTAAAAGTTTAATAAGTTTAGCCATATCTTGAGGCAGTGGTGCGGAAAACGACATAACTTTACCGGTAGAAGGATGTTCAAAAGTAAGACTTGCAGCATGGAGTGCATGTCGGTTGAATTGATCGATTGCATTTCTAATAGTGGAGTTGAATGTGTTTGATTTTGTTTTAAAAGCGTTTCCATAAACTGTATCGCCTATGAGTGGATGCCCAATATGAGTCATATGAACACGGATTTGATGGGTGCGTCCAGTTTCCAAGCGACATTCCAGAAGGCTAGCAAAAGATGTTGAGTCTGCATGAGAGCCATATTTTTCAAGCAGAGAAACATGTGTAACAGCATGACGAGCATAAGGGTTTTGGTTATGGATGACAGCTTGCTTTGTCCGGTTATGGGGCGAACGGCCAAGTGATGCATCAATTGTCCAGACATTGCGCTGAGGTGTTCCCCAAATCAAGGCATGGTAGCGTCGATCTAATGCGCAGGTACGTCCATGATCAGAAAATTGAGCACTGAGACTTTTATGAGCTAGATCATTTTTTGCAATAACCATAACACCGCTTGTATTTTTATCAAGACGATGGACAATACCAGGGCGTTTAACACCACCTATACCAGATAAACTATTCCCACAGTGGTAAATAAGGGCATTAACCAATGTACCGGTCCAATTGCCATTCCCAGGATGAACAACAAGACCAGCTGGTTTGTTAATAACAATGACATGATCATCTTCAAAAAGAATGTCCAATGCAATGGCTTCAGCGCTAGGTTCTGCATCACGAAGGTCCGGCATTTCCAATTCAATTATTTGGTTAGGTTTTAATTTTATTTTGGGTTCCTTTATGAATTGACCATCAATTTTAAGACAGCCTTCACGGATGAGAGTTTGCAAACGCGAACGTGAGAGCACATCATGATATTGTTTTGCGAGCCACTGATCAAGACGTTGCCCAAGAGCACCTTCATCCGTTATTTTCTGTATTACCATACGATTCCTATTAAGTTTTTAATAAGATTTTACCAGTACGAAATTGCTTTACTATCGAGAAATTCTTTAATTCCCCAATGTCCTCCTTCACGAGCGCGCCCAGAAAATTTTACACCTCCAAAGTAGCTTCCACTGGGTAATCCATGTCCATTAACTTCTACCATACCAGAGCGTACTTGTGCCGCAATACGACGACATTTGTTGCGATCTTGCGATTGAATATAGTTTGTAAGACCATACTCAGTCTCATTCGCTAAAGCGATGGCTTCTTCTTCTGTACTAAAAGAAAGAATCGAGAGAACTGGACCAAAGATTTCTTCTTTAAAAATACGCATATGAGGTTTTACATCAGCAAAGACTGTTGGACGGACATAATAACCGCGTTCCATTCCTTTCGGTAAACCAGTCCCGCCTGCAACAAGAGTTGCACCTTCATCAATTCCCGATTGGATAAGATCTTGAATTTTATCATATTGTTTTTTTGAAACAACGGGCCCAATATGATTTCCTTCTTGGCAGTTTGGTCCTACTTTTGTTGTTTCTGCAATATCTTTGGCTATTTTCACGGCTTTGTCATAGATGCTCTGTTCCACAAGCATACGAGTTGGTGCATTACAACTTTGTCCACTATTATAAAAGCAATGTCGTGCACCACGTTGAACAGCATCTGAGTCGGCATCAGCAAAGATAATATTCGCTCCTTTTCCCCCAAGTTCCAGACAGACTCTTTTTAAAGTAGCGCTGGCATTTTTAGAAATATCTTTTCCTGCTCTAGTTGAACCAGTAAAGCTGATCATTTCTAAATCTGAATGTGCAGAGAGGTAAGAGCCGACAGTCGCACCATCACCATTGATTAAATTAAAAACACCGGCTGGAAGTGCGGCTTCATCTAAAAATTCAGCAAAAAGCATAGCAGAAAGAGGCGCAATTTCAGAGGGCTTTAACACCATGGTACAGCCAGCCAAGAGAGCAGGAATAACTTTAAGAGTTACTTGATTCATGGGCCAATTCCATGGCGTAATTAATCCTACGACGCCGATAGGATCGTAGTGAAGGATTGCTTGCTCATTTCCCTTTATTAAAGTTTCTTGGAACGAAAACTCTTTATAAGCTTCGATAAAATTGCGAATATGGGAACTTCCGGTTGCAGTTTGCGCATTAAGCGCCATATCAATTGGTGCTCCCATTTCCATTGAAATGGTTTTTGCCATGTCTTTGGAACGTTTTTCGTAGATCTCTAGAATTTTTTCAACAAATCCAAGACGCTCATTTGGTGACGTTGTTTTCCATTTTTGAAAGGCTTCTTTAGCCGCATTAATTGCTTTATCAGCATCTTTTGTACTTCCAAGGCTAATGACAGCACAAGCCTCCTCTGTTGATGGATTAATGACGTCAAAATCGTGAGGAGTGCTTGGCTCATCCCATAGACCATTGATATAAAATTTCCGTTTATTAAACATAATTCACTCCCTTTTTTCTATTTATATTTATGTAATTATGATTGTCTTAGTCTAAGCCTTTTTAAACGAGGATAACAAGGATAATCTTATAAAAACGTGAGAAATTAGATTATATCGTGATAATTGAGCATGGAGAATTCAATAGAGCAATGCTTATTGTATTATTGAGACTAGTTTCTTTTATGAAAAGGGAGAGAAAGAGAGGCATAGACAATTTTCTTGAAGCTTTTTTATCATGAAGTTTTCTTCAAAACAAATGAAATACGAGCTCTATGACACCATAAACTGGGCAATTTATATCGTAAATATGCAAAAGGCAGATTATGAATATGCATTATGGCATTATTTTTTTCATTAAAAAGTAACCATCAGCAAAAGGTTATTAACCTTCGTATGATAGTTTCTACGAATTCTTTTTGAAAAGGTTATTTTTCTCATTGCTATAAATTTGTTGGGTGCCATGCATAATTCGAAAACAAAATCTATTTCTACGTCTTCTTTTTCTGATGATGGTACAAAAGGTGCATCAAGAGAAGATTTATCTGTTAAGATTACTGAGATATTTCCTTATCCGGAAGTGTGGAAAAAGGCATTTGCCCTCGGAAAAAACGTCCGTTTCACGAGAACCCCAGAAGTTGAGATTTTGCGTCGTCGTATAGAAACAGATCCAGTTTTTGCAAAACAGTTTAAAATTTTTACGAAGCAAGATCAAAAAAAAATTACAGATACAGATATTGTACGTTGTAACAAGAAAACAACAAATATTCTTTCGACAAAAAAAGTCATTAATCCTCAATCAATAGAGAATAAAACATCAGTTTGTCATTCAACGGTTCTGAAGCAGTTGTCACGACAAGCTATTCATATGCCGTCAGCAAATATTCCACTTGAGGAGGATAAACAAGAACATAAATTACAAGTGGAAAATGTGCTACAAAAAATAAAACCTGCGTTGCATCTTTCCGACGATGCATTTTTTGAGTGTGAATCTTTGATATTTGAACATGTGGAGACTCAAACATCAAAAGAGGATGGAACATCAATTGACACGACAAATGAAATTACACCGGATATTCCCACAGCCTTTGATGAGTCAATAACGGCTCTTTACCGTGTTCTTGAATACCGCTTTCCACAACTCTATGATTCAATTACATCAGAATCTCCAGCGGAAAGGATGCGAGGTGTTGAGAAAATTTCTGATTTAATGCATACAAATAATGATACTACTAAAGAGTGTCATTCTAAGCTTTCTGTTGAAGATTTTGCTCATACGTTAAGTAATACAGGGGCGTTAAGTGATGCAGGGGCTAGTATAGAGACTGAAAATACCAATAATATTGTCGCCAATAATACTGTTGATTGTATAAACAAAGCCGTCATAAAGAATTCAAAAGATTTTTCTGTGGTGCAAGCAAACAGTAAAACTAAAACATTGCAATCTACTCGTATGCCATTAGGTAATTATGATTCTGCTTTTATGCAAAATATTCAATCTATTGACTGTGATGTTTATGAATTTCCTCCGATCAACTTATTACAGGAACCTGTTTTTCATGAAGGTACGATGATTCCTCAAGAAACATTAGAACGTGGTGCTGGACTTTTGGAAAGTGTTTTGGAAGATTTTGGCATTAAGGGTGAAGTTATCCATGTTCATCCAGGGCCAGTGGTAACAATGTATGAATTTGAACCCGCCGCGGGCGTAAAGTCATCGCGCGTTATTAATCTTTCTGATGATATTGCGCGTTCTATGTCTGCTATTTCTACACGCGTTGCTGTAATTCCTGGACGTAATGTTATCGGGATTGAGTTACCCAATGCGGTTCGTGAAACCGTTTATTTACGAGAATTAATCCAAACACGTTCTTTTCGTGAAAGTGAATTTAAACTTGCTCTTGCTTTGGGGAAGGGGATTAATGGTGAACCGGTCATTGCAGAATTAGCAAAAATGCCTCATTTATTGGTTGCAGGAACAACAGGATCAGGCAAGTCTGTTGCAATTAATACAATGATTTTGTCGATTCTTTATCGTATGACACCAAAGCAGTGTCGTTTGATCATGGTTGATCCTAAAATGTTAGAGCTCTCTGTTTATGATGGCATTCCACATCTTTTAACACCCGTTGTCACAGATCCCAAAAAAGCAGTAACAGCTTTAAAATGGGCGGTTCGTGAAATGGAAGAGCGTTATCGCAAAATGGCTAAGTTGGGTGTGCGTAATATTGATGGTTTTAATGCACGCGTTGCACTTGCAGCTCAAAAAGGCGAAACAATCATGTGTACTGTTCAGTCGGGTTTTGATAAGGAAACAGGGGAAATGCTTTATCATGAAGAAGCCATGGATCTCACGCAGCTTCCTTATATTGTTGTGATTGTTGATGAGATGGCTGATCTTATGATGGTGGCAGGGAAAGAGATAGAGAATGCCATTCAGCGCTTAGCGCAAATGGCGCGTGCGGCAGGTATTCATCTTATTATGGCAACACAACGTCCTTCTGTTGATGTTATCACAGGTACAATTAAAGCGAACTTTCCTACCCGCATTTCTTTTCAAGTAACATCAAAAATTGATAGTCGTACGATCTTGGGTGAACAAGGTGCTGAAACGCTTTTAGGTCAGGGGGATATGCTTCATATGGCAGGTGGTGGACGCATTGTGCGCGTTCATGGACCTTTTGTCTCAGATGAAGAAGTTGAATCCATCGTTGCACATCTTAAAATGCAAGGAAAACCTGATTATTTAGCAACGGTAACAGATAATGAAGACGATAACAAAGAGGATACTTCTGCTGATTCAGCTGCTGAAATTTCTGAGGAAGAAAATTTTGATGAAGAGGGTGAGGAACTTTATAACCAAGCTGTAAAAATTGTTATGCGTGATAAAAAATGTTCAACATCTTATATTCAGCGCCGACTTTCAATCGGCTATAATAAAGCAGCTTCTCTCGTCGAGCGAATGGAAGAAAAAGGCATTGTTGGAGCCGCTAATCATGTTGGAAAACGTGAAATTTTACTCAATGAAGGAAAATAAACAAACGCATTTAAAAATATGCAATTTTTTAAATATCTGACAGTCATTATTTAAATGTGCTTGTTTTATTTTTTTATATAATATTAAAAATTTAAATGGAGAGTAATAAAGCAAAAGCGATCTTTTGTATTAAGACTTCTGATGAGGTAAACAAGCTGATATCAAAGGAGATTATGAGATGTTTTTAACATTTCTAAATGATCTGGAATATAAAGAAATTAAACAAATCTTTATATGAAAACAGATAATTTGTGTTCTCTTTTTTACAGAGAAATTTTTTAATAAAATAGTGCGGTGGCATATTTTTTGTTTTTTCTTTTGTAGCGATTCTAATGAAAGAAAGATCTTTGGGAGATTATTGAGAGCATCATAAGAAAAATGCCCAATATGCAAGTTCTGTTGCATAGGATACTTTAAAGCGTCACGCTGAATTTATTATCATTTGATATTATTGGCTCAAGAAAGATGTTCTTACGAGAAGCTTTATTTGAAAAAGAGATTTTGATAATGCAGTATATTGATTTATAGTAATTTATCATTATTCACAGTGAATAAAAGTCTCAAACATTGTAAGATTTTCTCATTTCAAATCTGTTTCTGTTGAAACAATTAAAACCGTTTTCTTGCGTATCATAATAATGTAGGAGTAAAAAAGTTAAAAAATAAAAAGGCTGCTTATGAACGCCTTCAAATGCCGAGAACTATTGATAACATTAGGGGCTGAAATTAGTATAATGATGGTGCTAACCAGCTCTTTTATAAGTATAAAAATGGTAATGCACAATGCCTTGATATCCTCTATAGGGACTTTTACATTACACCATTTACAGATGACGTCGTAAAATAAGCTTGGGGATCTTGGGAGATATCTTTTCAAAAAAGGCGCATGAATGTGTAAAATAAGTGTATTCTTTTTGAGTACTATTTATGCGAGGGAGATGTTACCATTATTGTAACAAGATTTATTACATAATGGGTGAATAAGCAACAAGAGCTGGAAGCTTCTTTTTATTCTTGTTTTGTTGATGAAACAGTCAAAATTTTGCTACAGACAATTGATATGAGATATCAAGTTATTTTAACCAGAATAGATAATTGTAAACAAATTAGCATTATTCATTTGAGAGTAAATTCAACACTTTTTAGTTTTAGTTATGCCATTAAAAGCAGATGAGTTAAAGTTAAATACAAATGAATTAAAATGTCAGCAAGAAGCTTTTCGTTTTACACCAGAGCTTTTGCCACGGCCTTTTACGTGGGAAATCGATCACAATGGTTTGTTTTGTGAAGTCTCAAAAGAGCTAGCTGAAGTTGTTGGTCCTCTCTCTTCTTCTATTTTAGGGTGTAGTTTTCATGAGCTTGCTCATCAATTTAATGATGATCGATATCTGGTTCTCAGTCGTTTTATTGAAGCGGCTATGCCTTGGAGTAAAGAGATTGTTCAATGGCCTGTTGATGGTTGCTTACAATGGCTTGATGTTGAATTGTCGGCTTTGCCAATTTTTGATGTTAAAAAGCAGCTTAAGGGGTTTCGTGGCTTTGGTGTTTTAAAAATACAAAAAAAAGTCCAAGAAAAAAGAAATGAAAAGCTAGAAACAGAAATGCTATGTCTTACGGAGATAGAACGCTCAGCTTTTCGTGAAATTGCAGAGCAATTGCGTGATGAATTGAATTCATCGGTAAAAGAAGAAAATTTAGTTGAAGAAACAGCTATTCAGTTACCATATGCACAAACATTGCCGGTAAATGCTATAGAACAAGCTCTCGTAAAAGAGCCCGCTGCAGTTTTATCATTGTTGGATACAGCAACAGATGGTGTTTTATGGTTGGATGAAGAGGGCTTTGTTCAATCAGCGAGTAGGGCAGCCTTAGCATTAATGGGTTATGAAATAAATGAACTACGAGGACAACCATTCTCTTCATTATTTACTTTGCAAAGCCGACTTTTGGTTGAAAAGTATTTTAAATCAATCCGTATGGAGGAAAAAAATCAGGTTTTAAATCGCAGTGAAACCGCTGATTTAATGACAAAAAATCATAAAAATATAACCGTTTTGATAACGATTGTATTTTTGGTAAAGCAAGGCAATTATGCTGTTATGTTGCGTGATAGGACACAAACAGTTCCATCAGGAGAAAAAAAAGCAGAAGAGGATAAAATCGTTGGAGTTGTTCATGAAATACGAACACCTTTGAATGCTCTTATTGGTTTTGCAGAAATTATGAGAGAAGGCCGTTTTGGTTCGATAGAAAATGAGCGCTATCATGGATATTTACGCGATATTATTTCCTCTGGAAAACATATATTATTGCTGATTAATCAATTACTAGAGTGCTCGAAGATAAATTATTCTGGTTCCGATAACCAGATTGATTCTTCCCTTATTTCTGAAACATTTGATGTAATATCTTGTTTACGTGCGACGATAGCTTTTCTTGAAACTCAAGCCAATCAGAACGGCATTATCATGCGTATTGTTGCTCCACCTCACGTTCCATTTATTCCTGTATCACAACAAGTGTTTCGCCAGATTATATGGAATCTTCTTTCCAATGCTATTCGTTTTACACCTTTGGGTGGACAGATTATTGTTCACGTTTCTTATAGAAAAGAACGTGTAAAAATTTCAGTGAGTGATAATGGTATAGGGATGAACGAAGAAGAGATTATACAGGCACTGCAACCTTATGGTCAAGTAGAGCGCAAAGATGGACGATCTGGTGATAGCGCTTTTATGGGAACAGGTTTAGGCCTCCCAATGTGTAAAGCAATGGTGGAAGAAAGAGGGGGACAATTTTTACTGTTCTCAAAACCCAATCATGGAACAACTGTGGAAATGTTTTTTCCTCGTGTTCCATGATGTAAATCTTGCATAAAATTATTTTTTCTTAGCCAAAAGATCTCTAATTTCTGTTAAAAGTTGTTCTTCTGAAGACGTTTTTTTGGGGCTTTCTTCTTCTTTTCTACGAATTTTATTCATAGCCTTAACGAATAAAAAAAGAACCCAAGCAATAATGAGAAAATTGATGAGTAAAGTAATAAAGTGTCCATAGCTAATGGTTGCTCCAGCTGCTTTGGCGGCACTCAATGTTGCTTGTTTTTCGCCAGCAAGTTGAATAAACATATTAGAAAAATCAATCCCACCTGTAATCAGCCCAATGATTGGCATAAAAATATCATTGACAATTGAGTTGACCAAGCTACCAAAAGCACCCCCTATAATCACACCGATAGCAAGATCAATCATATTACCTTTTAGGGCAAATTCTTTGAATTCTTTAAGCATTGCATTTTCCCCTTTATATAAGCGATATACGGTAATTTACTTACCGCTTTTGATGAAAAAGGAAAGGGCAGATTTTATTTTTAGGATTATATTACGATATTAATATTATTTTCAAAGAACTTTATAAGGTTTAATAAAGAGCTTTAGGGCTCTATTTGAATGTACATAGAATATTTCCTAGAAAAAAGCTTTTTTGATAAAAACTATATCTGCTTTTTCAACAGAAAGTAGAAAACTGTAGCTTAATTTATATAATTGCCTCAAGATTTTTATGTTAACATTAAAAAGAGAGGTTTTTACACAATACCACAAAATAAGTAGTGTAGAAAGTTGAGCTATCAGAAAGCTTTTCAAATGAAGTACATATATTAGCATAACATTTTGTCATAAAAAGAGAATTTAGGAATAAAAAATATATTTCAGCACTGATAGAAGAAATAGATAGATGAGACAGGAGTAAAACTTATAATTTAATTCCTCTTAATTTAGTAAGCGATAATAGCAATTAGGAGGGCATTATGGCTTATCTAAAAGCTATTTGTATTGGGTTACATGAGCTAAAATGGCGATAATTCGGATGGAAGAAACACATTTCATCTGCTGGAAGATTGTATCAGTTTATAAATAGCAGAGCTCTAGGGTTTGCAAGATCATTTTGGTTTGGAAGTCGTTGGTATGATGTTTGAGTTCAATAATCAACTGTCATTACTTAAAATATATGTTAGGCAGAGCACTTAATAGATGCAAAATTGTATTTAATACATCAGAAATGGCAAAGAAAACAACGCAGATTATCAATAGAGTACAAATTGATTGAACATTCTGTTGCTCATAAATAGTGCAACAATAGTATGAATTTAGATGATTTTATGAACTATGTATCCTATAAATGCTAGGAAAAAATAGCTTTATAGAACAAGCTTTGTTTCTATTGAAAACAATATTACACAAAGGAACTTTGGGAATAGAGATAATTTGCCTGCATTTTTAAGAAAATTATGAGCGTGCCTGCATAAGGCGTCATAAAACCATGACTATGGTAAGAGCCATTGATGTTCCAATTCATGCTGAATTTTATAAGATTAGGATTCATATTTTAATCTTTAAAAAATGTCGAAAAAGAGAAACATTTTTTAAGAATAAAAAGTTCTTTACATAGTATAACCAATATAAACATGTATGGCTATTATGTGATGAGTTTTCTTCTAGAAGGGGAATATTATTTGGATAATATGCTTGCTTTGATTGGAAATCTTTTGTGTTAAAAGGTAGAGGTGAGGTGCGATGGATCATTTTTATGTTGTGGAGAAGAATTGATGAGTTTTTTTCGTTGTATTGGCCGTTCTGCCTTATTTATGTTGGATCCAGAGCAAGCACACGGTTTAGCGATTCTTGGGCTGAAAAGTGGATTAAATGGTTGTCAAAAGGTTATCGACAAACGTTTGTGTGTAACTGTTGCTGGTCTTGAGTTTGAAAATTTTATTGGTCTTGCAGCGGGGTTTGATAAAAATGCAGAGGTTGTAGATGGTATTTTTCGGTTAGGATTTGGTTTTACTGAAATTGGGACAGTGACACCAAAGCCTCAGATTGGAAATCCTAAACCACGGCTTTTTCGTTTAAAAGAAGATGAAGCGATTATTAATAGAATGGGCTTTAATAATGACGGACATCAAGTTGTTTACAATAGATTGCATGCGTGTAAAAAAACTGGTGTTATAGGAGTCAACATTGGAGCCAATAAGGATACGGTCGATAAGATTGATGATTATACTGTTGGTATTGCTCATTTTTATGATGTTGCTGATTATTTTACGGTTAATATTTCTTCTCCTAATACACCAGGTTTACGTGATTTACAGGCCCGTGACAGTTTGCATCTTTTGTTGAGTGCAATTTCGCAAGCGCGAAATGAGCAAGAGAACAAGCATGGATTCTCCATTCCCATTTTTTTAAAAATTTCTCCTGATTTATCAGAGAAAGAATTAGATGATGTTGCTGAAGAAATAAAACTTTCTGATTTTGATGGACTCATTGTTTCTAACACAACTCTTTCACGCCAAGGTCTTAACAATAGTCACTTCCGTAATGAAGAGGGTGGGCTTTCTGGACGTCCACTCTTTGAGCGTTCTACTATTATGCTTGCAAAAATGCGTCAAAAATTAGGGAAGGAGATTGCAATTATCGGTGTTGGCGGTATAAAGGATGCACAGACTGCTTTGGAAAAAGTAAAAGCTGGTGCAGATTTGATTCAATTATATAGTGGGATGGTTTATGAAGGTCCAAATCTTGTCATAACTATTCTGCAAGAGATTTTGCAGATGATGCAACAAGATGGAGTTGATAACATAAAAGGCTATCGTGATCATAGTATTGAGCATTGGGCAAAATTTCCTTTGTAAAAAACGCTTTTTTCTTCACAAAAAATTGCGAGATTTTTTTAAAGGGGCTTGCAAACTTTGTTGATCTTCCTTATGTCACATAAGCAAAGAATAAATGTTTACGAAATCGTGAACAGTTATGATACATTTGATTTTATGCGGTTGTAGCTCAGTTGGTTAGAGCGCTGGTTTGTGGCACCAGAGGTCGTAGGTTCAAATCCCACCAACCGTACCAAAAAATTTTATTGAAAATACTGAAAATGGATATACAAGACGAACAAACGGCTCGCTGAGGATCTTTTATCAATGACTGTAGTTGCTTGGGGGCATAATATTGTACAAAAAAAACGCATGGCATAAAGTCCAAAAAACCAATAAAGGGGCATTGCGCTTCTTTTTTAAGAACTGGGCATCTCCTCTTACCTTAATGCGTTCTCATTATGCATCCTTTACACAAGACTTGTGATGGAAAGACTTTACGGAAAAAATCAATGTGTTTTGTTTAAAAGATCCGAGCTTAATATGCCCTTCAATATGGAAGGGTATTTCACAATGTTTGTTGTGATGAAGCAATTGCTCTCTCTTGGCATGCCACTGGCTGTTGGGTTTATCTCTCAGATGATGATTTCCTTCACAGATGCAGCGCTTGTAGCGCATTTAGGCGTGCAAGCCTTGAGTGGTACAATGTTAGCTCTGAGTATATTTAGTTTTGTTATGTTGTTTGGGCTAGGTATTATTACCGCGGTTGCACCAAAACTTGCGGAAAGTTTTCGTAGACAAGATAGATATGCATTAAAGGCATGGTTTGATCAAGGAATATGGCTTTCACTTGTGATTGGAATAATGAGTGCGATCATTTTACTCAACACGAGGAATATTTTGTGTTTTCTCGGCCAAGATGGGACAATTGCCAATATAGCGCAGGAATATAATAGTGGTGCTGCTATAGGAGTGGTGTTTTTTTATCTTTATGTGAATAGCCGGGGATTACTGTCAGCAATTGGTAATCCAAAGCCGTTAACCTGGGTTATGCTTGCGGCTATCCTTGTGAATTTTCTTATCTCTTGGCCGCTTATTTTTGGTATAGGTTCTGTAAGCGGATTAGGTGTCTTTGGTGCAGGAATTGCGAGCAGTTTGATCCGTATTTTAATTGTTATTGCAGCAGCAATAATTTTGTCCCGCAATTCTGCTTTTCATTCTTTTCGCTTTAATTATTTGAGACCAAAGTTAGAGATTTCACGAATAATAAAATTGCTGCGAGTAGGGCTACCCATTGGTATACGTATTCTTATTGCGGAGGGCTTTCCTTCGTTCATTGCATTCATGATTACGGCTTATGGGGTCGAATCTTTGGCCGCGCATACGATAGGGATGCGTCTCGATATGCTTATTTCTGTGGTGGCTTTGGGGATTTCCAGCGCAGCCGCGACAATAGCAGCGTGGTATAGAGCAGATAGGAATAATATGGCTCTAAAACAGCTGCGTATGAGTGTCACTGTTTTTGCTGTAGCTTATGTCTTGTTTTTATCAGGGATTGTTTATCTCTCTTATGGATTCATCCTTACAACCATCTTTAATATTTCTTCAGAACGCGTTGTTGTTTTCTCTTGGAAGTTGCTTCCGTTCATTTTATTGTCTTTTGCTTTTGGCACTTTAGGTGCTATGCTCAATGGCATACTTGTGGGCTTGCTTGATACGTTTTGGTCAACAATTGTTGTAGCAATAAGTTATTGGGGGTTAGGCCTATTTGGGGGAGCACTAATGGCGCATTTTTTTGAATATGACTTTATTGGCTATTGGCTTGGCATGATTGGTGCAAGCTTAATCGTTTCTCTCTTTAATTATATGCGCGTGGGTTATTTAATAAAATGCAATCCTATATTTGGGGCAGAGTGAGTGTTATAAAAGCGCTTGTAAAGCACTAGCTGTGAAGGCTTAGCTACTCATCGTCCATAGAGGCTGTTTTACTTCTATGGAGATAACAATATAGGTTACAAAACTTGCTTAATATTGAAAAGAAGTGTCTTTGATTGTAGCCTCAATATTATTTGTTGAGTTTTTAAAATAATATGGGTTTATTAAAATCATTCGGCTACAATTTAAGAGTAAGTTCGGTAGATTGGAAGAGTTTAATACCTTAAAAAATGACGAGAAAAAACGTGCTTATATTCATACGCCGTTGAGGAGGCATTTAAAAAAGTTGTTGTTTTTATAAGTCATTACCATTGTGATGCTAAAACGCATGCATTTGTCAAAACAATCGCAGACGCTAACGATGTTATTCTTGCAAGCCCTGTTTATCACGGGTCTTATTCAGGGGGATTGAAGAATGCTCTTGATAATTTAGAGTATAATGCTTTTGGGATAAAGTTTTTGGTCATCTCTCTCATGACAATATAACCCAAAATGCGCACTGCCCTGTGTATATTTGGTACCAATTGTGCATACGCTTTATGGACCGGCGCTGCAATATCAAGTTGCTTCGGCTAAAGATGATTTTGTGTCTGAGAATGCAGGCCGTACATGGAGACTGAACAGCGAAGATGTACGGGCTCGCTGCGCACATCTTGTTGATGAAATGTATAAATTTTAAAATAATAAGGGTGGAGGATATGATCAAAAATGATAAGAAATACCGTTAGTTAGTCGTTGGTGGTACAGGAATATTGGCGCCCTTTTGCCGGTCATAAGGGCTGAACAACGTGATTATCGCAGCGCGTTTTCGTTCTCATCAATCCAAAATTGAGTTATTTCAGACAAGGGCTAAATGTATATTTTGGAGATTATTATAAGCCATAGGCACAATTTTTAAAAGGGGTACCCCTCTGGACGGGCTTGAAATATTGCATATTATGGAGGGCATTCGCCTGCACATGCATTTTCGTGTAGGTTGAGATTGAGCGGTTGGCCTTCTTACCGAAGCCTCTGCGTATTGTTCATGTTTTTGGTTCTAATGCAGAGGATAAAATAATCTCTGGATGTGCGCATCATAATAAGATTGATTCTACATCTGTAAAATTAGGTCGGAAAAGGCGATCATAGGGCCAACGGTGGTCAATGAGAAAAGTGTTTATGATCATGAGATTTGTGAGAGCCGTATTGAGAAAGAGTTTGCGCAAAATCTCGATAATGACTCTGATGTAAGATTATTTTTTAAACTGCCAAGAAATTTAAAAATAGCCACTCCCATTGGTTCTTATACGCCTGATTGGGCGGTTTTTTAGAGAGGGATGGCGAACAAAAGCTTTACTTTGTGCTGGAAACAAAAGGAACGAATAGCGATTTTGATTTGCGCCTTAAAGAAATGCTGAAGATTAAATGCGGCAAGGCGCATTTTACCGCCCTTGAGACTGGTGTGGTGTTTAACGAGGCACTGGTGATGAGTTGGCGCGATTCTAAGCGGGGGGGATGGTGGTAGAGAGAGTGGGGGGCTGTGGTAGGAGTGGGCGGCACGAATGACGCTGTCTTTAGTTGTGTACCACCAAGCTAATTTTGTGCTTTGCGAAATTCGCCAAGGCTTTTGGACGTACCGCGTTTACCGCGTAATAAAATCTTATGAATATTATGCAGAAGGCGCGCAGAAATGGGTGATTGCGTGTCTAGCTTCCCAATGCCGTAATTAAGTACAGCCACATAATGAGATAGCTCTTCAATATCATCAGTCGCACTGATACTTTTTTTATTTTCAAACAATAATAGGTCAGATGGTAACGATTATGTCCTTTCTATCTGAGAAAAGAGTAGCACCGCTTGCGTATATGTACGAGTAAAAGTTAATCAACATTGGTCTGAGGTAAAAACCGCCAATTATTTCTAATACACCTAAGGATTTCATAGCTTGCTCTAACGGTTTATATAAAGCCGCCCTTTTAAAAGGTGGATTGGGTGGAAAATTTATTGGAATATAGGCTTTATGAATCTCTCGAACTAAGCTTTCTACTATGCAGGCCCTAAGGCGTGATTGCATATATGGTCGCATCTGTTGCTGCGTTGTGTAGGCAGAGATCCTAAACTAGGAAAGGAGGGCTGCTCTTTTGATTACAAAGGAAGAATACGGCTAATTACAAAGGAAGAATACGGCGCGTAAGTGCAGCAAAATGTATTTTGAGGAGCAGAGGGGTGAGGCATTTGATGTCCAGCGGGTAACGGATTAACTGGAGTATAAGTGGGTATTGCTAGGGCGGAGTTTTTGGTTAAGAATTGCACTTCGTACGCTATAAGCTCTCTACATCCTTCATATAGGCGTTGGATCATCGCCCAATCAACGTAAAGGGGCTGTTTTGTCTTTAGCGTTTGTTTGGCTGCTTCTATAGTGCCGCTGGCTCTATCAGCCATTATGGTGATAATTTTCTCGTCCAAAGAACAGATCAATCGATTGCGTAATAGGGTATGTGTGCCTTTTTGACCGTGTCTTTTTTTTAAAGCAGCTGTTACCTCGTGGAAGGATTGGGTGTGTCTATATGATCAGCCTGCCAAAGAAAAGGAAGCGTTATTGCGATAGCCACCAATAGTAGTCCAGCGATAAAGGTGGCAGCAAACTGCAATGATATAAAAGAACCAAGGACGCCGACCAAAAAGCTTCCGACCGGCGTTCCAGCATAGCCTATCACTCGAAAAGCAGAATTAGCTCGCCCGAGAAGTTGCTTTGGTGTGAGGCGCTGCCTGAAGGCGGTAACACCAATAAACCATAAGCTTGCTCCAACGCCAGCAATAAAGATGACGCCCCATACGACGACAGCACTTTTTGAAAAGGCTGGAATCAAAAGCAAGACAACAGTTCCTAAACCGTCAGTGAGAACAGCTAGGCGCACCGGTGCATAGCGTATACGCGACGCAAATAGGGCACCTGCCATTGTTCCAAGCGCGTAGGCTGCAAACATCACGCCATATTGGCTGCTATGTAGGCCCAGATACCGACTGTCGGTAACGAAGAAGATGAACGAGGTTAGGAATGCTCCAAATACCACCGATAGAAAGAATGTGAGTAATGTAAGGGAGGTAAGATGCCGATTTGAAAAAATGAAACGAAATCCGGCAATGATATAACGGAAAGTGATGTTTTCTTTATCAGGTGTTGGCGATATCGGAACAGCACGGCGAGCGGTAAAAATCAATGTGATAAAAAGCACGATTAACAGGCCGAGAAATAGCAGTGTGCTATGCGCTAAAATGCTGCTTGTTATGACAGGGGCAAGAAAATAGGAGACTCCGAAATCTAAGAACAAGACAATTGAGTAGAAGGTCATCAATCGCTCTCCCTCCATGATAAGTGGTGGAATCGTCATTATATAAGCTTCGGCAGAAACGACGATGAATCCAGCAATGGTTGCATAGAAGAAAATTTGTTCGGCTGGAGTAATCTGTATCATGAGCAGTATGAACAGGACAATATGCAGTAGCATGAAGATGAAGAGAGCTGAGGTGGCAAGTTTTATTTTGTCGCAGCGATCAAGTAAAACGCCTGCAAGGATGCCGAAAATTGGCCACGCTAATGAGAAGAGACCTTGCGCCCAACTTACTCCGACTACGCCATATCCAGATTGTCTTGCTAATAGCGGGATGGCAGTGCGCAAAGCACCGCTGAGTAAGGCGAGCAGACTAACGGTTAGGCAAAAATAGCGTATGTTCTTGTTGGAAAAAAGCCTGAACATTCTGTTCTCCTTAAGATGCCACACAGGTTTCCACTGTTCCATCAAGTACGGCGGTTGTATTCAGCATGTTTGAGACATAGCCGTCCAAAATATTCCTATCCGCCTGAGGTAGAAGAAAATACATAAGGTTGGAATACCATTGCCAACCACGCTGAGTCAGCTGGAGATTGTTATCACTTTCTGCGATGAGACCTGCATCTATGAGCTGTTGTAGGTTATTGTATACGAAAGAGGGAAGTGCGGTCCAGTCAATTCTTTCTTTTTCGGCATGGCCGTTATAAGGTAGCCGCATAAAAAAAGCTTTGGAGGCTTGTTGCTCCGCTGATACCCAATTGTAGTATACTTTGGATTTTCCTTTAAGTTGTATGTCGGTAATGTATCCGCTTCGACTGGGATTGGCTCGTGTGACGAGTGAGCCGAGAATCGACAGTGCTGACGCCCCGAAGCCAACCACATAATCGTCATGATAACCATGCAAATATTTGTGATAGCGGAAATAATTAGCTGAACTCGTTTTAGCGAGCGTTAGAGGAGTGTTATTGGCAATTTTGATATAGGAATGCCCATTACACGGCGCATAGCCGCAGCTGCGCATAACGATGTCGCTAAATAATCGAAGCATCTGTCGATGCTGTAGGCTGGACGGTTTAAGCCCTTTTTGTGCGTAAGACTTATGCAGTTGCGACGTGATAGCCAGATTGTTGATTGCATAGAGGTTGATGGTTTCAGGGTGAAGCTCGCTGGTTTGCTTCAAATCGTATAATAGTTCTTCGGTTTGCTGGCTGTGCATGCCATATAGTAGGTCGAAACCGACATGTCCAATTATCTCTTGTGACCAAGCCACGGTATTGTTGATTTGTTCACGTGTTGAGGTGAGGTTAAACAATGATCGGAAACGCTCAATGAAACTCTGTATACCGAAGCTGATCCGGTTAACGCCGATCTCACGGGCAGCATAAAGTTTATCACGTGTGACGCTCTTCGATTCGCTTTCCAGTGTAAACTCGGCTAAGGAAGAGAGCTCAAATTCGGCATGCAATACTTTTCCGATGTGGCGGATATTATCTGCGGACAAGAGCGACGGTGTGCCGCCCCCTATATAGATGCTGCGGATGGGCCCTCTAAGCGAGCGAATGAAATTTCCTTTGGTTCTGATCTCTGTGGTAAGCGCTGACATATAAGATTCGATTTGCTTAACGTGCTTGTAGGCCCCTTTCTGAAAGGGACAGAAGGAACAGATGGTTTCGCAAAAGGGAATATGCAAATAAAGAGAAATGGTACGCGCTTGTGGAATCTGCTTACTTTGCGCTAGTTTATTAAAGTCTAGGTAATCGTAAAATTCATTTGAAATAGTGCGAAATAACGGATATGTGAAGTTGTAAATCGGCTTGAGTTGATCGAACTTCACAAAAGGATGATCCACGAGTTGCATAGTTTACTCCCCCAATTTCTTAACTCGCACTATATTATTGACGGGCGACTGGTGACCCAATCATCCGAGTGTATTACCAAAGATTTTCACGGAACATAATGAATCCTCCTTTTGTAGAAGTTATATGTATTATACATATAACTCATTATATGAACAGATGAGCTTGTTTAAGAGGCAATGTAAAGATAAAAATATAAAAGAACTTTCTCTTGCAGCCTTATGGTCTGATATTGTAATTGGTATCCTGTTTTACGTGGTCGGGCTATGAATGCCTAGGGCGAGAAAAAGCAGGGTATTTTAATGGACGTGCGGGGCATCTTTGTTATGTTGCTGGGATTTGGAATTTGCGTCTGGTTATGAAATATCATTAGCGCAAAAAGATGGTTTTAAAGGTAGATATATATTTTTTAATATCCCTGTAAAACTTCGAGAAGAGATAGAATTATCCTATTAGAAAACATATAAATGTCCAGTGTGATAATATTATCGAATTACATGACATCATCACTCGTGCACGCCATTTTGACATATTACCTAAAATCTCATTGAGATTGTGCCATGTACTGGAAAACGGGGATAGATCGTGTTTTGGTATGACTGCGGCGAAGTTACGTGCCGCATTATCTTTGCTAGAATCTAATAGGATTAGGCTTAATGGGGTGCATTTGCATGGGGGGCGTGTGCTCGGTCTGCACAGTATCACGAGATCATAAGTCAAAGTATGTGAAAGCAACTGATACAAAAAAGATTTTACGATGGTGGAAGATCGACGATGAAGGACGTTAGTTCAAAGAAAATTGATATTATTGTGTTTTCATATCCTGATTTTTGGGCTTTTGAGATATAAATAACACACCTCTTAGTGGGCTGGAGATTATCAAATGTTGAATCACGCATGGCGCAATTAGCAAAAAATCCTATCTATTGGATTTGGTATGCTCTACTGGATTCTCAGCTCTAAATATTGTGTGCGAAGTGCAATGTCAAGCGGTGGGAATTGATATAAGTGCAGAGTCGTACCATCCGCTCAGAACAAGGTTGATAGCTCTGTTATGCAGGCGATGGTTAAGTTTTATGTCGGAAATGTTGAGCGTATGACTTATCCTGAAAATACATTTACGCATATTATGGCGGGGTGAGTATTTGTAAGCACAGCTGTAAAGGCTACTCACCATCCTAGGGTGTTTACTTCTATGTGGATAACAATAGAGTTACAAAACTTGCTTCATATTAAAAGAAAAGTTTCTTTTCTTTTAATTAAGCATTGCTACAACCAAAAGGAAATTAAATATCTCGCCTTTATTATTCTCGCCAATGTTTGCTTATATATGATTATTTGAATCGGAATTAGGTTACGTACAATATGGTATTTCTCGCTGTTTTATATAAGGAGAAGGTTCGCACCGATGTATCGCGTGCAATATCAATTTTTTCACTATGGTGATAGGATAGCTTTTTGAGCGCAAAGTTCTTTTACCTTGATGGATCTTATAGTATTCTTCAAAAATATCAGTTGATAATTTTTTTTCGTGTCGTTTATGCATGGGCTGATACAATAAGAATAGGACTTGATTGTTTTTAAAGTTGGTATGTTATGGCTGTAAAAAATGGTGAACAAACGAAAAGTAAGAATTTTAAACCTGTCTCTCGTTTTCTCAAAAGTTTACGTGGTGTGTGCAATTGGGAACAAGTTTCACAATGGCTTGCTTCCCGTAAGGTAGAGGATATTGAATGTATTACGCCTGATCAAGCAGGGGTACCACGGGGCAAGATGATGCTTTCTAAAAAATTTACATCGGAAACATCATTGGCATTGCCTTCAGCAGTTTTTATGGCAACAATTTCAGGGGATTATCCGGAAGATGGTCATGGTTTTGAATATCCTAAAGCAGATGGTGATTTACGCCTTGAGCCTGATCTTTCTACGTTAAGCATTGTTCCATGGGAAGATGCTCCTACGGCACAGGTGATTTGTGATCTTGTGTATCAAAATGGTCAGGTTGTGGATTACACACCACGCAATGTTTTACGAACAGTGGTTCATTTTTACACAAAAATGGGTTTAAGCCCTGTTGTTGCACCAGAAATTGAGTTTTATTTGGTACAAAAAAATCCCGATCCTGATTATCCGTTAGTTCCACCAGTTGGTCGTTCTGGGCGTTCAATTGGTGGTGGACAGGGGTATTCCATTGCTGGTGTTAATGAATTTGATGATTTGATTGATGATATTTATCAATTTTCAGAGGCACAAGGATTGGAAATTGATACCCTCATTCATGAAGAAGGAGCAGGTCAGTTTGAAATTAATTTACGTCATGGTGATCCTATTGAGTTAGCGGATCAAGTTTTTATGTTTAAACGAACAATTCGTGAAGCAGCACTAAAACATAATATGTATGCGACATTTATGGCAAAACCCATTCAGGGGCAGCCAGGTTCTGCGATGCATATTCACCAATCGGTCGTTGATAAGAAAACGGGTATGAACATTTTTACACAGGAAAATGGTGAAGAAAGTATCTGTTTTCGCCATTTTATTGGTGGATTGCAAAAACATATGCCAGGGGTTCTTGTGATGCTTGCGCCTTACGTGAATTCTTATCGACGTCTTGTACCTGATAATTCGGCTCCTGTTAATTTGCGGTGGGGATATGATAATCGTACTACAGCTTTTCGTGTTCCTCGTTCTGCTCCTCAAGCGCGGCGTGTCGAGAATAGGCTTCCTTCATCAGATGCGAATCCTTATTTAGCTCTTGCAGCTTCTTTAGCGTGTGGTCTCATTGGTTTACAGCAAAAAATTGAGCCAGATGAGCCAACGACAAATAATGTGAATGCTGATAATATTGAGTTACCGCGTGGACTCATTGAGGCAGTTAATTTGTTTGAACAAGATACAGCAATACATGCTATTTTAGGGGATGTGTTTGTCAGTACTTATGCTGCAATCAAACGACAAGAGTTTGAAACTTTTATGGAAGTAATTAGTCCGTGGGAGCGTGAATATCTCCTGCTGAATGTTTAAATTTTATGACGATGATTGATGATAATTCAATTTCTCCAGGAATTTCTTGGTATGAAGATACTTTAAAAGAGCGCCCCTCTTATCCTTCTTTTTGTGAAAACAGACAGTGTGATGTTGCCATTATTGGAGGCGGATTTACGGGTCTTTCGGCTGCTTATCATTTAGCCAAGGCTGGAGTAGATGTTGTTTTATTTGAAGCATCACGTTTTGGTGATGGTGCTTCAGGGCGCAATGGTGGACAGCTGGGAACAGGGCAACGGCAATGGGTAGAAACATTAGAAAAAAAGTATGGTTTTGAGCGCAGTAAGGCTCTGTTTGATTTGGCAGAAGAAGCTAAAAGAGATATTTTAGCTTTATGCGCAATGCCTAATTGTCCGTGTGATTTGATAGGAGGACAGCTTTCTGTAACTCATAAAAGGCGTGAGCTTCTCTCTTATCAACGGCATATTGAGGCGATGCAGCGTTATGGCTATCACGCGCTTACTTTTATGGATAAGGCTGAAACATTTGAGCGACTTGGATCAACTTTTTATTGTGGTGGTATTTATGATGCGGATACCGGTCATATAAATCCCTTAAAATTGATTATTGGGTTGGCAAAAAGAGCACAAGATGCTGGTGCTAAGCTTTATGAGAAGTCACAAGTAACGACCATAAGGCGCAAGGGAGCACATTGGAAAGTAATAACAGAAAAAGGCAGTGTAACAGCAGAGCATGTTTTACTTGCAACAAATGGGTATAAACTTGGTCTGGAGCGTTTTATTGAGAAAAATATTGTTTCTATTCGCTCTTATATTGGAGCAACGGACCCATTACCAAAGCATAGTTCAATTCTTATAGGGGGGGAATCGGTTGATGATTCCCGTTTTATGGTTCGCTATTTTCGCAAAAGCATTGATAATCGTCTCTTATTTGGTGGTGTAGAAAGTTATGATAATAAGCATCCTCTAAATTTAGATGAACGTATAAAACGGCAAATTGTTGAAATTTATCCTCAATTACATTCTATCAATTTAAGCCATCGGTGGGGAGCAACGGTTGCCATCACAGTTGAACGCATGCCCTATGTTCGCCAACTTTTCTCAAGGATGACTTATTGTGGTGGTTATTCAGGGCATGGCGTTATGCTGGCTCCTTTCGTGGGAAAATTATACGCAGAATGGTTAACTGGAAAATATGAACGTTTTTCCTATTTCCAAGACTTAAAGATTTCATCTTTTCCGGGGGGACGCGTTTTGCGTTATCCGCTTATATTTTTAGCAATGCGTTGGTTTTCTTTATTGGATCGCCTTTAATGTAAACATTGCTTGAAATGAAGAAAATTAATGGCTTATTTAGTATCTGTCTGCTTTAATGATGAAAGCTTTTATAAGTGATATGGGATTTCATAATCGAATAGAAAAATAAACAAGTTCATGGTGCGTAAAATTATTCCAGTTTCTTCCTTTGATTGTATTGTTTTTGGTGGCAATGGTGATCTGGCGTTGCGCAAGCTTTTGCCGGCTTTGTATCATTGTCAGTGTGCTGGGCAATTCAGTGAGCCAACACGTATTATTGGGGTTTCGCGCACTTTCTTAAGTTGTGAAGAATATCAAAATTTTGTTCGCATTTCTTTAGAAAAACATATCCATCCAAAAGATCTCAATTCAACAGAACTCAATCGTTTTCTTGCACGTTTAACTTACGTTTCTGTTGATGTTACCTCAAATCGAGGGTGGGAGGATTTAGCCCTCCTTCTGTCACAAGATTCAGCGGATATTCGAGCTTTTTATTTGGCTGTTGGTTCGTCACTTTTTGCTGATATTGCGATGAAGTTGGAAAAAAATGATTTGGTGACACCACAAACACGGATTATCATTGAAAAACCAATTGGTTGCGATGTAAAAACAGCTATTTCACTTAATGATGTATTTGCAAGCGCCTTTAATGAAGAGCAGATCTTTCGTATTGATCATTATCTTGGGAAGGAAACTGTTCAAAATTTAATGGCATTGCGGTTTGTTAATACACTTTATGAACCGCTATGGAACTCCAATTATATTGATCATGTTCAAATAACCGTTGCTGAATCTTTAGGGTTAGAAGGGCGTACAGAATATTATGAAAGCACTGGTGCTTTACGCGATATGGTTCAAAACCATATGCTACAATTACTTTGTTTGGTTGCGATGGAAATACCATTTACCAACAGTGCTAATGCTGTGCGCGATGAAAAACTTAAAGTTTTACATTCTTTAACACCGCTTGATGTCCATAATGTAGGGCAGCATACTGTACGTGGGCAGTATCTTTCTGGTCTATCAAATGGTATATCGGTAGAGTCTTATTTTGATGATCTGGGAAGAGTGAGTAAGAGTGAAACATTTGTAGCACTTAAGGTTAAGATTGATAACTGGCGTTGGGCTAATACGCCTTTTTATTTACGAACAGGTAAGCGCATGTTCACGCGAATGTCTGAAATTGTTGTGGTTTTTAAACCTATTCCTCATAATATTTTTAATGTGGATTTAGATGAAATTTTTTCTAATCGGCTTGTAATTCGTCTCCAACCTGATGAAGGTGTAAAACAATGGTTGATGATTAAGGATCCAAGTTATGGCGGTATGCGGTTTTGTCACATTCCATTAGACATGAGTTTTGCTTCTGCATTTTCTGAACGTAATCCTGATGCTTATGAACGTTTATTAATGGATGTTATTCGTGGAGATCAAACACTGTTTATGCGTCGTGATGAAGTTGAGGCTGCTTGGCGTTGGATTGATCCAATCATTGAGGGATGGGAAACAATACAACAGCCTGTTCATAGTTATAACGCTGGTTCGTGGGGGCCGTCTGCTTCGATGAGCCTCATGGAACGTGATGGGCGTATATGGAACAATTTAGTTTAGAGCAATAAGTATGTATAGAATGAATATTGACCGTTTAGATTTTGAAACCCCTCAGACTTTAGCCTTGGCATTGGCAGATCGAGTAGCCGCAGAGCTTAGTGTATCTGTTCTTGAGCGCAAGAGAGCAGTTTTAGCGGTGTCTGGTGGTAAAACACCAGAATTGTTTTTTCATTATTTATCAAAAGCGGATATTGATTGGCAAAATATTATTATCACTTTGGTCGATGAACGTTTTGTTCCTACACACGAGGAACGTTCAAATGAACATATGGTACGGTGTCATTTGTTACAAAATTTTGCCGAAAAAGCACGTTTTGTAGGGCTTTATCATAAAACAATTACTGCTGAACTTGCTGCTTTTTCAGCGGCGAGTCGTGTTAATACTTTGCCTAAACCCTTTGATGTTGTTGTTTTAGGAATGGGGGAGGATGGACATACGGCATCTTTTTTTCCTGATGCTGATCGTTTAAAGCAAGCGCTTGATTTACGAACACAAGCACTTGTTTTACCCCTTCATGCTAAGAGTGCTGTTGAGCCAAGACTCTCACTAACTTTGCCAGTTATTATGCAATCTCGTTGTATTATTCTCCATTTCGAAGGTTTTCAGAAACGCGATTGTTTTGAAGAAGCTTGTCAAGACGGGTCTGAAATAGAAATGCCTATTCGGGCAATTCTGCGTAATTCCCCTCATCTCGTTCAGGTTTATTGGTCGCCTGCAGAAAATGAAATAAGTGAATCAAAATATGTGACACAAAGTGAATAAAACGTAATCTCTCTCAATGAATGAGGGGAAGAAACAATGAAAGGGGGAGAGAAATATGGCACTTTCCAAGACAATTGCCACAGTTACACGAAGAATTTATGAACGTTCTCGATCAACACGAGAAATTTACTTAGATCGTATTGCGAAAGCACAAGTTCATCGCCCCAAACGGAGTTTTTTAGGATGTGCCAATCAGGCTCATGGCTTTGCTGCTTGTGGTGCAATAGATAAAGAGCGTTTGAAGGGAAATATCGTTGGGAATATTGGTATTATCACGGCATATAACGATATACTTTCAGCACATCAACCTTTTGAAAAATTTCCTCACTTAATTAAAGAGTCGGCCCGTATGGTTGGTGGTGTTGCACAGGTTGCAGGTGGTGTTCCCGCGATGTGCGATGGTGTTACGCAGGGAAATGCGGGGATGGAGCTTTCCCTTTTTTCGCGTGAAGTAATTGCAATGGCAACAGCTATAAGCTTATCACACGATGTCTTTGATGCAGCATTGTATCTTGGGGTGTGTGATAAAATTGTGCCAGGTTTATTGATTGGTGCCCTAACATTTGGTCATTTACCAGGAATTTTTATAGCTGCTGGTCCTATGACAAGTGGTCAAGGTAATGATGAAAAAGCAAAGATACGTCAACTTTACGCGGAAAATAAAATAGATCGCCAAACACTTCTAGCATCGGAAGCACGTTCTTATCATGGGCCAGGAACATGTACATTTTATGGAACAGCTAACTCTAATCAGGTGATACTGGAGATGATGGGGCTTCATATGCCTGGAGCTTCTTTTATTAATGCGAATACACCGTTGCGTGATGCTTTAACAAAAGAAGCTACGAAACGTGTACTTGAAATGACAGATCTTGGTGATCATTATAGTCCACTTGGTATGATCATTGATGAGCGTTCTTTTGTGAATGCCATTGTAGGATTAAATGCAACAGGAGGTTCTACCAATCATGCGATTCATTTGATTGCTATGGCTGCTGTTTGCGGTATTAAATTGACATGGCATGATATTGCAGAAATTTCATCCGTTGTGCCTCTTTTAGCGCGCATTTATCCTAACGGTTTAGCAGATATTAATCATTTTTACGCTGCGGGGGGAATGGGATTTATTATTCGCGAGCTTATCGAGGCAGGTTTGGTACATGAAGATGTTTCTACGGTTTTTGGTAAAGATCTCAATGCTTATGCAATTGAAGCAAAGCTTTCTGCTGATGGTCATGTGGTGCGTGAAGCGGCTCTTAAGGAAAGTGGTGATCATAAGGTGTTAGCGGGGTGGAGAAAGCCATTTCAGCTTGATGGTGGTCTTCGTGTTTTATCAGGAGATTTGGGAACAGCTATTATAAAAGTTTCCTCTGTTAAACCAGAGTATTGGCAGATTAAAGCACCAGTCTTTGTTTTTAATGATCAAGAGGAACTACAAAAATCTTTTAAATCTGGAGTGTTGCATAATAAAGACTTTATCGCTGTCATTCGCTATCAAGGACCAAAAGCCAATGGTATGCCAGAGCTTCATAAATTAACGACCATTTTAGGCGTTTTACAAGATCGCGGTCAAAAGGTAGCATTGATAACCGATGGGCGTATGTCAGGAGCGTCAGGAAAAATTCCTGCTGCTCTCCATGTGACACCAGAAGCAGTGGATAATGGCCCCATTGCACGTTTGCAGGATGGTGATATTGTTTTTCTTGATGCTCATGAGGGTAAATTAACCCTTTTGGAGGATTTAGCAAAATTTAACGCGCGAAAAATCATATCTCCGGATCTTTCAAAAAACGAACATGGTGTTGGACGCGAACTTTTTCATGTTTTTCGTCAATCCGTTAATCGTGCAGATCAAGGGGCATCTGTTTTTATGACATGAAAAATGCAAAAATAAATAAGCTGAATCATATACAATGAAACCATATACAAGGAATTGTTACAATTTTTAGAATTTTGGTATCGGCAGATTGTGTGATCGCGCGGCGGCTTTGAGTGTATTAACCATAAGCATGGCAATTGTCATTGGTCCAACGCCTCCTGGAACAGGGGTGATCGCAGCAGCTTTTTCTTTTACGTTTTCAAAATCGACATCACCAACAAGACGTGTTTTCCCTATACCTTTTTCTGGTGCAGCAACGCGGTTAATACCTACATCAATAACAATTGCACCATCTTTTATCCAGTCTTTTTTAATCATTTGTGGGCGGCCTACAGCTGCTACTAGAATATCAGCGCTTCGACACACATCATCAAGGTCACGGGTACGACTATGGGCAATTGTCACAGTGGCATTGGCTGCTGTTAAAAGGGCAGCCATAGGTTTTCCAACAATATTAGAGCGTCCAACAACGACAGCATCAAGTCCAGATAAATCTCGTCCACAGTGTTGTTCAATCATCATCATGGCACCAGCTGGAGTGCAGGGAATAATTGCATCTTCAAGTGCATTTGCCGCGAGTTTTCCTACATTAATATAATGAAAACCATCAACATCTTTTTGGAAAGCAACGGCTTGTGTTATGCGATTTGTATTCATATGAGCAGGGAGAGGCAGCTGTACCAAAATACCATGAATTTTGGGATCAGAATTTAATGTTGCAATAAGTTGAAGGAGTTCTTTTTCTTGCGTTTCTTTGGAAACGGCATGTTTGATTGAAAGAAACCCACATTCTTCGGCTTTTTTATTTTTTGAGGTGACATATACTTGACTTGCAGGATCATCTCCAACGATAATAACAGCGATACTAGGTTGTATATTATAGTGATGGCGGAGCTTTGCTGTTTCGGCCTTAACTTTCACAATAATCTCTTCAGCAAGTTTTTTTCCGTCGATAATATTATTCATTCAGAGATCCTTTCGGTAAGGCTGTTTGTTTTTTTTTTGTAAAGCATTTTCTAATAATACGATAGAGTTTTATAGCAATATTCATATGAGAACAGTAAGAATGGTTTTATAATGTTGTGGATTTATAGTTTTGAAGACTTTTAAATAATTGCTTTATAAAGAAGCAGCAACATTGCTGTTTGAATAAATTTTGGATAAAGAACAAAAATAATGAAGATACAAAGTGGATATAGTGAATTATAGGGTTATAAAAACTTTTTATGATCATTTAAGTTTGTTTTTAATCTGTTATAGGGGGATAAGTATAGAGGGATAATGTGCGCATCAGAATAATAAAATTTTTGAGCGGAGTTTTTATTACAATTATCTTTTTATTTGGAGTGGGGATTCTCGTTTTACCTTATCTTATTTCTACAGATGCGATTCGTATTCGTTTAGCGCAGGATTTAAGTGCATGGACGGGTTACAATGTGCAATTGCGTGATCCACCGCGGTTACATCTTTTTCCTTATCCTAAAGCATTTCTTTCTGGCGTTACTTTAACATCAAAAATGGATGATGTTGCGCCATTAATGGAAGCTGAATCAATAGAAGTTGATCTTTCTGTCGTCGATCTTCTTTGGGGACATATTTCTTTTTCAGAGACGCGGATTATGCGTCCTCAATTTGTTATGGAAAAGCCTGTTAAAACAATAGCAGATTTTTTTGATCGGTTTTCTCGCTCACAAGGTGCATTAGGGGTGGCAATACGTAATACGCGTGAAATATTAAAACATAATCCTGAGCATCCAGAGATAGAGCACCTTTTAAAACAACCTTTTGGACGGATTGTCATTAAAAATGGTGTTCTTGTGTATCACGATAGTTTTTCAGGAGTAGCAGAAAAAATAACAGGATTAAATGCAACTTTAGATTGGCCGGAATCAACTCAGGAAGTACGGTTACGTGCAGATGCGCGTTGGCGCGGAGAGTTTACAAAATTATCACTTGATGCTTCTCAAGCATTACTGCTTCTTGCTGGAGGCAAAAGTCATATTAGGGCAAGTCTCAATTCTGTACGTGGGGGAATAACTTTTACAGGAAAGGCTCGATTATCTGAATATTATATTTTTGACGGAAAAGTGTCAATGCGTTCTCCTGGATGGAATCAGACATTGTCTTGGGTTGGTGGAAATCAGTTTTGGGGACATAAATTAAAAATACCCATTGTATGGGAATCTCATTTTTTAGCGCAGCCAATGCATATCCAAATGAACAATGTTACATTTACGATGGGGAAAGCCAATGCGCGAGGAGCTTTAAAACTCGATTTTCAAGATTATGTACCAAATGTCATGGGCTCTTTAGCCTTT
This sequence comes from Bartonella sp. AA9NXGY, assembly GCF_042196845.1. Lineage (NCBI taxonomy): Bacteria > Pseudomonadati > Pseudomonadota > Alphaproteobacteria > Hyphomicrobiales > Bartonellaceae > Bartonella > Bartonella sp. AA9NXGY. Next base: position 48,079 of record NZ_JBHIRB010000009.1, read on the forward strand.
GATAATCTAGACCTTAGCCTCTTGGGTTCAATGTTTTTTTCAGGTAAAAAGAAAAATGCCTGCTTTGACATGAGAACTTTTGATTGTATTGGCGTGGATATACGACTTTCTGCGCCACAAGCTAAAATAGGAAATATTTCACTCACAAATTTAGCTGCTGCAATACAAATAAGAGATGGTCATGGTATTTTTGATCTTGGACATGCGAATATTTTTGGTGGATCTGTGCAAAGTAATATTGAAGTTACTTCAGCTGGACAGAAAGTGCGTATTGGAGGAAATATTTCAGGTGCTTCTATTGATATGCAGGAGACTTTAGAAATCTTGGGATTTATTCCATTTATACAAAGCAAAACGAATTTTACTGCAACGGTACGAACACTTGCTGATTCTTGGCCAGAAATTTTTACGAAAATGCAGGGTGAGTTAACACTGAAGATGTCTTCTGGTCGGCTATTAGGGTATGATCTGAATGAATTACAAACAAGACTTTCAAATAAACAACAATTTCTTTTAATGAATAATGATACTTTTTCAACAACATTTGATCACTGGGATATTCAGACAAGCTTTTCAGAAGGTATGATGAAGGTAACAGAGTCATTAATGCGTACAGCAGACTTGAGCTTATCCATTCAAGGAATCATTGCAACTGCTATTGCGCAAGGGAAGGAAAATGAACTGATATTACAGGCACAACTACGCAAAAACTATAGATCAGAAACTTTATGTAAAGATGTCCAATGTCTTGCTAATAGCCTTGCATGGCCTTTTACATTTTCTCTAAGCTCTAAAGGACAAAATCATGGCGATTTTTGGGTTACAAAAGATATTAACACAGATTGAGTATCGTTTTTCATCTGTATAATATTCTATCCTATAATGGTAATTCGTCTTTTTGCAACTTAAAATTGTCTTTTAAATTTAAATCAGAGCTCCCATTATCGGAAGATTCTCTCATTTTAAATCCGTTCGTCGTGAAGCAGTAAAAACCATCCTCACCGTCATAATAAGTGAGGTTGGTATAGATAAATGACTGAAGAGAGGAATAAAAAACCTTCTTATGGAATCTTTCAAATACAAGAGATTCATAATATCGGTGCTAATCTTATAAAAATTGCTAAAAAACATTAAAATTTTAAGGAGGATGTTGGCCAGTGCTTATTGAATCGCAGAAGAAATACCATAGCCATCTTTGGTAATTGTATGCTTCCCGTCGGCTCCAACAGAACCAATTCCCACTGTAATCAAAATAAAGGCTAAGAGGGTTGTAATCGTAATAATTGTAGCTTTTTTAGCAGACATATTTTTCCTCCACGGATGCATCAATGACTGAATGCAAAGATGAATGGTGCATTATTTAAACTTTTATGAAAGCAGAATCACTTAAGGATCTATAAGTTCCTATTATTATCTCATAAAGCTAAAAAAACTCTATAATTCTTTAATATATTATAGTTCTATAGATATAATTTTTTCTTTTTGCTATATATTTTTCTTCATTTTCTCGATGACGATAGTGAGCATTGGCAAAATTTTTATGCGCATAAATTATAAACTTAAAAGATTATTTATCCGGCAGACATTGGCTTTGAATGAAGAAATAAAGATAGAGGGGGCACAAGCTTCTTATCTTATGCATGTTTTGCGTATGAAAGAAGGAGCAGAAATTTTACTTTTTAATGGACAGGATGGTGAGTGGCTTGCTAAACTTATCACTGTTAAGAAAAAATTTGTTGTGGTTCAGCTTATCCATCAAGAAAGATTACAAACGACGCATTCCAATCTTATTTATTGCTTTGCTCCACTCAAAAATGCGCGGTTGGATTATATGGTGCAGAAAGCTGTTGAAATGGGGGTATCGATTTTGCAGCCTGTTATAACGCATCATACGCAGGCTACGCGTATCAATATGGCGCGTATGGAAGCCAATGTTATTGAAGCTTCTGAACAGTGTGGAATTTTATCTCTTCCTAAATGCGTATCGGCTCTATCATTAGCAGAACTTTTAGCACAGTGGGATGAGACACAGCCTTTATTCTTTTGTGATGAAGAGCATAAATTGCATAATCCATTACCTTCTTTTAAAAAGCGTGACGTTACAACACCTGGTATTCTTATTGGACCGGAAGGTGGCTTTAGTGAAGAAGAGCGGAGCTTTTTAAAAAAACATCCTTTTGTGTTTCCAATATCACTAGGTCCGCGTATTTTACGCGCTGATACTGCCGCTGTTGCTGCTTTGGCTCTTCTTAATGCTACCGTGGGGGATTGGGCAATGGATTGAGAAATCTGTAAAATCATTCTAAACAATTTATTTAAGATGATGATACCAATTATAGGATACGGTAAGTTATGGCGCTTGATATAACTGATGAAAGTGAAATTTATAACTTAGATTCTTTGGTTAGCTATTTCCAAGGGGGGTATAAAGCAGAAGATGATTGGCGCATTGGTACAGAACATGAAAAATTTCCGTTTTATAGAGATGGTTTTCACCCTGTTCCTTATGAAGGAGAGAGGGGAATCCGAGCGCTTTTAGAGAGGATGCAAAGCGCCTTAGGATGGAAACCTATTTTAGATGAAGAGAATATTATTGGGCTCGTAGGATCAGTTGATCAGGGAGCCATTTCTTTGGAACCTGGGGGACAATTTGAATTATCTGGTGCACCATTAAAATCAGTAAGCCATACATATTACGAGTTGATGGAGCATTTAACTCTTCTCAAAAAAATTGCAGAACCATTAGGTATAGGTTTTTTAGGTCTTGGAGCTAGTCCAAAGTGGACTTTAGCTGAAACGCCGCGAATGCCTAAATCACGTTATCAGATTATGACTGATTATATGCCTAAAGTGGGGTATAATGGTCTTAATATGATGTATCGCACATCAACAGTTCAGGTTAATCTTGATTTTTCATCTGAAAGTGATATGCGGCGAAAAATGCAAGTATCCATGAAGTTACAGTCCATTGCAACGGCATTATTTGCAAGTTCGCCCTTTACAGAAGGGCGCCCAAATGGCTTTTTATCGTGGCGTTCTGAAATTTGGCGTAATACGGATAATCAGAGGACAGGCGTTCTGCCCTTTGTATTTTCTGAGCGTTTTGGTTTTGCTGATTATGTTGAATGGGCCCTTGATGTTCCAATGTATTTTGTTGTGCGGGATGGTCGTTATTATGATTGTACACACATAACGTTTCGTCAGTTTATGAATGGAGCATTAAAAGGACAAGTTGCAAATTCAATTCCAAACATGGGAGATTGGATTAATCACTTATCAACGTTATTTCCTGAAGTCCGCTTAAAAAGATTTTTAGAAATGAGGGGAGCTGATTGTGGTTCTTGGAAGCGCATTTGTGCGTTGTCGGCTTTTTGGGTTGGGCTTCTTTATGATAGGGAAGCACTTAATGAGGCAGAGGCTTTGACAAAAGATTGGTGTTTTGAAGAAGTTTTAGAGTTGCGCCAACGCGTTCCTAAAGAAGGGTTAAGAACTCCTTTTCGTCAAACTATTCTTTTAGAGTTAGCACGTCAAGCTCTCGCTATTGCTCGCAAAGGCTTAAAAAATCGCAAACAGTATGATACGAATGGTTTTGATGAAACAAATTTTCTTAATCCTCTAGAAGAGGTTGTTGCAATGGGACAAACAGATGCTGAAAAATTTTTGTCCCATTACTATTCTATTTGGAATGAGTCGGTAGAACCTTTATTTTTAGAATGTGCCTATTAAATTTGAAGCAAAGATACTTCCTACTTTTTTAAAAATGCATATCACCGTGGTGGTTCATTCACTCATTTGCTCTAGAGAGCATATCCTATCTTTCTTTTAACATTTCTCATAACGGAAAGGATACAATACAAAAATTTCTTGGGGAGTGTGATTTTTATACCCAATAATATCACGATATTTCCGTAATCATAATGTTGTCCCTTTGTACAAAAGATAGTTCATAAGAGATAAAGCTTATTATCAAACATTTTTTATTCACTTGGCTAAGCCTACTTATGAATAGGTCTGAAAATTATATTTTTTACTTTTAAAAGGGATAAAAAATATAATTTGCGGTTAATAGTCAATTATTATAATTCAATATACGATGCTTATATGAAAGAGTATTTTATTATACAAAAATTACGATATCAATCTTTCAGTGCGCTAAAAAGACAGTAGAAAAAATACCGATAGATCTATGTATGTATAACTCAATTTTATTTTTATAAAAAAAATAAATATATTATGTAAATAGATAGAAATAAAGATTATTATATATAATGAATGTGTTAATTACATCATTAAATATTGATAAATAAAAAATATTATCTTCATAGAGTTATATGAAATTATAAGCTATTCATAGATAAGAAATAACTATTTGTATGCAAAGGGGTATTATATTAAAATACTATTATTCTTGATAAAGAGGCACGAGATAAAGAGATTGAGCTTGTAACGAATGAGTGTTTGAATACGCACAAAAATTCAAAAAAGCACAACATTTCTATAGCAGAATAATCTTTATCAGTATGAGCGCAACTTATTATAGGCAATTAATCATCCCCATACATTGTAAATCTACTGTAAGACTGCTTTTAATGCTTTAAACTGTACTATTCATAAAATTTATAATATTTGTAGACTTAAAGCCTCTCATTTTAATCATATATCCTCAGTCTTTTCCATTGTTTTCATTATCTAGAAATTTGTAATCGTCTTTGTTATGCTCTCACTAGGATAAGCAGCTTTAAAATGTGCTCGTCCTTCATCCGTAATGGTATCACGCCTCTGTAAACCAGATGTTTTTCTTTCCTTTATTGAATTTGCAAACAAATGGGATTGTTTTTCATCATGAACAGTTACAGAGATTCAACGTTTTTATAAAGATACCGTGGAAAGCATTGACCTGTATCTATTGCATCTAGATTAGGCAAATTCTTAGCTATCAATACAGAAAAAACGCTTCGTGCTCCTATGCCTGTAATTTGTATCATCCTATTTTCAACTTTTTGTCCTATCAGGACTATACGAGGCATTTGGTAAATTCCATCGTTGAGATTCCGATTATAATAAAACCACTGTTGCGTAAAAGGATGATATGAACTCTGAGTGAGGCATGCCTCTTCAAATTCAAAAACCTTTCCTCTTATTAGTTCTTGCGTAACATTATAACTCCAACTTATCTTTTTTATATCTAAAGTGACAAAATTATCTATAGCACATGCACGTGTTGTTCGATCAGCATATGAATAGGTATCGTTAAAACGTTTTACTGCGCTATTATAAAAAGCAATCATATTATTTATATTTTCTGCTCAAGCTCCGCCCTCCAATGTTACGGCAACTCTTGCATTAAGATGTTTCATAAGAGGTCTTTCTACTCCTTTCTTATACATTTTTACTCATACGCCAGCCCTGCTTGTGACGTGCAAGCAAATGATTTTGATTGATTCAAGATAAACAGGTTTGAAATGAGAGAATCTTACGTTATTCGGGACTCTCATTTAATATGCAAAACAGTAAATTATGATTATAAATCAACATGTTGTATTTCAAAGCCTTTTTATGACTATAAAAAGAGTTTTGAAAAATAAAAAAGCTTTCATTGAGAGCAAAGAAAGAATGTATAAAAAGTATTTTCAATAAAATAATTATATTTGAAGTGCTGATCAAAGCTATTGAGAGTGCAGTCCATAAAATGAGCAGAAGTAGCTTGTTGGTGTATTTTCTAGAAAAATCATGAATGTTCGATTGTTAATTCATCCTTGCTTGGAAAGCTCGCTTCAGTTCAAATAGAAAAAGAGAGAGGTAAAGAGATTTATAGGATAAGATATGCTGGAATTATTCAGTATTAAGATGCAATGAATGCTGCTTATATTTCTCTTTTTTAACTATTTTATGAGAGTGAAAATTTAAATAATAAGAAAATAATTTTATTTATTTTCTTTAAACAGTTATTAGTAGATAAAAAATTCTCTTTTAATCTATAAATTAAAAAAATAATGATTTTGTAAAAGCCTTGTAAGCTTTATAGGTTAATTTTAAATATCATGCATTGATTTTGAATTATGCAGATTATTTATGTCAACCATAATAATAGTGAGCATAGACAATGACATTTAATTTTTTCGTCAATTTATTTCTATTTGTTATTTTTTTATTGTTGGTTTCTCAAAGTAAGAAAATGCAATGGAGTCTTTCACTACGTGTTATGCTATGGCTTATCCTTGGCTTGATTTTTGGAAGTGTTTTGCAGTTTATTTATGGAGAGGGTGAAAGCACTTTATTGAAATCCGTTGAATGGTTTAACATTGTCGGTGAGGGCTATATTTTATTGTTGCAAATGATTGTTATGCCATTGGTTTTTATCTCTATCGTTTCAGCAGTTGCTCATTTACATTCTGTTTATGCTGTTGGAAAGATGAGTATAATAACAATTTCAATATTGCTTTTTACAACGGCTCTTTCAGCATTGGTTGGTGTGCTTGTGGTTAATTTTTTTGGATTAACAACCGATGGTTTGGTGCATGAAGGGCAAAATGTTTCTGCTCTTCTTGAAGGTCATATTTCTAAACTTGGAGATATGAATATACCAAAGATGATTTTGTCTATGATTCCTAAAAATCCATTTGCTGAGTTGAGTGGAGCTAAACGTACGTCAATTATTAGTGTTGTGATTTTTGCGTCATTTTTAGGTGCATCGGTTCTTCTTTTAAAGAAAGATGAGCCAGAAAAAGGAGAAAAAGCGCTTTTATTTATTCAAGTGGCACAAGCTTGGATTATGCGGTTAGTCCGTATTGTGATTGCTTTGACGCCTTATGGTATTTTTGCACTTATGACGAAAGTAGGAGCAATATCGCGTATTACAGATATTTTAAATTTACTGGTTTTTATCATTGCCTCTTATGTCGGTATTATTTTAATTTTTGGAATTCATGGTGTATTGCTTGGTATTTCTGGGATTAATCCCTTTCGTTTTTTCAAAAAGGTTTTACCAGTTTTAACATTTGCTTTTAGCAGTCGTTCAAGTGCTGCAAGTATTCCTTTGAATATTGAAGCGCAAACACAGTGGATAGGTGTACCACAATCCATTGCGAGTTTTGCAGCTTCTTTTGGGGCAACAATTGGACAAAATGGTTGTGCTGGTCTTTATCCAGCGATGCTTGCGACCATGATTGCACCCTCTATGGGTATTAATCCTCTTGATCCTACTTGGATTGCTACGCTTATTGGTGTTGTAACGTTGAGTTCTATTGGTGTTGCTGGTGTGGGGGGAGGTGCTATTTTCGCTGCATTGATTGTGTTACCAATTATGGGGCTTCCTGTTACTTTGGTTGCTGTACTTATCTCTATTGAACCGCTAATTGATATGGGACGGACTGCTCTAAACGTGAGCGATTCAATGATAGCTGGAACGGTCACCAGTCAAATATTACGGACAACAGATAAAAGTATTTTTAAAAAATAATTTTAGATTATATTTTTGGGGGCTGTAAAACATCTGTAAGAGATATTTGCGCTGAACCAGGTTGTAGCGGTTTTTGTTGATTGGGATGAGGAGCCCAACCAGAGAGCCAGATGAAAGAAAAATGTGCACGAATACGTCCATCAGGATCACTAAATCGTTGTGCATAGATTTCAGCTGCGCGGAGAAAAAAACGTTTGGATACAGGGCGTCGTGAACGATTGATGAGTGCATTTTGCATTCCCATAGCTTTAAGATCGTGCATAAGGTCAAACATTGTATTATAACGTATTGTGATATCTTCAACGTCTGCTACAGGCAGGGCAAAGCCAATACGCTGTAAAAGAGCGCCTGCATCACGAATGTCGGCAAAAGGGTAGATTCTAGGGCTTGCTCCATCATAAATTTCACTTTCAGCTTGCAGCAGGCTTTCGCGCAATTCTCTTAATGTACCAGCTCCTGCCATAACAGCAAGAAATAAGCCATCTGGTTTAAGGGTATTTTTTATCTGGCTTAGAACACCAGGGGTATCATTGGTCAATTGTAATGAAAGAAGTGAAACAATAAGGTCACAGTAACTTTGAGGTAAATCAAGAAATTCTCGATGACGTAAATGAAATTTTTTATCATGGCTTTGATAAAGCGGATCGGTCTCAATGCGTTCTATGGAACAAACTTTTCCAGATTTCATTAAAGCTTGCGCAGCAAGGTCTGTATGGCTGTGTAAATCGAGAGCTAATGTAAAGAGGCGATCAACAGTGCTAAGGCGTTTATAGAGATCTTCTGCCATGTGAGAGAGTAAAAAGTCACATCCTTTTTTTGCTTTTTGAAAGGCACGTTTTCGGAATTGTTCAATGCGGTTATGATCAAAAATTAAAGGATGCGACATATTGTAGAACACTTTCGATCTATGAAAGAATATATTTTGAAAAGGTTCATTATTTGTGCAAGCTCTGTCAAGTTTATAATATGAAAGAAATAAATTTATAGAAGGTAAGAGTTTTTAAAGGAATTAAAATTATAAGTTTAGGAAATACAAAGGAACTTTTGTTCTGAGGGAAACTTGTAAAAGCCTAAATTTATAATGTTGTATTTTCGAGAAGCGGCGTTAAATAGCGGAGATATACTAAGTAAGTTCGTTGAACGCTTGAAAACGATGCTTTATCCACCAATTTGTCCTGGATGTAAGCAAAATGTTTTTACTTATGGTACGATTTGCTCCGAATGTTGGAAAGATCTTCAATTTATCACAAAACCTTATTGTCCTGTTATGGGGACTCCTTTTGTTTGTGATATGGGGGATGGTTTTCTTAGTGGTGAAGCACTCCGTAATTCCTATCCTTTTTCACGTGTTCGCTCAGTCATTGTTCATAAAGGGCTTGCACGAACTTTAGTAACGCGCTTAAAATATGGTGATCATATAGAATTGGCATCATTTATGGCCAATTGGATGATGTTTGCTGGACGCGAGGTTATTGATGATTGTGATGTTATTATTCCCATTCCATTGCATTTTCGTCGTTTTTGGGAGAGGCGTTATAATCAATCTGCTGAGCTTGCACGTTACATTGCAGCATCACAAAAAAAGCTTTTAAAACCGAGTTGGCTTGTTCGTTGTCGGCATACCCGTCCGCAGGTTAGTCTTTCTTCGAGAGAGAGAAAACTTAACGTAAAAAATGCTTTTAAGGTTTCGCATAAAGTTAAAAAATATCTCAAAGGATGTTCTGTTTTGCTGATTGATGATGTATTTACAACGGGTGCAACAGTTACAGCAGCAGCTGCTGCATTAAAAGATGCAGGTGCACGACAGGTTGATGTGCTAACATTTTCGCGTGTTCTCAAAGAAGATTCTATTTTTCCCTCTTCTTAAGAGGAATTTAAAATGAATATTATTAAAAAATATTGGAGGATAATACTATGAAAGAGGTAATAATTTATACACGCCCTAACTGTCCTTATTGTACAAAAGCACGTGATTTGCTTAATAAAAAAGGCGTAAAGTATACAGATATTGATGCTTCCACATCTCTTCGCCAAGAAATGGTACAGCGTGCAAATGGACGTAATACATTTCCACAAATTTTCATAGGTGATTATCACGTTGGCGGTTGTGATGATCTTTATGCTTTAGAGGCTGAGGGAAAGCTCAATTCTTTATTACAAGGCATATGATATTTGTAAATTACATATTCTTAAGACCGTTTTGCAAGAAGGAGATAGTTAACGCCCATGTCTTTTGAGCGATTCCAGCTGTCGTTTAATGGGTTATAAGTAATACCTATCTCATCAACGACAGTCAGAGCGTTTTTTGATAAGAAATTTTTAAGTTCTAGAGGTTTTAGGAATTTTTTATAATCATGGGTTCCTTTAGGAAGCCAACGTAGAATATATTCAGCGCCTACAATAGCAAGCCCCCATGCTTTCCATGTGCGGTTGAGTGTTGAGACAAACATCACCCCTTGTGGTTTCAGCATTTTTGCTGTAGCTTCTATGAAGAGATTAACGTCAGCGACATGTTCAACAACTTCCATATTAAGGATGATATCAAATTTTTCTCCTTCATTGGCAAGTACTTCTGCTGTCGTCGTGCGGTAATCAATGGAAAGATCATTTTGGGCTGCATGGGTTTTTGCGACTTCAATATTCGTTTGTGAAGCATCAACGCCTACAACTATAGCACCAAGACGTGCCATTGGTTCAGATAACAAGCCTCCTCCACAGCCAATATCAAGAATTTTCAAATTGTGAAAGGGCGTAAGTGAAGAAGGGTCACGATTAAACTCTAAACAGATTTTTTCTCTGATGTAAGCAAGGCGCGTTGGGTTAAATTGGTGAAGAGGTCGAAATTTTCCTTGTGGATTCCACCATTCTGTAGCAATACGTGAAAAATGATCAATTTCACTTTGATCAATAGTTGTTTGTGTTTCATCGATCATGTTGCCTTCCTTTATTTTTAATGATCAGGTCAAGTAGATTTTATACAAAGTCAAGAGAAATTAATATAATCATAATGAAACTTGCACAAATGATAGATATTCGCTATGTCGAGAAAATGGTTAGTTGATACATCATCTAATTCTCATTACTGTTTGAGATAAGAGATGTAAAGGTAAGAGTGTTATTAATGGCGCGCATTGTCATGAAATTTGGTGGAACGTCTGTAGCAAACATTGAATGTATTCATAATGTTGCAAGGCATGTCAAAAGAGAGGTTGATGCAGGCAATGAGGTTGCCGTTGTCGTATCTGCGATGGCTGGTAAAACGAATGAACTTGTTCAGTGGACAAGTGATGCTTCCTCTATGCATAGAGATGCTCGTGAATATGATGTTGTGGTTGCTTCTGGTGAACAGGTTACGTCAGGTTTGTTGGCTTTGACACTTCAAGAAATGGGGGTGAATGCACGTTCATGGCTTGGTTGGCAAATTCCTATTCATACAGACAATGCGCATGGCCGTGCACGTATTACTAATATTGATGGATCTTTTTTAATCGAGTGTTTTCAGGAAGGTCAGGTTGCCGTTATTGCTGGTTTTCAGGGGTTATCTCCGGATAACCGGATTTCTACCTTAGGGCGTGGGGGATCAGATACAAGTGCTGTTGCTATAGCCGCTGCTGTACAAGCTGATCGCTGTGATATTTATACGGATGTGGATGGTGTTTATACAACGGATCCACGTATAGAGCCGAAAGCGCGTCGTTTACCAAAAGTAGCTTTTGAAGAAATGCTAGAAATGGCTTCTCTTGGTGCAAAGGTTTTACAGGTTCGTTCTGTTGAATTGGCAATGGTTCATAAGGTTCGTACCTTTGTGCGTTCAAGTTTTGAGGATCCTGATGCGTTAGGCATGGAGGATCCAATGAGTTCTTCTGGAACACTTATTTGCGATGAGGATGAAATTGTGGAACAACAAAATGTTACTGGTATTGCTTTTGCTAAGGATGAAGCACAAATTTCCCTTCGTCGGCTTGCCGATCGTCCAGGGATTTCGGCAGCAATTTTTGGTCCCTTGGCTGAAGAAAGCATTAATGTTGATATGATTGTGCAAAATATTTCTGAAGATGGCTCAAAAACTGATATGACTTTTACTGTACCATCATCAGATGTAGAAAAAGCCGTTACACTTCTTGAAAAGAATCGCAAAGAAATTGGATTTGATGTTCTCCAGTTTGAAAGCGATCTCGCCAAGGTATCTGTGATTGGTATTGGAATGCGTAGCCATGCAGGTGTTGCCGCTACAGCATTTAAGGCTTTGGCTGAAAAGGGTATTAACATTCAAGCAATTACGACCTCAGAAATTAAAATTTCTATTTTGATTGATAGTGCTTACACTGAACTTGCGGTTAGAACATTACATGCTGTTTATGCACTTGATAAGGGATAAGTATTTTTTAGTTTCAACAGAGTTTCAATAACGTAAAGCTTTAATATATATTAATAATTTTTGTTAAGGATATTTATATTTTAACTTAAATGGAATATTTAATACAGCAGGACTCTCTCATTTTAAACTTGTTCATGATGAATTTAAAATGGTCACTTATACATTACAAGAGAAAGATGTTTGGGTAAAAAACTGTTTAAGAAGGGATATAAAATATGCCGTCTATAAACGTTTTAGAGCCTATAGAGTGAGATGGAGAAGACTTTACGATAAGCCTTAATAGAACTAAGGAACAATGCACTGCGTTTATTCAAAGAATGCATGTTACATGAGGGACAGCCTCGTGAATACAGATTTAATATTATAAATCTTAGAGAAATGGGAGCTCATTGGATTAGTGACGGAATTACCAAAATAGAATTGATGATGTATTTTCTAGAGATGTTTAGTTTGTCATCAAATGATTGTTTATGACTTTATGTATATCTTGAAAATTTAATTTTTTCCGTATTACGAGGCAATAAAAAATATATCTCTATAGATAATATTTATGTTGCACTATAAGTTATAAAATTACCATGTCTTATGCGTTTATAGCTTCTTCAGAAGTACTTTTCATAAAATAATGATAATGTTACAGTGTGTTTCTTTTATGATTTTATTACTTAAATTTTTTTCATGTCTATTTCTCTTTTTTGAATTATGATTAAGATTTTCAAAGTTTTTGATACCTCCATATGTTCTTTAGGTTAACTTTCTTCCCTTAACTACTCTATTATAAGTATTTTCTGTGTCATACTGCCAATCACACATGAAATACATTCTTTCGTTTTTGCAGTATATTGTGCTAGTTTCTTATCATGTTTACATATTTTGCAAATGGTGGTCTTTGTAAGTAAAGCTCTTCTTGTGAGAAATATAGCCATATTATTTTACCCTTCTTGTATTTTATGTGGCGTTGTACAATTTGAAAGTCTCGGAAATATTGCTTTTTAAATTATCTATGAAGAGTATTTTATGATATCAAGAAATATAGAGCGTGCTCTTTAAACAAAAAGAAAATAAATATCAAATAAGAGCGGAAAAAGGGGAGAACAACGATATATATGCTCTATTTTTCCACCAATCATATGTTTTAGAATAGTCTAAATGACTAGGATTTTCTTTTTTTCCGCGAGTTAATTACGTAAACTAGAGTGCTCCCTATGGAAGCATGCTTCAAGTTTAATTCTTTCATGGAGTGAGACAAGCGATGTGTCGATGATAAAAAACGGGAATATTTTTCCACTCCATTGTCAATTTAATAGTGATGTTATGACGTTGTTATTCCAAATAAATCTTTTATTTTTTGTTACCTGTATCAATATCTAATGTCAGAGCAGATGCATATTTGATGGTATATTGAGACGGATAAGGGGCCTACGAGCAACTCCTGTTTTTGTATGCCAGATAGGAATAAGGATGTTGCGTATACCTGGTGGGGTAATTTCTGAAATGGAGATAAAACCTAATTGGGTGAGAATATGAAGCCATAAAAGTGAAAACCAACTTCCATTTTACAACTTCCTTTTAATTCTGCTTTACAATTTTCAAAGGTATTGACAGCAATATCTTTTAAATAATGGATATTACACATTGGTTCACGTTTTTGTTTATTGCGTTATTTAAATCGTATATACCTTTCACGTAAAACAAAACGCTATTATAGTGCCAATTTACGTGCTTGTTTTGAAAAAATATCTCTCAAGTCCATTTCACGGCACCGACCATGAATGGTATAACGGTAAAGCCATTGTGCGCCCCATCTCCTTCTTAGATCAAAGGTGTCAGTTGGCCGTCATCATTTAATTTTTAGTTTTTGTGTTGAACAACTCTTGTATGGATATGGTGAAGCAGTCTTCTTTCTTCAAATAATCCATATTTCTCATCGGCTTGTGACGTGTAAGAGAATAGTCTTGATTGATTTATCATGTACAGATTTGAAATGAAGAAATCATACGATATTTGAACTCCATTCAAGATTTATAATGATAAATTAAATATTTTTTATCCAAAAATAATGTGCTTTTAAGCAGATAAAAATTAAAGTTATTTAGAATACCGCAATAAAATCAGTAACGAGGAGGGTGGTTTATTGAAAAAAAATAAACCATGGAATTACTTAACTGATTATTGAATTTTGCTTATTCTTATCTGTTTCGTATGATTAAACATAAGATATTGATTCATAATAATTAATTTTTTTATAGTGAATAATAGTCCTGACGAAAGGCAGCTTTTCTGAAACCACGAAGCCTTTTATATTGAAACAATTAAAATCATTTCTGTGCATATCATGAGTGGAGCTGGTGCATGAGTAAAAGAATATTGAAGAAAGGAATAAAAATATCTCTTATAAGTCTTTTTAAGAGTCAAAGGTGTTGTAACATTAGAGGCTCGTAAATAGTATGATGATGTTAGTTTTCTCCTTCATAAGTGTAAAGATGAGGCGAGACAACAGCTTTTACATTAAATATCGTCCGAACCCAACAAATGAGCGAAATCGCTTTTTAAAAGTTCTGCATAAAAATGTATTTTCAGTTAGTTTGTTAGGAACTATGAGAAATTCCTTTATTGCGCTTAATATAAATAAATCCATATCCCAGACCGATAAGGGCAGATAAACCTGAGCCACAAAGGACCCCAATTTTTGCCGCATCAAGCAGAATAATATCTTTAAAAGCGAGCATTGAAACAAAAATAGACATTGTAAAGCCAATTCCTGCTAAAAAACCAATGAGTAAAACACCTGTCCAGGTCATATGAGGGGGTAGGCGGCATAGTCCTGATTTTACAGCTATATAACTGGCAGTGATAATACCAAGAGGCTTACCGATGAAAAGACCAATGACAACACCCAGAACAATCAAGAATGATTTGTCAGAAGAAAGATCAAAGTTTGCAAAACTTACTCCTGCATTTGCGAAGGCAAAAACTGGCATGATACCGTATGCAACCCATGGATGCAATGCTTTTTGAACACGTGTTACTGGGGCAATCATGGCCCGTTGTCCTTTGCGCATCTTTTTCAATGCTGTTGAAATATGATGCAGATCTGTTTTTGTATTTTTTTCTTGAAGAATTTGCATAGCGTTACTGAGCATGGTGAGTGGCGCTACAAGAGTACGGGTAGGAAGAACGGGAGTCATCATCCCTAAGATTACACCAGCAAGCGATGGGTGAACACCTGTTACCATTAAACCCCACCAAATGATTGCACCAGGTAAAATGTAAAGCCATGCTGATGCAAGCCCGATCCACTGAAAAAATAGTACCAAAGCAATACCTACTCCTGCAATCATTAAACCGCTAGGATCAATGTTTGTTGAGTAGAAAAAAGCAATAATAAGAACAGCGATAATATCGTCAATAATTGCTAATGATAGAAGAATAATATGAAGATTAGAAGGAATTTTTTTTCCTAGAAGAGCAAGAATACCTAGAGCAAAGGCAATATCTGTTGCTGTTGGCACAGCCCAACCGCGGATATGTCCCTCGTTAAAATTGAAGATAAAGTAAATAATTGCAGGAACACAAACGCCCCCTATTGCAGCAACAATTGGTAAGATTGCTTGTTTAAAATCGGCAAGAGCACCTTCATGAATTTCGCGTCGAATTTCCATTCCTGCGACGAGAAAGAAAATAGTCATAAGGGCATCATTAACCCAGAAATGTAAATCCCATGAAAGAGTGAAATGACCCAAATTAAAGCCAAGAGGTGTATGCCAAAAAGATTCATAGAAAGCAGCATATTTAGAATTGGCAAAAATAAGTGCAGCAGCAGCAGCTAATAAAAGAACAACACCACTAAGAGCTTCAATATGGAGAAAACGCTCGATAGCAGAAAGCGCTTGATTGGTGACACGAGAAGCGCGATTAGGCAGGCGATTTGAAGATAAATCAGACATGAACAACTCCAAGAATCGACAATTTTAGATTCTATATTCTCTGTATAAATGACTCTGTGTGATACCCTCTGTATCATATAAAAGAAAAAAGAGGAATAAAGTTCTTAATTTATAGGTAAGATCATCATGTTTAAAGCACAAAATGTTTAAGGTGATGTTTCATTTTTAATAGTGAGATGTACTTTGCTTAAAGCCTTGGATAGATCATTTTGTAGAGCAGATTCGAGATCAACTATTGCGAGACCTTTATTATCGTTTGCTTTAATTTTAACGATCAATGTTTGTGAATTTTTAGCAAATTCTCCTAAGGATTTTGAAATTTTTTCTGCTTCGTCATGATTTTTTATCAGAATTTTTGGGGTCTGCGTCATCATTAGATAGAAATCGTCATAAAGTTCCTTTTTTAGATCATGTTGGCTGTCATTAAGGTTTTGCGCAAGATAAGAAAAAAGCTTATCAATGAAACCTGCATCCGTATATTGTATATTAATTTCATTGATGCCAAGGTCTTGAGACGCAGCAATCATTATATTTTTCTGACCAGAAAAAAGCTTTTCATCAACATCAATAACCTTAGCAGATATGTTCCCAGATCCAACGTTTTTCATATTGAAAGACATTGTATCAAGAAAGAGCATACGTTTTTTTTCATCGTAAGAAATATCAATTTTTCCTGAAACATTAAAGCGCTCAAGATTGATTTTTTTAAGCAAATTTAAGTCTTTTTCATTCATTTTTTTAGGTAAAACGGAAAGGTTATTGAGAGAAAGAAAAAGCTTTTTAGGGATAGGCTGTTTCCACAAACTTGGTTTGAATTGGAATGATTCGAGCGTTGCTTTCAACTGCGGTATATCAACAGTGATATTATCAACTTTGGCATCCGCTGAGGTAATGGCGAGCAGTATGTTTAGAAGAAGACCATTTTGTGCTACTTTTTCAGCGATTTTATTATTCTCTTTTCTTGCATTAAGATAAGCTTTGATTAATTTTTCAGGAGTTTGTTCAAGCGGTTTCATCTTTAAACCAGATGTTTTAAACTGTCCAAGGAAGAAAGAGCTGTTTTTTTCTGCCTCTTCAAAAATATCGACACTTATATTATTCAAAGAAATGGGGCCAGTAACGGTTTTACCTTGATTGAGAGCATTGTTTTTTCCAAAAATGATAGAGTAGGCATAGTTGATATCGATATCATGGGCTTTTATTGTATCACTTTTAGCCATAAGTTGCATCTGTTTGGCACCATTTGCTACGACCGTTTTAAGATCCATATTTTTGATACTAACTGAATGGATATGGTTATTTCTAAAATCAGAAAGCTGGAAATTCTTGATTTCAACCGTTTCTGTTCGGTTATTTTTATTTTCTATAGAAAGTTGTATATTGGGAGCAATAATTGAGGAAAGCTCAATACGCATCATTGATTGTAAAAGACGTGATGTTATCGTTCTATCCTTTTCTTTTAAGGATACATTCCGAAGAGAAATTTGGGGAATTTGCACATGAATATTATTATGCTTTAAATCAACATTATAAAATGTAAAAGTTCCGGGAATAAAGGAAAGAGGAGGACGGGCAGAAATGGCACCAATTTTAAGTGATGTACCAGCTGGAACAGGTAATGTCACATTCTTCAAATTGATTTTACCTAGAATGCTTACTTCAGATGTTTTGGCTTTTATGGAATGACGGGCTATTTCTTTTCTTACAAAACTGTCAAGATAGGGTTTTGCAATATAAAATCCACCAACAATTATAATTGCCAAGATAGCAACAAATCCAATAATGCAAGTGAGCCAATATCTGAGGTTACTTTGATACCCACTATTAAGATTGACCATTCTTTCTTCTTTCATTTTTACCACTCTTTGAATTGAGAGTGAAGATAAATTCTTTTAAGCAACGACAAAGGTTTAAATATAGCGTGTACCAGTTTCAACAATTATCTACTCTCTATATTAGAGTTATTCTCATCTTTTTTACAATATAGCTTTATCAACTTTTATCAATTTTCTTTGGGTTCAGCACTTTATAGAAAAGCACGCATAATAAGGAGAGGCAAGTTTATGCGCATCATAATTTTTTATCACTTTAAAATTATCCTAAAATATTTCGATGTCTGCTTTTATCTTGCTGCTGTTTATAGGAATATTTAAAACATAAAAAATATGTTCTTGTTCATTATAATTTAATGGGGAGAGGTAAGTGTTATGACAGAAAATCAAATAATGGCTTTTTCGATCATTGGTCTCATGATGGTTGTTTTTATTTGGGATCGATTTCGTTATGATCTTGTTGCTATTTGTACTTTATTAATAGCTTGTGCCCTTGGTCTTGTCAGTCCGAAGGAAGCTTTTAGCGGTTTTAGTAATGATATCGTTATTATCGTGGGGAGTGTGTTTGTTGTCAGTACTGCTGTATCTCGCTCTGGTATAATGGAATTTATTATCCAACGGATATGGCCAGACGTGAAATCGGTGCGTCTTCAATTAGCTTTTTTGGTTCTTTCTGTTGTCGTATTATCAATGTTTGTTAAAAACATTGGTGCTTTGGCGATTATGCTTCCGATAGCTTTTCAGTTTGCACGTCGTTCTCAGGTTTCTCCTTCTGTCTTTTTGATGCCCATGGCCTTTGGTTCTTTGTTGGGGGGGCTTATGACACAGATAGGAACATCTCCCAATGTTGTTATTTCAGCGATGCAAGAACGTTTAGTAGGAACACCTTTTACTATGTTTGATTTTACACCAGTTGGTGCGGTTGTTGCGACGGCTGGTGTTGTATATTTGGTCTGTTTTTATTGGCTTTTGCCTGTGCGTGTGCGTTCAGGTGTATCGTTTGATGATGCCATTGATATTCGTAATTATGTTGCAGAAGTACATATTCCAATAAATTCACCGATTGTGGGAAAAAATATTGTTGATTTGGTTAAGCCATCAAGTGGTGATGTTATGGTGATTCAAATCATCAGAAACAAAGTATCTATTTCACCATTACCAGATTTTGTTTTGTCTGAAAATGATATTATTTTGCTGGAAGGATCACATACAGGGTTAGATAGCGTGATGAACTCTGCTCGTTTAGAGTTTTTTAAGGGGGGAACTATTGTTGCAGGTGATAAGGACAGTGATATTATTGAAGCAGTCATTACCCATAATTCACCTCTTATCGGTATTAGTGCGAAAGAGTTTTCTTTATTTGATCGCTATAATGTAAATTTGCTTGCGTTAAGTCGTCAACATGAAAGGGTGCGGGGAAGACTTGATGATATTATTTTCCATCTTGGAGATGTGATTGTTTTGCAAGGACAGGATGCAGTTATTCCAAATTTATTAAGAGAATTGAAATGCTTGCCCCTAGCAAAACGAAATATTGTGTTTGGAAATTTACGACATGGTTTCATCTCTTTAGCTGTTTTATTTATAGCAATTATTTTTACAGCTTTTCATATTGTTCCAGTTGCTTTTTCTTTCTTTTCTGCTGCTGCTGCAATGGTGATCTTTCGTGTTTTGCCCGCGCGTGATCTGTATCAGGCATTAGATGGCCCAATATTAGTGCTATTAGCGGCTCTTATTCCAGTGAGTGAAGCGTTAGAGAAAACAGGATGTACGGATCTCATTGGTCAATGGCTGAGCCAATTGGCAATATTTTTCCCGCCATCCGGTGCTTTAGCGCTTATGTTGGTGACAGCTATGTTGGTCACGCCATTTTTGAATAATGCAGCAACAGTGATGATGGTAGCACCAATTGCGTCAAGTTTTGCTCATTCCCTTCATTATAAGCCTGAAGCTTTTTTGATGGCTGTTGCAATTGGTGCGGGCTGTGAGTTTCTTACACCTATTGGACATCAAAGTAATATGCTCGTGATGGCGCCAGGAGGATATCGTTTTAGTGATTATCCACGTTTAGGTGCTCCATTGGCGGTGTTGATCGTTATTATTGCTGTTCCAATGCTTATGTGGGTTTGGCCTTTACAATAGGATATTTTTAGAAACTTTAAGAATCAATTATAAAAGGTTGTTAATCGTATGAAGATAAGTTGAAGGGATATACTTTATATAAAGAGCTTTAACTGAAGATTTGGAATTATACCACACTGTAATCATGGCGCTTCGGTATTTTTGATACAGATAAAAATTTATCTATTTGGTTTTAGTAGATATTCATGGAAATTTACTGTTTATTCAAGTTTTTTCAAGAATTGGTTTTTCTATTATAATTGTATAATCCAATACAACCAACGATTGCGGTTGAAGACTTTAAAAGATTATTCCTCTATATAATGGAGAGAAAGTTCGCTTGAGATGATAGGCAATCATGATAAATATTAAGGCAGTGAATTTTTCATAATATGTAAAAGCTGTAATGTGAACAAATAGGGTGCTTACATCATTTTCGATTAAGACTGTTGCAAAAATCTGATTGAATTGGCTACATATTGATTTAAAATAAATAAACGAGCAATTTAAAGATTTTTAGTTAATTAGGGCTACCATCTTTATCCATTTATGCGTAAAAGCACAGGTGAAGTAACTTTTTTCAGGGTATGATATATGTCGTATGATAGTTTTATTGCTGAAGTGAATGCAGAATTTCGTCAGGAAAAGGCGCTTGCTTTTTGGAGACGGTATGGTTTTTCAATTATTGGAGCGGCTGTTCTTTTTATATTCATGATAGTTGCTTATCAAGTTTATCATCATACACAAATAAAGAAAGCTGGTTATATTGGTGATGCATTTGTAAAGAGTCTTGATCTTGCGGATACACGTGATTTTGATAAAGCGATAAAGCAATTAGAAACTGTTAAAACCTCTCATTTTGGGGGGTATCCTTTTCTTGCTCGTTTACGTGAGGCTTCTTTACTCATGGAGAAAGGTGATATTATTAAGTCAGTGGAGATCTTTGATTCTGTTGCAGCGGATGAGAAAGCACCGCAGATTTTGCAGAAAGTTGCAAAAATTCGGGCGGCTTATATTCTGGTTGATACAGGGACATTAGCTGATGTTGAAAAGCGCATCAAAGATATGGCAAGTGATACCGATCCTATGCGTATGTCTGCAAGAGAAGCTTTAGGCTTAGCTGCTTATAAGGCGGATAAAATGGATGAGGCGGTTTATTATTTTAAGAAAATTTCTGAAGAAGGTTCTTTGGGTTTAAAAATAACAGATCGGGCTCGAATGATGCTTGAGCTTATACAAGCTGAGGGCAAGGCAAATAAGGAATAAATCGATGAGCCTTACCATTGCTATCGTTGGTCGTCCCAATGTTGGGAAGTCAACACTATTTAATCGTTTGGTTGGGCAAAAATTGGCTTTGGTTGATGATAAGCCTGGTGTAACACGTGATCGGCGTATTCATGCGGCAAAACTTCAAGATCTACGTTTTGATGTGATTGATACGGCTGGGCTGGAAGAAGCAGGTGATCATACACTTGAGGGGCGTATGCGTTCTCATACAAAAGTTGCAATTGATGAAGCGGATCTTATTTTATTTGTATTTGATGCAAAGAGCGGAATAACACCAAGTGATTTAAATTTTTCTTCATTGGTTCGCAAATCAGGAAAGCCAATTGTGCTTGTTGCCAATAAGTCTGAGTCAAGAGCGGCAACAGGAGGAGAGTATGAGGCGTGGTCATTAGGTTTGGGGGAGCCATGCCCAATATCGGCTGAACATGGTTTGGGACTTAGTGATCTGCGTGATGCAATTATAGATGCTGTTGGGTCAGAGCATGTTTTTGGCAACAACAAAGAAGAAGATAGAATGATACAACCTGCATCTGTTGGTGATGATGTAAAGGATTTGGAAGAAGAGGAGCTTATTTACGATGAAAGTAAGCCCATTAGGATTGCAATTGCGGGGCGTCCCAATACAGGAAAATCCACTCTTATCAATAGTATGTTGAAACAAGAGCGATTGTTAACAGGACCAGAAGCAGGACTCACGCGTGATTCTATTTCTGTAGATTGGGAATGGCGTGGTCGTCATATTAAACTTTTTGATACTGCAGGTTTACGTCGAAAGTCGAGAATTCAAGAAAAATTAGAAAAACTATCTGTTGCAGATACTTTGCGTGCTATTCGTTTTGCAGAAGTGGTGGTCATTGTTTTTGATGCAACGATACCTTTTGAAAAGCAGGATTTACAAATTGCTGATCTTGTGATTCGTGAAGGGCGTGTTCCAGTTATTGCTTTCAATAAGTGGGACCTTATTGAAAACAGTCAGACCACATTGATTGATTTGCATGAAAAATGTGCGCGATTTCTTCCTCAAGTTCGTGGTTTGAGAGCTGTTCCTTTATCAGGACAATATGGTCAAGGGATTGATAAACTGATGGAAAATGTCATGATGATGCACCGTGTATGGAATCGTCGCATTTCGACGGCTAAATTGAACCAATGGCTTGGAACTGTTGTGGCACATCATCCACCTCCTGCGGTTTCTGGACGTCGACTTAAGGTTAAATACATCACACAGGTTAAGACACGTCCTCCTGGATTTATGATTTCCTGCTCGCGCCCCAAAAGTATGCCTCAGTCGTATTTGCGTTATCTTGTCAATGGGTTACGTGAAACATTTGATATGTCTGGTATACCCATTCGCATATCATTACGAGCCTCTGATAATCCTTTTGCGACACGTTCTAAGAAGAAATGATAACTCTTTAATTTTTTAAGTGAATGAAATCTATACTTAAGAATCTTAAAAATAAGTTTTTTCAATGATCTTTCTTTTCATAAAAGAAAAAGTTTTATTTGCTAAAGTTTTAATTTTATTGATAATCATTTCATGAGAAGAGTTTAATAAGGAGTATTTAAGAAAGAGTACATAATCCTCTTAATGGGTTATTAAAGTGCAAGAATAGATGCAATATGAGGGTAGGGGAATGTAATTATGATGCTTGTTTGAAAAGCAGCATTAGATTATCGTTTCATAAAAATAAAGCTTATGAATAAGCGCTTTTGCTTACGATAGTTTGTCTGAATAAAAAGCAAAAATATTTGCTGAATCTACGGATATTCAATTGTAAAGAGCGAAATTCATAAAAGTGGATTAAAATTGTATAAAGTAGTATGGTAATCGTATTTAAATTTTATTGTGTTTTATTGGCTTAATCTATTTGAAATTTTGGATTTATTAATATCTTGTATTTAAAGGACCTTCTCTTAATACCCTCAAGCTCATTTCGTGATGTGGTCTGTAATGGCGGATGTAAAATACTTTGCGAATAGGATCATACAGAAACCATTGATTATTATCATTTTCATAAAATAAAAAGTGCCAGTTTATTCGAATAAAAGGAGAAAACCAACGCTCTCATACTGTTTTTAGCTTTCTATGTTCTCTTTCAAAACTAGGACTGATATAACATTGGGAGTCGGAAAATAAGATGGTATTAGTTTACACCTTTTGTTAAGCGTAAAAATGGTTGTTCTATGAGTTTTATATTATTCACGTGAACTTTTGTTATACATTCACGGGTGCTGTCGTGAAATCGGTTTAGGTGCTTGGAATATCTTTTTAAGAAAGCATGTAAATTGAAAAATACGTTATTTCTGCAATAAAATTTATATGATAACTTGTGATAGATTTCTTTTAGTATCTTGACGAATAAATTCGGGAACAATATGATGCACACGGTTTTATGAAATGTATTCTTATGTTGCTTTTTAATTAAGGAGCCAATGATGGCGATGGGCGAGAAACCCGTTATGAGCCGTAAGGAGGCTGAAGAGGAAAAGCAAGGAGAGTGTCTTCATTCAGAGGATTTGGAATGTCGTAGTAGGAACTTAAGCGTAGCTTTAGTGCGCAAGCAAGCATTAAAGAAGCGGGAGCATAGGAATAAGCGGGAAAAATCACAAGGAAGGATGGCAGGTGCAATTAAGCTTTCCAGTGAGTTTCTGGCAAGTATTATAGTTGGTATTGTTTTGGGGTTGGGGTTTGATAAGTTAGCAGGTTCATGGCCTTGGGGATTGGTATTTTTTCTCTTCTTTGGATTTGCTGCTGGTGTATTGAGTATTCTTCGGTCTGTGGGGTATGTTTCCTCCAGTCAATTAGGAAAAAAAGGCGTATTGCGCCAAGATAAACAAAATAAAGGGGCCAATGAGAGGTCCGATAAATGAGGTTGAAGTGACAGCGCACGCTCCAGATCCTATTCATCAGTTTGAGGTTTTAAGGCTGATTAAGATTTCCATAGGAAATATGGATTTATCGTTTACAAATGTATCATTGTTTACAGTTCTCACGGTTGTTGTAACTTCTATTTTTCTCTTTATTTCATCATCGAGTCGTGGATTGGTTCCAACGCGGATGCAGTCTCTTTCGGAAATGGCATATGAATTTGTAGCATCGACTCTGCGGGAATCATCTGGTGTGCAGGGAATGCAGTTTTTTCCTTTAGTTTTTTCTCTGTTTACTTTTATTTTGGTTGCTAACTTTATTGGTCTCTTTCCTTATTTTTATACGGTTACGTCTCAAATCATGATCACGTTTTCGTTAGCAATGGTGGTAATTTTGACGGTGATTGGTTATGGCTTTTATAAGCATGGGGTCAGTTTTTTGAAACTGTTCGTTCCCAGTGGAGTTCCTGTTGTGGTTTTACCTCTGGTGACAATGATTGAGGTTATTTCTTTTCTCTCCCGTCCAATTAGTCTTTCTCTTCGTCTTTTTGCGAATATGCTTGCTGGTCATATTACGCTTAAAGTGTTTTCTGGGTTTGTTGTTTCAATGATTGGGGTAGGAATTGTAGGTGTGGGTGGTTCGATTTTACCGCTTATTATGACTGTAGCAATTACTGCTCTTGAGTTTTTGGTCGCATTTCTTCAGGCTTACGTCTTTACGGTTTTAACTTGTATGTATCTTAATGATGCAATTCATCCAGGACATTAATAGAACTGGCGGTTTTCCGTCGAATAATGCAATTTCGCTTTAAAGGAGAATAACATGGAAATGGTGCTTGCAGCAAAATATATTGGCGCTGGTCTTGCTTGCTTTGGTATGGCTGGAACAGCTTTAGGACTTGGTAATATTTTTGGTAGCTATCTTTCTGGTGCATTACGAAATCCATCAGCAGCAGATAGTCAGTTTGGACGTCTCGTCTTTGGTTTTGCTGTAACAGAAGCTTTGGGAATTTTTTCATTGCTCATTGCTTTATTACTTCTTTTTGGGGTTTAATCATTATCAAAAGGGTATATCTGTTCTTGCATGAGGAAAGATTTACCCTTTTAGGCTCTTAACTAGAGAGATGCCAGAGAGATGTTTGTCAGTTATCATCGGTTATAGAGGGCTTTAATAAGCTATTTAAAGGATGAAAGAAGATGTTTGTTTCAAGCGCTTATGCACAGAACACTGAAACGTCGATAGAACATATTAAAAAGGTAGCAGAGCATGCAAATCGTGTGTTTCCGCCTTTTGATTTTGTGCATTTTGGTTCGCATTTTTTCTGGTTGGCAATTTCTTTCGGACTGTTTTATCTTTTTATCTCCCGTGTAATTGTACCACGTATTGGCGGTGTTATTGAAACACGGCGAGATCGAATCGCATCTGATTTAGATCAGGCAATGCGCATGAAGCAAGAAGCAGACATTGTTGTTGAAACTTATGAGCGGAAATTAGCAGAAGCGCGTTTGAACGCGCAGGCTATAGCGCAGGTAGCTAGTAAAGAATTAAAAGAAAAGGCAGAGCTTGAACGGAAAGAAATTGAAGAGAGTCTAGAGAAAAAACTCGCAGATTCTGAAAAACAGATAGCAAAAATTCGGGATAAAGCGATGCAAAATGTTGGTTCTATCGCTGAAGAAGTAGCTCTTGAAATTGTGAAAAAATTGATTGACGTTGATATCAGCAAAGAGGCTGTTCGTTCAGTTGTTAAAACTGCGGATTATTGAGGAAGACAAAGATGACTGATACTTTTTGGGCATTTGTTGGGTTAGTTCTTTTTTTGGCTCTTTTAGTCTATTTCCAAATTCCACAGAGGGTTATACACCATCTTGATGCGCGCGCGAAACGTATCAAAGATGAACTGGATGAGGCTCTGCGTCTTCGTGAAGAGGCACAGGAAATATTGGCTGAATATCAACGCAAACATGCAGAAGCAGAAAAAGATGCGCAAGAAATTATTGCAGCAGCAAAGCATGAAGTTGAATCTGTTATTGCTGAGGCCCGTGCAAAGGCAGAAGAATATGTAAAAAACCGCAATAAATTGGCAGAACAAAAAATTGCCCAAGCAGAAGCGGATGCAATACGCATGGTTTCTTCATCAGCGATTGATTTGGCAATTTCTACAGCACGTACCCTTATTGCAAGGGAAATAGATTCTAACAAGGCAGATGAACTTATCAAAGAGTCTCTTGAGAAAGAATCATTTATCAAAATGAAAACATATCTTAATTAATGATATTTGAGAGATAAAGAACAGTCTCTTTGGTTGCATAATTTTCTCAATATTAATTAATAAAAGTCATAAAAAAGAAAAAATTATCTTCATTGTTTTTATCAGTTAATAGGGTATTTTGATTTTAAATGACAAGTTTTGAGAAGTCTGCAACCGATTGTGTAACAATGTGAGTATGTTTGAGAAGAGCAAGACGGTTAGCACGAACATCAGGTTTTTTATCATTCACCAATACTTTTTCAAAAAATATATCAATCAATTTTCCAAGTGGCGCTAGCACACTGAGTGCAAATGATAAATTTGTTGCATTGATGGGAGCAAGAACCTTTCTTTCTACTTCACAGATTGCATGATAGAGCTGCTTTTCTTCTTTCTCGATAAAGAGCTCAGGATTAATTTCATTCGCTATTGTTGTGCTTTTTTGAAATTCATTTTCAAGAATATTGGCAGTACGTTTTACAGAGGCTACAAAGTTCATTCCATCATGGGTATTGATAAAAGCGATAAGCGATTCGACACGACGTGCAACCAATAAAAAATCATCAGAATCTTTATTTAAAACGGCTTCAAGGGCATCGTAACGAGCGCCTTCCTCTTTTAGATGGATTTTCAGACGGTCATGAAAAAAGAATAACAGATCTGATAAAATATATTCTGTTTTTTCTGGAAGCAGATTCTGCAATTGTGAATTTTCTCTTTGAGAGATTTCATATTTATTTTTTTGTTGTAAGAAAAGATTCGTTGCTAACTGGAACAGCGGCATAAGATTGATTTTCCAATCTCGCGAAAGTACAAGCCTAATAATTCCCAATGCTGCTCGTCTTAACGCATAGGGATCTTTTGAGCCCGTTGGTTTTTCATTAATGAGCCAAAAGCCAACGAGCATGTCAATTTTGTCGGAGAGCATAACGGTTATAGCAAGTGGTTCTTGTGGAAGACGATCTGTTGGTCCTTGAGGTCTATAATGGTCTTCGATTGCTACAGCTACGCGAGGATCTTCCCCTTGAAGAAGGGCGTATTTTTGCCCCATAACACCTTGTAGTTCAGGAAATTCTCCGACAATTTCTGTTTGCAAATCAGCTTTTGCAAGGATGGCTGCACGTTTTGCTAAAAGAGGATCTGTTTGTATCAAAGGAGCAATTTCTTGTGCGAGTGCAGCAATGCGTTCTACCCTTGCTCCTTGTGTACCTAATTTAGCATGAAAAGTTACATTCAAATGATCAAGTCGCGCCATTCTTTGATCGAGAGGTTTTTTTGTATCAAGTTGAAATTTTTTTATAGAAGATTCCAATTGTTGAAGATCAGGCAAATCACGCTGATCGGTTTGCCAAAAATGAAGTGCATCAGAAAGACGGGCACGGACAACCTTACTATTTCCTTTCGAAATTTCTTTGCCTTCATCATTTGCAAGAATATTAGAAACGAGAATAAAATGATGAGAAAGTTTTACTTTTTCTCCTTGTTTGCGGGTGACAAAACATTTTTGATTGGCTCGAATGGTCAAGCGAATAATTTCTGGAGGAATATCAAGGAATGATTTGTCAAAATCACCCATCAGGATAACAGGCCATTCAACAAGACCAGCAACTTCTTCTAGGAGGGGATTATCTTGAACCAGTTCTAAACCGTTTGCAAAGCAGAGATTTTGGGCATCAGCTAAAATAATATTCTTTCGTCTTTCGGCATCCAGAATGACTTTATGGGTTTCAAGTTGAGTAACATAGTCATCAAAGCGGCGCACTTGAAATGGCTCTCCATCACTTAAGAAACGATGACCATAAGTTAAATTATTGCTTTTAAGAGAACCAATTGTAAACGGAATAACATGTGTTTCACCAATTTCTGGTCCGAAGATGCAAAGAATGTTTTGTAAAGGTCTAATCCACTTCAAAGTACCACTTTGTGCTGAATCTTTTCCCCAACGCATAGATTTCGGCCACGGAAAGTTGCGGATAATATCCGGTAAAATATCGGCAATAATTTCTTCTGCAGCTCGACCTTTTTTAACAATTTTAGCAATATAAAAATGACCTTTTTTATCATCATGTCCAATATGCGCTTCAGAAACATCATTTAATCCTGTTGCACGTAGAAAACCATCAATTACATGCTGTGGTGATTTTATACTGGGACCTTTGCGTTCTTCATGGACATCTTTGGAGCGTGTGGAAAGTCCGCGTATGTCCAATGTTAGCCGACGAGGTGTCCAATATTCACGAGCAGCTTCATAGATCAATCCAGCATTCACAAGTTGATCTGTAACAGATTTCTTAAGATCAGCAGCAGCTTTTCGTTGCATACGTGCGGGGATTTCTTCACTGAAAAGTTCAAGAAGAAGATCAGACATTAGGCTTCTCCAGTATATATTTGTCCAGCTTCTGTGAGTAAGAAGGCTTCCCCACAACGGCGCGCGAGATTACGAACGCGAAGAATGTAATTTTGTCGTTCGGTTACAGAAATAACGCCACGTGCTTGCAAAAGATTAAAGATATGGCTCGCTTTAATACATTGATCATAGGCAGGAAAAACACAGCGATGGAATACATTTTCTTTATTTGGTTTTCCAGCATCAAGAAGTGCGCTGCATTCGCGTTCTGCATCGATAAAGTGCTGATGGAGCAGTTTTGTATCAGCAAATTCGAAATTATAATATGAGTATTCCTGTTCTGCCTGTAAAAAAATATCTCTATAACTTATTTTGTTTTCTCCCTCCAAACCATTAAAGTTAAGGTCATAGACGTTATCAACCCCTTGGATATACATCGCTAGACGCTCAAGACCGTATGTGAGTTCCCCTGAAACTGGAGCGCATTCAATGCCGCACACTTGTTGAAAATAAGTAAATTGAGAGACTTCCATTCCATCGCACCAACATTCCCATCCAAGCCCCCAAGCACCAAGAGTGGGACTTTCCCAATCATCTTCAACAAAGCGAATATCATGCAGTTTTGTATCAAGCCCGATAGCTTGTAGCGACTTTATATAAAGTTCTTGTAGATTGAGCGGAGAGGGTTTGAGAAGCACTTGGAATTGATAATAGTGTTGTAAACGATTTGGATTCTTACCATATCGGCCATCTGTTGGACGTCGAGAGGGTTGGACATAAGCAACTTTCCAAGGGCGTGGCCCTAGAGAGCGTAATGTTGTTGCTGGATGAAAAGTCCCAGCTCCGACTTCCATATCGTAAGGTTGCAAAATTGCACATCCATAGTGTGCCCAATAATTTTGCAAAGTTAAGATTAGTCCCTGAAAAGAACGTTTGGGGTTAAGATGTTCAGGCAGTTTCACGCTTTATACTCTTTATATTGGACTAAACAAAAAAACAAAGTAATTTTAGTTTCTCTATTTATTATTCATGTGGTTTATGGTTAAGCATCGTTTATTGCAAACCAAATTTCAACTTTTCTTGAATTTGTTCAGAATTTTCTGGTTTTCCGTCAATTGCGTGGTTCCATTGAAAGATTGCTTCACGTTTACGTCCAACTTTCCAATAGGCATCCCCTAAATGATCATTCAGTGTTGGGTCTTCAGGTTGTAATCTGACAGCATTTTCTAATATTTGCACTGCTTTATTATATTCTTTTAGTTTATAATAAGCCCACCCTAAAGAATCGAGAATATGACTGTTGTGAGCTTGCAAAGCAGAGGCTTTTTGTAGCATACGGAGCGATTCTTCAAGCTTCTCACCACGTTCCACAAGGGAATAGGCTAAATAATTAAGAACCTGCGGTTGATTTGGAAAAAATTCAAGTGATTTTCGCAAGTCAAGTTCTGCTTTTGGCCATTGCTTTAAACGTTCAAAAGCAATACCACGCTGATAAAAGAGTTTCCAATCGTCCTGCTGAAAGTTTTTTATCTTTGTAATAGCGTAGTCTAGAGTTTTAATAGCCTCAAGAAATTTATTGTCCTGCATATAAAAAGCAACGAGCGTTATCAAAATATTACGATCATTGGGAAATTTTTTATTTAACAATGTGAGTAATTTTATTGCTTCTTTGTAATTGTTGTTATTGGCAAGAAGGAATGCAAGATGAAGTTGTCCATCTTTATAATAAGGAGATTTAGGGGATAAAGCGCGATAAAGTTTAATTGCTTGATGTGGATCGTTCAATTTAGCAGAAATGTGTGCGAGCTGAAACAGTGTTGCGTCATTTTGAGGGTATAAGGCGAAAGATAATTGCTTAAAAATACGTGCAATTCGCCCTGAGTTTTTGTAGTTGAGGGCTGTTCCAAAATTATATAATACCTCGGCTGCTCCTTGTTGAGGTGTTTTAATAACTCTCTCTAAGAAAGAATTTTTTTCAATTTTTTCTTGAAAGTTTTTAAGGACTTCTCGACCTGACAACATTTGTTCGCCATGCTGGATTGTTTGAAGAGCTTGGTTGCGCATATTATGGCGCAATTGGAATGAGGCATAGGCTATGATAATACGCTCATAAGTATTAGGAGCGATAAGAGTTCCCTGTTTGTTACTCAGTGCTTTAATGAAATATTTTTTTGCATCCTTTGGCCGTTCTGCAAGGTCGCTCATAAGTGCTAGATGATAAGATATAAAAAGATCATACCAGACAGGACCTTTGAGTTTCTTAAGATCATCGATTGCCTGAGATTTTTGTCCAGATCCAAATGTAATCCAAGCGCCGATGAGTTCAGGTATTGGATTATTGGACGTAGGCAGTTCCTTTAATTTCAGAAGAGCCTTGGCATTCTTATAATCTTTTTTGATGAGACTTTCTACTGACAAAGTTAAGGAAACAAAGGGAGTTATAACATCGTTCTCTTTGAGTTTTTGGGCTTGTTGGACAGCTTCTTTAAAGTTTCCGACCGAGAGCATAGCTTCAAGGAGCTCTTTTTGTGTTTCAATGTTATCAGGTTGATAAACCAGTGCTTGTTTAAAATAATTGATAGCAAGTTCTGTTTTATTTTCATGATTTGCAACCCTTCCAGCTAAATAAGCACCTGTAAATGAGCTTGTATGAGTTGCTGCACTTATTTTACTGTAGGTGAGGGATGGCATCAGCATGATACCCACGATAAAGAGGGCAAAAAGTCGAGATACCGTTGCAGAGCACATGGAGCTAATCCTTTTCAAGATAATCAATTGATGGTGTTGTTTATAGATCATATCTTATTACTTTGTTGAGAAATACTGCGATTCTTGCAAAGAATTCAATTTACGCGCGCAATACAAAATTCAACAGTCTCAACGAGAGCATTATAAGCAAGATTTTCATTCATGGGAACAAGAGCATCAATTGCATATTTTCCATAGATGCGTGCTTGTTCTATTGTATCTGTGATACTATCATACTTTTCCATTAAGTGTTGTGCGTGTGCGAAGGATTCATCATTATTATTGTCATCTTCAAGCGCTTTTTTCCAGAAATCTTTTTCTACCATATTTCCACGCTCATATGCGAGAATAACAGGCATTGTGATTTTTCCTTCTCTAAAATCATCCCCTATATTTTTTCCTAAGTTTTGAGCACTACCGCTATAGTCAAGTGCATCATCAATTAATTGGAAAGCTAAACCTAAGGATGTTCCATATTCACGTAATGAAGAACGCTCTTTATTTCCATAGCCAGCAATAATGGGTCCTACTTCAGCGGCTGCTGAAAAAAGTGCTGCTGTTTTTGCATCGATGATTTTGAGATATTCTGAAGGGCTGGTTTTTATATTTTTTGCGGCAGAAAGTTGCATAACTTCTCCTTCAGCAATAATTGCAGCAGCGTTGGCTAGGACAGAGAGCGCTTCTATGGAACCGACATCGACCATCATTTTAAAGGCCTGCCCCAATAGGAAATCACCAACAAGTACACTTGCTTGATTCCCCCAAATCATACGTGCTGTAGATTTTCCACGTCGTAAATTACTTTCATCAATCACATCATCGTGTAGTAATGTTGCTGTATGCATAAATTCAACAGCTGTTGCGAGTTTTATATGCCCGTCACTTTGATAACCGAACATATGAGCAGAAGCGAGCGTAATCATTGGGCGTAATCGCTTTCCACCTGATGAAATAAGATGGTTAGAAATTTCAGGGATCATCTCAACCTCTGATTTTGCCATAGAGAGAATAAATTGATTTACGCAATCCATATCTTTTTGAGTAAGATTGACAAGAGATTGAAGAGAAATTTGATTATTTCTTATTTGTTTTGGTTTGATAGCTGCACTCAATGTGTTTACTCCTAGAGTATTGCAATGGACATATATAAAATTTACTTTATTCATTAGCATAAAGGGGGTTTGGTTTTGACTCAAGCTTTTGATGTCGTTTAAAAGTGTTAGCTTGGAATGTTATTGGCAAGAAATGTTCTTTAGCGAGTGTAATCTTATTGTTATAAAATAATAAAAAATTTAAAATAGCAGCTGAATGGCAAAAATGCAGTTTATAAAGGTGAGCATTAGGCTTTTAAATGGATAAAGCAGCGAATCAGAGTGGTGAAACAATTGACAGTTTTCACCGCGGGAAATTTTATTTGGTTCAACCCCATAAATATGGTCATCGTTCTGGAATGGATGCGATGTTATTAGCTAGTTTGGTTCCAAGTGATTTAAAGGGCAAGGTTGTTGATTTAGGTGCAGGTGCTGGAGCTGCGGGTTTGGCTGTTGCTTCGCGTTGTCTGAAAGTTCATGTTACCTTAGTTGAACGTTCAGCTTTTATGGTATCTTACGCTCAAAAAACGCTTATGCTAAAACAAAATAAACAATTTGCTAGCCGAATTTGTTTGCTAGAAGCAGATGTTACCTTCAAAGGGAATGCCCGTATAAAAGCAGGTTTGATAGATAATAGCTTTGATTTTGCGATTATGAATCCACCTTTTAATAATCCCACCGATCGTAAGACACCTGATAAACAAAAATCTGAAGCACATGTTATGTCTGAAGCGATGTTTGATAACTGGTTGCGGAGTGCAGCAGCTATTGTTAAGCCAGGTGGATACTTAGGGCTCATTGCACGTCCACAATCGTTGACAGATATCTTGCATGCTTTAGAAGGGCGTTTTGGTGGTATTTGTATAATTCCTGTGCATGCCCGTGCGAAAACAGCAGCAATTCGTCTTTTATTTTACGCAAAACGAGGAAGCAGAGCAGCTTTATCTATTTTACCGGCATTGGTTATACATGAAGGTAATGACCATACTTTTTCACCCCGAGTTGATGCAATTAATAATGGATATATAAGCTTGTGGGAACTTTTCTAATAGTATCTTGTGTTTTTTAGTTTATTATTTAAAGTCTACACTTTGTTGTTAGGGAGGTTTGACTTTGGGTGAAATTATATTTCTGCTTGTAATGTGGGGATTGATTGGCGCTTTTGGATGTTATCGCGTTCTTCCTTTTTGTTGTCCTTGCCTATTTAATTGTTCTTAATTTATAAGGAGATTTTGTTTTGATGGATTTTATTAAAAGTTTTATTCCACGCCGTTTTTCTTCCGATAAACTTGAAATTCCTGTGGTGCGCCTTCAAGGAGCAATTATGGATTCATCAGCATCTATATCTCGTACCCTTTCCCTCAGTAGGTGTGCAAATCTTTTAGAGAAGGCTTTCGCACACAAAAAGTCACCGGTTGTTGCACTTATTATTAATTCTCCTGGTGGTTCGCCTGTACAATCGCGTTTTATCTTTAAGCGCATTCGTGACTTGGCAGAAGAAAAAAATAAAAAGGTTCTTGTGTTTATTGAAGATATTGCAGCATCTGGTGGTTATATGATTGCTTGTGCAGGGGATGAAATTTTTGCAGATCCTTCTTCAATTGTTGGTTCCATTGGAGTGGTTTCAGCTTCCTTTGGTTTTCCGGAACTTTTGAAGAAAATTGGTATCGAACGGCGTGTATACACAGCAGGAAAGAACAAAGTTACATTAGATCCATTTCAGCCAGAAAAAAAGGCGGATATTGAGCATTTGAAATCTCTCCAACTTGAAGTGCATCAAACTTTTATCGATTTGGTTAAAGAACGGCGTGCTGAAAAATTATCAGATGATTCGAATCTCTTTACAGGAATGTTTTGGAGTGGAAAACAAAGCGTTGGGCTTGGTCTGGTTGATGGATTGAATGATGTACGTTCTGTTATTAAGGAGCGCTTTGGTAATGATGCAAAACTTCGACTTATTATGCCTCCAAAAAGTTTTTTAGGACCTAAAACGCCTTCAGGAGTGACGGCACATACGGTTTATACAGTCGTTGATAGTGCATTGATGGCAGCAGAAGAGCGAGCGCTTTGGCAGCGTTATGGTTTGTGATGGAAAGGATCATTCAAGCCAGAGAGATTTTATCTAAAAACAGATGCTAGAAGGAAAAAGGCTTGCAATGATACGAATGAGAACATGTCGTTTATTTTGTATGAGAACTCTTTATATTTATTGTTTTTTTAGAAAACGATTAAGAATATTCCAAGCTGTTTATAGGGCTCGTGCTAAAAGTATGGGTAAAAGGGGGGAATTTTTAAAAGAACCCTATGTAAGTGAATATTACGTCATATGATATCAAATGTACAAACTTCGTTCCAAAGACATTCCTATTTATTTACACCTATTAAATTGAATTTAGCTTTACATGTTGTGGGGCAACGTGTTGATGGGTATCATTTAATAGAAAGTTTGGTTTATTTTAGTCTTAGTGGTGATTGTCTACATTATGCACCTTGTGAAAATAATCAGTTTGTTTTGACGGGGTCGTTTGCAAAAGGACTTGTTTCTCATTTAGACAATTTGGTTATTCGCGCACGGGACTTTATGCATAAGACTTTTCCGGAATGTGCTCAACCTGCTTTTTTTCGGCTTGTAAAAACATTACCTGTTGCTTCAGGCATTGGTGGCGGCTCAGGTGATGCAGCTGGGGTTATCAGCATGTTGCGTCAACAGTGGAATCTTGATTGCCCTTACGAAGAATTAGCAAAAAAGAGCTTAGTTCTTGGTGCTGATGTTCCCATGTGCCTTTGTGCATTAGAATATCAGCAGCCGCTTTTGGTTAAAGGAATTGGTCAAGAGATGATACGACTAAAAGAAGCTTGTTCATTAGCAATGGTATTGGTTAATCATGGACAAGAGATTTCAACACAAGCTGTTTTTAAAGCGTTAGAGAAGCGTCATAATCCTTCTTTAAAAATTAATACAAACGCTTTAAAAAGTGTTGATTCATTGGTTGAAGCTTTACAAGAAACGCGTAATGATCTTTTTTCTCCTGCATTAAAAATAGCACCTCAGTTAGCTGAAGTGTTATCTATATTAGATGAATGTGGGGCTCTTTTTTCCCGTATGTCTGGAACGGGAGCAACTTGCTTTGGCATTTTTAAAAATAAACAAACGGCGCAACAAGCAGCTCTTTTTATCAAATCAATGCACCCAAATTGGTTTGTAAAACCTATCATGACTTTAGGAAATATTTGATAAATAAATATAAAAGCTTTTATTTCATCATGATTTTATTATACATAATGAAAGAGGGTAACCAAAGAAATGTGTTTTTTATTTTTTGTGCAAGAATTCGTGGAATGTTTGAAGAGCCATTTAAAACTGTAATGCTTGCAAAAAATGATCAGGCTACAGAAATAGATGTATGTTTGTTGTATTTGTGATGTATCAAAGATGTTTAATTTGCCGCTTCAACCAAATTTTTCGTGCGAATTGGATTTGCAAAAACAGGGTTTTTTTCATATAGCAGGTGTTGATGAAGTAGGACGGGGGCCTCTCGCTGGACCTGTGGTAACAGCAGCGGTTATCTTGGATAAAGATCGTATTCCTAATGGGTTAAATGATTCAAAAAAACTTTCTTTTCTCCAACGAAATAGACTTTATCATGAAATTTTGCAAAGTGCATTAGCGGTTTCAGTCGCCAGTCTTTGTGCTCGTACAATTGATCAATCCAATATTAGAAAAGCAACTTTAGAAGCAATGCGTCGCTGTATTATAGGATTAGTCATTCCAGTCCACTATGTCCTTGTTGATGGGCGTGATATTCCTTCTGAGTTGTCCTGTCCTGCAATGGCGTTGATTAAGGGCGATCAGCGTTCGGTTTCAATTGCAGCCGCATCCATTATTGCGAAAGTAACGCGTGACCGGATGATGGAATGTGCAGGACAAGTTTATAAAGGGTATGGTTTAGAGAAGCATGTAGGTTATGCAACGCTAGCGCATCGTACAGCTCTTGATAAATATGGACCAGTTATAGGATTACATCGTTATAGTTTTGCACCACTAAAAGAGTGTAAAAAAGGTAATTAAAATCAGTGATTTACTACAAGAGTAAAGGGTTTTATAATTCATTGATTCTATTATGTTTTTTGAGTGTCTATCCCTAACCTTTTTGAAGCTTTTTATCACTTATTCCTATCTATTTTTTCCAGATATAGAATCAGATATTTCTAACATGGGCTTAACTCTTATTTGTTATTAACCGTATAGCAATGATATATGACAAGGGGCGGTAATGGCAATTGTGAGTTTTAAATATAAGGGCTTAAAATTATTTTATACAACAGGTTCCACAAAAGCTATTTGACCAGATCACTTAAAAAATTACGCGTTATCTTAACGGCTTTAACAAGTGCTACTACGCCTGAAATGTTGAGAGCGCCTGCCTTTAAAATACACCCTCTTAAAGGTGAACTTACAGGGTACTATTCTATATGGATGAATGGAAATTGGCGTGTTACTTTTCGCTTTATAGGAACAGATGTGGAGCTTGTTGATTATCAAGATTACCATTGATGAAAGGAACGAAAATAATGATGCATAACCCCGCACATCCGGGCGAAGTTCTAAAAGTAGCTTTCTTAGACGAAATGGGGATAACAATACAAAAGTTAGCTAATCATCTCCATATGACAAGAGCTTCTCTATCAAGAGTGATTAACGGACATGCCTCTATGAGTACCGAACTTGCAGTGAAATTAGAACTAGCTGGTTTTAGTAAAGCGAAATTTTGGCTGGATATGCAAACAAATTATAATTTATGGCAAACAATGCAACAGACACAACCACCTATTTCTCCTCTGGTTTCTGAAGCACATCAAACGTCGCTTTGATTTCGTTTATAATTTTGACGGGGCTTTAGTTTTTTAGCTTCCGCCCGTTGCTCTAACCTTTTTGAAGTTTTTTAATGGCTTCTATTGCAAGGCGTTTTCTATCGGCTGTTTTGGTATAAAGAGATGCCATTTTATCTTCTGTCCAGCCAAAAAGCGCTTTCATTTGCGAAACCGTAGCACCAGCATTGGCAGCACGTTTTGCTGCTAATTTTCGCAATCGGTGCGCTGATTTTTTAATACCCGCCGCATTACATGCTTCACGAAAGAGGTTGCCAAAACTTTCTTTGACAAGCTTATTTCCACCTTTACCACAAATGAATGTTTGATCACCTATGGGACCAATTTTAAGGGTTTCCTCTAGTTCTGGTAAAATAGGAAAAAAAACATCTGTTTTAAATTGGCTCTTTCTGTTTTGAGATAAATGATATTATCTTTGACGTCTTTCCAGCTGATACGAACGGTGTCATCACGGCGCGCGCGCAAGCCTGTGAAAGAAGAACATCAATCCAGACGCGTTCATGTGTACCGTGTGACCAATGGTGATAATATTTGTCTATGTCCTCTTCTAGCCATGGCAGCAATCCCCCACTGTTTAAAGATTTTGGTGCTTTTATATTAAAGGCAGGATTTCTATTTAAAAGGGCATTATCAACCGCCCAATTAAAGAGATTGTTTAAAGAGGTCAAAAAATATTTTGCCGCTGCGAGAGTAGCTCGCCTTCTGTCTACGGCGTCAAGGATGTGGTGCTTTTATGTGCACGATCAGCAATATTTTTAGAAACATTGTTCAGAATTCTATACTTAATTTTTTAGTAGTTTCTAATTGATTATGCCATTGCATGCTTTGTAAATACTGATGCAATAACTAATCGAAAGAGCCTTTTGTAAGTCTGTTTATTTTCTTGGAGATGCCATTTTGCGCTTGTTTAATAGCCAGCGTATATTTGCTCTGATGGAAATCAATGGACTGTCATAAATTTTAGCTTTTCCACTAATAAATGTACCACCGAAAACTTGTGCATTGGCAAAAACACGAGCGTTTCCGTAAACATGTGCATCCCCAAAAACTTTGGCATAACCATAGACTTTTGCATCATCACTTATCCAGCAATTGCCATCATGACCTAGATTGTCTTCTTTTTGTATAAAAGCGCCAAGATCACCTGCCTTTACATCTCCAAAGTCTCTCAAAGCAAGGATGCAGTAAAGTGTAATGTATCCACCAACCTCAATTGTTTCATCAGTCAGTTCATATTTCTTTTCCTTGATTTGCGCAGAATTCACCCGTAGCGTGAATCATGCATCACTTAAAAGTTATTAGGAATGGGTAGGGGGCTGGGAGGCATATGGGCACTCACATTTTTTTAAAATATGCAAATTTATTTTTTTAGATGTGCTTAATTTCATATTTCCAATCAGGCAATGGAATGAGAGCTAATGCGAGTTGTCCTCTATGACACATGCATACATTAGCTTCAAAACAGGTGATTGCAACGCGCTTTTTGTTTAAAAAAATTTGATATAATTTGTTTATTGCACAAGAATTATCCTTGAGAGTTGTATTTTGATAATCTTCAAAAAGGCGATCATAATCTTTTGTGTTTTCAAATTTCTTCGTTTTTCAGAGGCAATTCCAAGTTCAGGCATATGCCATATATTCAATATCAATGTTGTTTACAACTTTCTCTAATTGTCTTTTTGAAAATCCGTATTTTCTGCTTATTGGATTTTTACGAATATCATACAAAAGTTTAATATTATTTTTGATAAGTTGATTGAAATAGTCCTCAAAGGATTTTCTTTCATAGCCAATGGTAAAAAACAAAGCTCTCATCTTTAGCAGGCTGTATGATGATATGTTTGATGTTACACACGTTTAATTTCCTTAGTAAATAGGTGGGGGGCTTTATGAGCGCCTCTTTCCAAAAGGGATAAATCCTCTAGCGATTATCATAGTGTTGTGGAGCAATCAGGTATCAAAGCGGGTGAAGGCGGCTTTAATATCATTGTTAAAGACAAAACGACCCTAACCGGAGGCATCATTGCCAGCACCGCGCCGGCAGATAAAAACAGCCTGACCACAGGAAGCATTAGCACCAGTGATATCAGCAACAGTGCCCATGCTAAAGCCAGCAGCCATGGGTTTAGCCTTTCTGGGAATGACACGATAAAAAACATTGCCAAGAATGTTTTAAATCACGGCAAAGCCAAGGATGCAGCAGAAGGGGAAACCAAATCTGCTATCAGTGATGGGACTATCATCCTTACTGATACAACTGGACAGAGGGCGATGGGGCAAGATGCTGGACAAATCATTGGCTCTCTCAACCGCAACACCGCAGCAGCCCACCAAGCTGTAGGACAGCTAGATGTCGCACCGCTTGAGGGAGCAGTGCATAATCGCGTAGATATGATCAATGATTTATCGGATGAAGGATTGGGATACTGGGACAAAATACGCGAATTCGCATATCTCAAAGAGCATCCTGAGGGTGAGGTTTTGCATGATGAAAATGGCAATGTCCTCTATGCAACAGATAAAAATGGAAAACCTATCAAAGACAGTTATGGAAGACAAGTCCCTCTGTATCGTTATTTAACGCCTGAAGAAGAAAAACATTTACAAAAAGGTTCTGATGGCAAGGTTCATATGTTTTACAATGGTATTTTTACCTCACCAGATGATGCTGCGCGTTATACTGTCCAGTTTGTTGACAATGATCATGGTCCCCTTTATTTTACATACTTCCCAGAAGCTGAAGACTGGGAAGTGGAAGTAGGGATAGCGATTTTTCAGAAGTTTCTGGAAGGTAGATTTTTTTTTGGATTGACCAATTCAACCAAGAAATTCTAGGATATAATGTATCTTTATGGCAATACAGGATTGCATGATGATGCCCATAGTCGTGGTACCATAACAGCAGGAAATGGATCATATAATTTAGTAAAGCATGGTGTTCTCGGTATAGCAAAGGAAACAACGGTTAATTTCTTTGGTCCAGCTTATAATACTCAAGACATGGCAGATACGTTATATATCTTAAAGGATGGCAAGCAAACCACTGTCGGCTTGGAAAACCATGCAGATGATTTTGTTGGTGTAGTATTTGGTGGAAATTCCGCTACTTTTTACCAAAGACCCTTTGGTAGTAACGCAGTTAAAGAGGCAAAGAAAGTACTATTTAGTTATCCCAGCCCTCATGTTTGTTATGCAAATGTGGATCGAGCATGTAGACATAATTATGGTTCATCTCACCGTATACAAATTGATTCAATTAATTCATGGAGCAAAAAATGAAACAAACCTTAAAATTATTAAGTGTGATAACTCTATTGAGTATAGCTGGGTGCCAGTTTAATAAACTCCCACATCTTCTATAGGGGCATGGGAAAAACCAGGAGCAGATTTTACAGAGGTAGCAAAAGCATTATTAGAATGTGGTATGCCAATTCCTTATGATAAGGATCCAGAAAGCTCAACTACAATGCAAATGCAACCATTGATGCTTGCATGCTCCAAGCGGGATTTCGCTATAAATATGATGTGGGGGGAGGCTGGTGTGGAAATCATAAAGCCGAAAACTTGCCCATTTGTCGTCCAGGTGCTATCATATCACAGCGCAGTGTCAAGAAGCGCTTAAACAGCCCTTATTGTAAAAAATATAAAAATGCACCTGAATGCAAACCTTAAGTCTTTCTTGTGATGATCAACAATCCGCCATCCTTGCCTTCGCTTGGAATGGCGGGATTATTTACTCAACCAATCATCTCAATATTGTTCACCGTTGTTTTAATGAAGCGATGACAGAAAATATCAGCAGGCTTATGAGCTTTTTATCGTAAATAAATCCATTAAAAGAGGGGAAGAATGAAGAAAATCTTAAAACTGTTGAGTTGTATAGCTCTGTTAAGTATCACTGGATGTGTTAACTCAATTCCCTCACTTTCTCCAGCATTATGGAGAAATAAAATACTTTTAGAATGTGGAGTACCGGACCTTAATAAGGTTGTGGCGCTAGATTTGAATCAATTTGCCAGTATTGAAATGTGTATGGCGCAATCAGGTTTTCGCCCTAGCTTTACAATACAAGATTGGTGTGAGAACCATAAATCAGACAACCTTCCCATATGTCGTCCTGGTGCTGTCATGCCTCAGCGAAGTGTTGAGAGACGCTTAAATAGCCCTTATTGTAAAAAGCATTCAGAACAACTTGAATGCCAGCCTTAAGTCTTGCTTCAGCAGAGAAAGCCTTGTCCGTCCTTACGAAAATTTCGCTTGTAACGTGCAAGCAAGTGATTTTAATTAATACAACATGGAACAGATTTTAAATGATAGAATCCTACAGAATTAGTTTTTTCATTCAACATGAAAACAATAAGTTATCTTTATAAATCAATGTGATGTGGCAGGATGAAGATGTTTATGCAAAGAATCTAAAAGTTTTTTTGCGAGTGTTTGAATAATTTCTTTGTTTTTCTGAATTTTAGATACAAAATACTATTGCTAAAGTACTAAAAGTAGATCATGCTGGTAAATAGATGAAACTTTGATGGCGCTTGGTTTTAAAAAAGGCAATATTTGATTTCACTGTTTGCGCTGGTATTGATTTTGCAATAACAGATAATAGTTTATTGTATGCAGAATACTGTTATTTAGATTTTGGTAAAAGAAATTTATAAAGAATATTATCATTAACAGTTATGCGAAACTTTAATGAAAATGAATCCAACTTTAATACACATAATTTTAGTGTGATTTAGTTTACAAATTCTTATTGAATGCAAAATTAAAAGTTTAAGAAGCCTTATTTGCAAAAATTCTTTATTTTTTTGTGAGTGTGTCATTTTTGCTACAGATCTTTCAGAAAAGATGCTCTATATGAATTTCATTTTGGATATTTGGAGAGATTTTATGAATACAAAACGTTTAATAACAGCGTCTATTTTTTCTTTAATTTCAGCGTCTACAGCACTAGCTGCTGATGTTATGATTCCTCATCAGCCAGCATCATCGACTGCTTCTACCATTGTTGCACCTACTTTTTCATGGACAGGTCTTTATTTAGGTGTCCAAGCTGGTGGTTTTTCAAGCAAAGCTGATATGGCTCTTGTTGGTCAAGAAAAGAGTTTACCACTGGATAAAGAGTTCTCTCCTAAACTTTCAGGGTTTGCAGGTGGTTTTTATGCAGGTTCTAATATTGATCTCGGTGACAACTTTATTTTTGGCATCGATACGGATTTAATGGTATCTGGAAAAAAACACACAAAGACCATTACCATAGGAGCGGCTGATAACACTACAGTAGAAAATGCAGTCGTAAGATCCCGCAGATCCGCAAAACCACAAATATCTCCAACCTCACAAGCAACAGAAGGAGTACAAACGCAAAAAGACACCTCAAGAGCACCTGCAGGTACAGGAACTACAACAGTAGGGACTCCAACA
Organism: Bartonella sp. AA9NXGY; assembly: GCF_042196845.1. Classification (NCBI taxonomy): domain Bacteria; kingdom Pseudomonadati; phylum Pseudomonadota; class Alphaproteobacteria; order Hyphomicrobiales; family Bartonellaceae; genus Bartonella; species Bartonella sp. AA9NXGY. The sequence goes on from NZ_JBHIRB010000009.1 coordinate 90,726, forward strand.
GCAGGATCCACGTCAGAACAATCTGTTGCAGCGCAATCCAGTCAAGCACTAACTAGATCAGTAAATACAGTTCAACAACCACAAACAGGAGCAACACAATCAAATAAAGCAGCAACAACTAGAAGTTCTGGCAATGTCAATTCAACAGCAGAAAAAACAGTGGTAGTGGGAAGGGAAAATTCAGGAGTTTCAACACCACCATTAAAAACGCCATCTGCATCGCCAATACCACAATCAGCATCCTCTAGACAGACGGTGAGTTCAGTGCAATCGCCATCGTCCTCATTGGAAAGATCAGGTACAGGACCGACATTGGTAAGCAGGGTAAATGGATTAAAATCACCTGCACCTAAATCAATATCCTCTACCACAGGAGCAAGCTCACCAGAGCAGTCAACGCTCCTATTGGCAAGATCAGACACAGGAGATCAACCATCAGTAGGAGGAACAAATGGAGTAACTGCGTCTGCAAAATCTGCAGAAACATCATCTGTATCAGCAGGGGCTGTACAAGTGCAAGCTAATCCAATAAAATCGGTTGCTGTAAAACCCGCGCCCTCTATCTCATCAACGGGAACAGAATCAAGTCAGCCAGCAGCAAAAGCACCTGCATCGGAACAATCATCATTAAAAGAAAGAACAGTACCGAGCGGAGGGACATTTGTCCTCGCGAGATCAGGATCATCTTCTGAAACAGCAAAAGCTTCCAATGGAACAAGCGGAGCCCAATACGGAGGTCATCATGGCACCCATGGTAGCGGAAATGCTAATCCACATGCTTCTCGTTCTCATGGTGGACAGAATATGGCTGGACACGGTGCACAAAGTACACAAGCGGTGGATAAGAACGCTTCCAGTGTATATGGTATAGAACAAATAAAAAAGATGGCTTCTGAACTTGGTCTTGATCAAGAGGATGCAGTTGAAACTTTAAGTCATACTTTCAAACAAAATTGGGGTGGTGCTACACGGGTACGTATTGGTTTTGCTGCTGATCGCTTTATGCCTTATCTTGCTGGTGGTATTGCTTATGGGCAATTCCAAGACACTGTATCAATATCTGTTAAGGATGAGGATGGAAGAGTCGTTTCTTCTAAGAACTTAGCTGATGAAACAAAAACCATGATTGGTTACACACTTGGTGGTGGCGTTGATTTCTCGCTTCTAGATAATGTGATTGTACGTGCAGAATATCGTTACTCTGATTTTGGTAAAAAGAAATTTGCAAAGGAAAAACTTGAAGTTAACTACAAAACCAATGATTTCCGTGTTGGTGTAGCTTATAAATTCTAATTTTTTAAAGAGTAAATTTCTAAGAGGCTCCACTGTCAGTGGAGCCTTTATTTTTTTTTAAGATCACTTTTTGGTTTCTTTTCTTGTGAATTTCATGATAAAGCCCATAGAGTGTGATGATATATTTTCCTGATCGCTGCTTAATACGAATGATAAGCTCGGCTTTCCCTATAGATAAAAACCAGAGTTGCAGGGTTCAGGGAAGTTATGCAAAAATGAAATCGTAAAAGTGGACAGGGATATTTCACAATGGCTGTGAAAAATGAAACAATAGATTATTCAAAAACTCTTTATCTCCCACAGACAAATTTTCCTATGCGTGCAGGGCTTCCGCAAAAAGAGCTTGAATTGATGGCGCGTTGGGAAAATATGGGGCTTTATGCGCAATTGCGTCAACAAGCAAAAGATCGTCCATTTTATATTCTTCATGATGGTCCGCCTTATGCAAATGGTCATATTCATATCGGGCATGCTTTAAATAAAGTTCTAAAGGATGTGGTTGTTCGTTCATTCCAAATGCGCGGTTTTAATGCAAATTATGTACCTGGTTGGGATTGCCATGGGCTTCCAATTGAATGGAAAATTGAAGAAAAATATCGAGCACAAGGAAAAAATAAGGATGAGGTACCTCTTAACGAGTTTCGTCAAGAATGCCGTGAATTTGCACAGCATTGGGTAACTATTCAAAGTGAAGAATTTAAACGCCTTGGTGTTGTGGGAGATTTTAATACGCCTTATACTACAATGGCTTTTCATGCAGAAGCACGCATTGCCAGTGAATTGATAAAATTTGCTATGTCAGATCAGATTTATCGTGGTTCCAAGCCAGTGATGTGGTCTGTTGTGGAACGTACGGCTTTGGCAGAGGCTGAGATTGAATATCATGATCATGAATCAGAGGTGCTTTGGGTTAAGTTTCCTGTTTTTGAAGCAAATTCTGATGATTTATATGGTGCTCATGTCGTCATTTGGACAACAACACCGTGGACGATTCCAAGCAATCGTGCAGTGAGTTATTCTTCGCAAATTTCTTATAGTATTTACGAAGTTGAAAGTGCTGAAAATGATTTTGGTCCTCAAGTGGGAGAAAAGCTTCTCTTTGCAGACGCTTTAGCGATGAGTTGTGGAGAAAAAGCCAAACTTGTTTTGAAGCATTTGCGTGTTATTTCTTCTGAAGAGTTGAAAGCTCTTGTTCTTTCTCATCCACTCAAAGGTTTAGCTGGAGGGTATAATTATAAAATTCCATTGCTTGATGGTTCGCACGTAACAGAGAGTGCTGGTACAGGTTTTGTCCATACAGCACCAAGCCATGGGCGTGAGGACTTTGAAATTTGGAATGATTATAAGTCCTTACTGGAGCAAGCGGGGATTGATTCATCTATACCGTTTCCTGTTGATGATGCAGGGTTCTATACGAAAGATGTTCCAGGTTTAGGACCAGATCGTGAAGGAGGACCTGCACGTGTTATTGATGATAATGGAAAAATGGGTGATGCCAATAAAGAGGTCATTAATGCTTTAATTAAAGCAGATCGATTGTTTGCACGGGGGCGTTTAAAGCATTCCTATCCCCATAGTTGGCGTTCAAAAAAACCCGTTATTTTTCGCAATACACCGCAATGGTTTATTTCAATGGATAAAGATTTTGGGGATGGTTCAACTTTACGTAGTCGGGCTTTGGAAGCTGTTTCAAAAACGCGTTTTGTGCCATCTTCTGGACAAAACCGCCTAGCTTCTATGATAGAAGATCGTCCTGATTGGGTTCTTTCTCGTCAGCGTTCTTGGGGTGTTCCTATTTGTATTTTTGCAAATGAGGATGGTGTTATTCTAAAAGATGAAGGTGTGAACGAGCGTATTTTACGGGCTTTTGAAGCAGAAGGGGCAGATGCATGGTTTGCTGAAGGAGCACGTGAACGTTTTTTAGGTGAGCGTGCACATGAGCCTTGGGTACAGGTTTATGATATTTTGGATGTTTGGTTTGATTCTGGAGCCAGCCATAGCTTTGTGTTAGAAGATCGGGCTGATTTGAAATGGCCTGCTGATGTTTATTTTGAAGGTTCAGATCAACATCGCGGATGGTTCCAATCTTCTCTTTTGGAAAGCTGTGGTACGCGTGCTTGTTCTCCCTATAAGTCCGTGATCACACACGGTTTTACTTTGGATGAGAATGGTAAGAAAATGTCTAAATCTTTAGGCAATACGGTTGTTCCGCAAGAGATCATTAAAACATCTGGAGCTGATATTTTTCGTCTCTGGGTTATGACAACCGATTATTGGGAAGATCAGCGTTTAGGCAAAAAAATACTTCAAACAAATGTGGATTCATATCGTAAACTACGCAATGCAATTCGTTGGATGCTAGGAACTTTAGCACATGATGATGGAGAAGAAATATCTTATGGTGCACTGCCGGATCTTGAAAAATTTATATTGCATAGGCTTTTTGAACTTGATCAGTTGATTAATCGCGCTTACGATGAATTTGATTTTAAAAAGATTATGCGTGCATTATTGGATTTTTCAATCATTGAGTTATCGGCATTTTATTTTGATATCCGCAAGGATTCTCTTTATTGTGATGCACCTTCATCAAAAAAACGCAAGGCTTCCTTGCAGGTTGTCCGTGAGATTTTTGAGCATATGGTCACATGGCTTGCTCCAATGTTACCTTTTACTATGGAAGAAGCTTGGTTAGAGCGTTATCCAGGAAGCCAATCGGTGCATTTGGAACAATTTCGCTCTGTACCAGAAGAATGGCAAAACCAATCTTTGGCTGAGCGTTGGAAAAAAATTCGGCAGGTCCGTAAAGTTGTGACAGGTGCTTTAGAGCTTGAACGTGCTAATAAGCGTATTGGATCCTCTTTGGAAGCTGCGCCTATTGTTTTTATTTCCAATCTGGTTTTACGAGAGGCATTAGAAAATGTGGATATGGCGGAGATCTGTATTACCAGTGCGCTCACAATTACGCAGGACACGATACCTTCTGATGCTTTTACTTTGAATGATGTTGAAGGTGTTGGTGTATATCCAGAGAAGGCATTAGGAAAAAAATGTGCTCGATCATGGCGTTATACACAAGATGTTGGAAGTGATCCAGCTTATCCGGATGTATCTGCTCGTGATGCAGCTGCTTTGCGGGAATTGCAGATTCTTGGCAAGATTTAAAGTTTTAGATCAAAGGAAAGAAATGCAAGTAAATTTCTCATATTGATGAATATAGTTTTTTGTGGTACGAAAAAAATTCCGTTGTTTTATCTGCAGGGGGGAAATTTGTGTATGGACCGTTCTCTCATAAATAACGGGAATATTAATCAGCCATACACCTAGGAAATGGAATAGGCAGTGAGAAAACGTGAAATAAAAATATTTCCAATAGGAATTTTAGGGATGTGCTTTGTTTTAACGGGATGCAATTTATCCGCTCCTACCTATGGTACCAATAAACCAGTTTCAATACAGTTTTTTGAAGATGTTGCTAATATCACTTCATTAACACCAACAAATAACAGCAGCCAGATTGTTATGAAACCTCATCCAAAACTTGTAATACCAAGCCCTAGTTCACGCAGATTTTTGCCGGTACCACAACAAGATAGATCTGTCAATGAAATGGCAGCATCGAAGAAGCATCAAGGAAATACTCCTTTTCCTCACAAAGGATCGTCAGTTAATGGCGTTGGTTCAGAAAATCCTTCACAGTTGAATGCGAAGCAACGACAGGAATATTTACGTCGTCAGAGAGCACAAGTTGGAAGTTCAAAATACCGTCGCTATCTCACTGAACCACCTTTAAGTTATCGCCAACCGGCAAAAACCGCACCTATTGGTCGATAGGGAAAAGACAAAATATTTAAAGTAAAGTATTTTTCCAATTACTTATGATACCAAGCTCTCATTCGCGCGCAGTTATAATGCTGCTGTAGGAGGGGGGTATTCTCATGAAATAGCAATATGACAACAGCATCGAGAGATTCCTTATGCGTTTCCTTAACACGAAACATTTCTCAAGCTCATTTTACAACATTGCTCATGTGGCTAGTATAACGTAAAATCTATTGTGCTCCAATACTTTATGCTTAGGAAGGAGAAAGTGGATACCATCATTTTATTTTACAGACTCCAATGTTGCGATAATTTTTGCATTTGAGAGCTTTCATAAGAGACATTTTTAGTCTTTTCTAAAACGTTCTTTATCCAGACGATAATTCCGCTTATGATGTGCAAGAAAGTGATTTTTACTGTTTCAATGTAATTTGAAATGAGAGCATATCTACGATATTTTGGACTTTATATTTTATATACAAAATAATGAATTATTCTTTTGAATGAATGTACCATCTAATAGAAACAATATGCAGAATTAAAAGAGAGAAAAAATGCTTCGAAATAGCTTTTGCTATATATATCAGAAGAATTAACAGTCTTTTTTGAGAAGTAGGATAGTTTTTAAAGAGTGAAAGTTATGGAAGAAGAATTATTTTTAGTATCGCTTTTGTACAAAAAAGTCTTTAAGTAATTGAGCTGCTTCTTTTTCCTTGAAACCAGAATAAATCTCAGGTTTGTGATGGCAGGTTGGTTGCTGATAAAAACGTGGGCCATTTTCTATAGCACCTCCTTTGGGATCATTTGTTGCATAATAGAGACGTCGTATGCGTGCAAATGAAATGGCAGCGGCACACATAGCACAAGGTTCAAGTGTTACATAAAGATCGCAATCAGGAAGCCTTTCGTTTTGCAATGTTTCGCAAGCCATACGGATTGCGCGTATTTCTGCGTGTCCTGTAGGGTCATATGCAGATTTTATAAAGTTACCAGCGCGTGCAATGATAGCTTTTCCACGTGTAATGACAGCACCTACGGGAACTTCATCTTTTTTTGCAGCCTCTTGCGCTTCTAAAAGGGCTATTTCCATGGGCGTCAAAGTCATAATATTCTTTCTACTGAAGGTATAGAAAATCTAAAGGTTATCTCGATAAGGAATGCTATGGAATGAATAATTTATTACGCTTTTATAATGAAAAGAACACCTCTATTTTTTAAAGAGTTTAAAACAAACTTGCAAGTCGACAGATACATTATTGTCGTTAAAGGATAGAAAATGATAAATGATTATGCTACTTCATTTTTCAGGATAAGCGGTATGGTGCATGTGAATAATTTTCTGAACATACTTGCAAAGATTGGTTTGAAACGCAAATGAATGAAAATAATGAGAGTGAACGAATTGCTAAAAGGTTAGCGCGTGCTGGTATTGCTTCGCGTCGAGATGCAGAAATGATGATTGTTGCAGGTCGTATTTCTGTGAATGGTAAAGTCGTGACAACGCCTGCTTTTAATGTTAGCCGCTCTGATGTTATTAAAGTTGATGGCAAACCTTTACCTCCTATAGAACGAACGCGTTTATGGCTTTACCATAAGCCAGCAGGTCTTGTCACCACGAACCGTGATCCTGAAGGCAGACCTACAGTCTTTAGTAATTTACCAAAAGGAATGCCGCGTGTTCTTTCTGTTGGAAGGCTTGACATTAACACGGAAGGGCTTTTGCTTTTAACCAATGATGGTGGCTTAGCGCGTGTATTAGAGCTTCCTGTAACGGGGTGGGTCCGCAAATATCGTGTCCGTGCTCATGGAAGAGTCAAGCAGAGCGCGTTGGATAACCTTAAAAATGGTATTGCGATTAATGGTATTTTTTATGGTTCGATTGAAGCATCAATTGAACGCGAACAAGGGTCGAATGTATGGCTTTCTGTCGCTTTGCGAGAAGGAAAAAATCGTGAAATAAAGAATGTTTTAGGGGCATTGGGATTATCAGTTAATCGATTAATACGTGTATCTTATGGTCCATTTCATCTCTCTGATTTAGAAGAAGGAGCCGTGCAAGAGTTAAAAGGGCGGATGTTACGAGATCAGTTGGGGGAGCGTTTAATTATGCAAGCCAATGCAGATTTTGATGCTCCTATTCTTAAGCCATTTTCAAATTCTGCAGTTGTTGCAGAAAAGCAAAGCCAGAAAGATCTTTCTGTTGCAAATGATGGTTGGGTTTTCTCAAGTGAAAGGGCGATACGACGCCGACCAAGAGATGGTTCTGTTGAACATAGTCGCGCACGATTAAGTACAAAGTCTCATGAGAATGTAAAGAAGGAGAAAAGTGAAGAAGGAAAAGCAGAGCGTTTTCTACCGCGTTCTCGCCGTGCTAATGTTTGGATGGCTCCTGGTGCACGTCCGCAAAGTGCACGTAGAAAGCCTTCCTATAGTGAGGAGAAATCGCATGATCATAAGAGCGATTTGGATGGTAGAAAGTCCTTTCATCGAGGCAAGGAAAAACTAAAAGAAAATCCGTCATACAAAGAGAAGAGGGAAAGTTTTGTTCAAAAACATGGCAAAATATCTTATGACGAGACGCATCCCTTTGGTAAGAAAGATCGCTTTTTAAAGGATAAAGAGAAAATGATAAAAGGTGGTCATGATGAGCATTCTTTTGAGAGAAAGAAAAAGGTAAAATCGTTTGGTGGTGCTATGAAAAAATCTAAACCACATAGGGACGGTGCAAAAACTTCGAAGCGATTTGGAGGTCCACGTGCGGATCATAGGCGGTAAATTTGCTGGGCGTGTTTTGTTTTCGCCTGTTAATCAGTCGATTCGCCCAACGAGTGATCGTACACGTGAAAGCCTTTTTAATATTCTTTCTAGCCGTGAAGAAGAGTTTTGGACCAATAAACGCATTCTTGATCTTTTTGCTGGTACTGGTGCTTTAGGCATCGAAGCACTTTCGCGTGGAGCAAAGGCGGCTGTTTTTGTTGAAAACTCGGTTGAGGGGCGTGGGTTGCTTCAAAAAAATATAGAAGCCTTTGAATTACAGTCGATAGGACGGATTTTGCGTCGTGATGCGACCAAACTTGGCAATATTGGCACAATGCTGCCATTTGATGTTATCTGCGCTGATCCTCCCTATAGCCGTTGTTTAGGTGAACGTGCTTTTGTAGAAGCTTTGCGAGGAGGGTGGGCAAAAGCTGATACACTCTTCATACTTGAAGAAAAGAAAGATACAATGATTTATTTACCTGACGTCTTTTATCTAGATGATGAGCGTTTTTATGGTGAGACAGCAATACGTCTCTATAAATTACGATCGCTTACATCTTGAGAAAGTTCTTGTTTTTATCCGATAGGATGAAAAAATGCTTTTTCACAGTTTTCTTCATTTTATATGGTTTTTAAAAGGTTAAGCAGAAAATCAATAAAAGATTCTAATGTTAAAGGAATTGATGAATTTTTATTAGCTTTAATACAGAAGGATGTTTTTTCTCCAATAGGATATATATTCCTCGATAATAGTTATGATCTTTTTTATCTAATTTCTTTCTGCCATACCTTAATCATCACATTTCATCAACAGTTGAAAGCTTTAAGCTATGCAGTCTGCATTGATATCTTATATGATGCGTAACTTCTATTTTTGCTATTGTCTAAACTTAAAAAAGATATTTTGTTTAGTATTGAAAATATTGTTCATTTATCCTGAATACTTGTGTGTTTAGTTTAGTAATATCGCTTGTTGAGTTAGTCATTACATATTAAGTAAATCTGAGAGTATTAAGTATCTTATCGTGGTGCAGCTTTAAGGATACTTTTTTATATTATTCTTTATCACTAAAGATAAGTAATTTGTAAAAAAGGGGAGATTATCGTGTTTAATTGGATATATAGTGAAGAGATTAGTACAGAAGCAAGTGCTGAGCAAATTTGGGCTATATGGGAAGATGTGGCATCATGGCCTTGCTGGGCATATTATATTACAATAAAATCAAATATATTAAGCAAATATAAGGGAATTTAAAGATTATTGATTCTATTATATTTTTTTGCCTCTATCCCTCATTTTTTTGAAGTTTTTTAATTGCCTCTATTGCGAGCTTTTTACGATCTGCGCTCTTGGTATAAAGAGATGCCATACTGTCATCTGTCCAGCCAAAAAGTGCTTTCAATTGTGAGACCGTTGCACCAGAGTTAGCTGCGCGTGTTGCTGCTAATTTTCTTAAACCATGCGCTGATTTTTTGATACCTGCTTTGGTACATGCTTTTAAAAACGCATGTCCAAAGCTTTCCTTGGTAAATTTTGTACCTTTTTTACCACAAATAAATGTTTCGTCACCAATAGGACCAGTTTTAAGGGTTTGTGCGAGTTCTGGTAAAATAGGCAGAAAAACATCTGTTTTAAATTGGCTCTTTTCTGTTTTGAGATGAATGATATTATCTTTTACGTCTTTCCAACCAATGCGAACAGCATCACCACGACGCAAGCCCGTATACAAAAGAACATCAATCCAAACACGTTCATGGGTACCGACAGACCAATGTTGATAATATTTTTCAACGTCTTCTTCTATCCAAGTGGGTAAGCCATTTTTGTTTTTGAGAGAGGGTTTTTTAACGCCTAAAGCTGGGTTACTTTCTAAAAGACCTTGTTCAATTGCCCATTTAAAAAGTCCATTAAGTGCTTTCAAAAAATTTTGAGCTGCTGCTGGCATTTCTTTGCGGCGTTCAACACCAGCTATAATATGTTTTTTTTCAATTGCTCGGTATGGAATATTTCCTATAGTATCACATACCTTCATAAGAATGAGTTCTCTTTGTTTTTTGGTATCTTTAGCAAGGCTATGCCAATGAACGCTGTTAAAATATTGTTTAAGCAGCCATGCAAATGACCCTTCAACAAGTTTACCGGTTTTGGATTTAGGAAGTATAAGCCCTTGTAACTCGGCAAGTGCGCTTTTGTAGTTGTCAACAAACTCTTGCGTTCCATAGGTACCGCGTATTCTAATACGTTTTCCATGACCAATACGTACATACCATACGATTTTGCCATGTTGGGTAATTTGTTTAACGAGATGAGGAGGGCGTGGTTTTGGCATGATCAATTTTACATCTTAGAGAGTGCGATTTCGTAATATTCATTCTTTGACAAATCTAAAAGTTTGTCTGGGTGGCTAACTGAATTTGGTATTGGAATATCTGCT